>JADLBP010000215.1 GCA_020847695.1 Planctomycetota bacterium
CCCGCGGCCGAAGGCGCGCCGCGCGAGCGGCGATTCCGCGCGCCGCTCAAGCCCGGCGCCGCCGCGGTCGACCCATGGAGCATGGCCGACCCGATCTGCATCCAGTGCGGTCTCCCGACCGGCGAAACCCACCGCCTCAACCGCCTGCCCGACGGCAAGGTCTGCTCGGCGTGCCGCGACCGCGTGCTCGCGAGCCTCCCGCCCGCGCTGCCTGCGGCCGCCGGCGTCCGGACGACCCAGCCGACGCGCGCGCGCGCGAAGCGTTCGCGCCGGACGCGCCGCGAGCGCGCGTAGCGCTCAGGTCATCAGCCGCCGCAGCGACTCCGGCAGCATCGCGACGCGGCGCTCGGGCGTGCGGATGTCGATGCACGCGAGCTCGGTCGAGCCGTTGGCGAGCAGCTGGCCGTTGTTGGCGTCGATCACCTCGTAGAGGAACTCGACCGACGCCGCGCCGACGCGTCCTATCCGCGTGCGGACGACGAGCTCGTCGTCGTAGCGCGCGCTCTGGCGGAAGCGCAGCTCCGCCTTGCGCACCGGCAACGCCCACCCTTCCTTCTCGAGCTCCGAGTAGGGCACGCCGAGGTCGCGCATCATCCGCGTGCGGCCCTCCTCGAAGTACAGGAGGTAGTTCGCGTGGTGCACGACGCCCATCTGGTCGGTTTCGCCGTAGCGCACGCGCAGGCGGTGTTCGTGGGGAGCAGGGGCCATGGGGCGACGATCATCGCAACTCGCGGGCGCGTCGGCCACCGCGCTTCGCGTGGCGTCCTGGCGCGCGTGCCGCGGGGCTGGTAGAACCGCGCCCTCTTGCGCCGGTGATGGACCCGAACTCGAAGCAGCCCAGCGCCAACGCGGCGGCGATCCTGACCTGGCTGGTGCCGGGGGCGGGACACCTGTACCTCGGACGCGCGACCTGGGCGTTGGTCGGATTCGCGTTGATCGAGGGGCTCTTCTACCTCGGCCTGGTGCTCTCCGAAGGACGCGCGTTCGAGTACCTCGACCCGGAGCTGCGATCGCCGTTCGCGCCGGTGCTGTCGCCGGAGTTCGGCAACCTCGGCGCGTTCGTCTTCCAACTGCGGACCCACGGGTTCGGTCCGGGCGTGATGCAGCCGTGGCCGGAGTGGATGAGGCTCGGCAGCTCGCTGTGCGCGCTCGCGGGCATCCTGAACGTCTGCTGGGCCGCGCTCGCGCACGTGCACGCGCGCAGCGCGAAGCTCGCTCCCGGCGTCGCGCCGGCGGGTGCGGCGGCGCCCGCGCGCGATCTGTTCCTGACCTGGCTCGTGCCGGGGCTCGGACACTGGGTCCAAGGCCGTCGGCGCCGCGGCGTGATCGTGTTCGCGCTGCTGGTCGGGCTCTTCGTCGTCGGGACGTGGCTCGCCGACGCGTCGAACCTCTCGCGCGAGCGCCATTTCTACTTCTGGGCCGGCCAGTTCTTCGTCGGCGCGCCTGCCCTCGCGGCCGAAGCGATCTGGGGCGGCATGCGCGTGCGCCACGAGATCCCGTACGTCGACTGCGGATTGGTGTTCGGTTGCGTCGCGGGCTTGCTCAACGTGCTGGCGATGATCGACGCGTTCGGCTTCTCGGAGGCGAAGGCCTTCGGCTGGCCGGTGAAGACGAGCCGTGTCGTCGAGGGCGCTCCTGCGTGAGTCTCGCGATCCACATCGGTCTGTTCCTCTGCATCGCCGCGGCGATCGTCGTCATCTCCGCGTTCTACGCCGAGGCCGACGACGACGCGGCGTTCCGCTCGCTTCCGAGGCGAGCGTGGAGCTTCGTGTTCGGTTGCTCGGTGCTGACCGCGATCCTGCTGGTCTGCGAGCACGTGTTCGGCAGCGTCCGCTGAGCCGCGTTCAGCCTCCGACGCGCCGATAGAGACCGCCCGGGCCGCGCGCGATGCGGCCGGCGAGCTCGAGCTCGATCAACGCCGGCAAGAGCTCGTGGACCGCGCGCGAGAGACGCGCCGAGAGCTCGTCGGAGTCGAGCGTCTCGCCGACCAGCGCCTCCAGCAAGGCGCGTTCGAGCGGGTCGTCCGGCATGGGCGGCGCCGGCGCGGTGGTCGCGGGCGCCGCGCGGCCGAGCGCGGTCAACACGTCGGAAGGACGCTCGACGAGCTCCGCGCCCTCGCGGATCAGGCGATGGCACCCGGCGGACATCGGATGGTCGACCCGGCCGGGCAGCGCGAGCACCTGCCGGCCCTGGTCGACCGCCCAGCGCGCGGTGATCAACGACCCCGAAGCGAACGCCGCTTCGATCACGACGACGCCTTCGGACAGCCCGGAGATCACGCGGTTGCGCAGCGGGAAGTGGTGGCGGCGCGGCGGCTCGCCCGGCGCGAACTCCGAGAGCAAGAGCCCCGCGGCGCGCACGCGCTCGGCGAGCTCCCCGGCCGGCCAGGGCCGATCGACGCCGCTGCCGAGCACCGCGAGCGTGCCGCCGCCGACCTCGAGCGCGCCGAGGTGCGCTTCCTCGTCGATGCCGCGAGCGAGCCCGCTGACGATCACCGCGCCGGCCGCCGCGAGCTCGCGCGCGAAGCGCCTGGCCTGCTCACGACCGTACGCGGTCGGCGCGCGCGTTCCGACGATCGCGATCCGCGGTCGCACCGTGAGCCAGCGCGTCTCGCCGCGGACCCAGAGCTCGTCCGGCGGACCTTCGATCTCCTCGAGTTCGCTCGGCCACAGCCCCGAGCGTCGGTCGATGCACAGCGCGCGTCCCTCCATCGCAGGAGAAGACCGCGCGACCCGGCCGCGGTTGCAGCCTCTCCATCAGTCCTTGCGGCGCGGCTCGTCGCCGCGCTTCTCCTTGCGCTTCGGCGGGTCGCGATCGCCCTTCTCGTCCGCCTCGACGCCCCAGTAGGCATTCCAGCGCATCCGATCGAGCCGCGGGAGCTCGGGCAGCTCCTTCGCGACCGCGAAGTCCTTCTTGTGTTCGTTCCACCAGTCGAACCAGAGCTGCGCGGCCCGACCTTCGTCGTGGCCGGTCAGGACGAACAGCGCGAGCCGGAACTCGTCCATGTAGGTGCCGATCCGGTTCTGTCCGACCAGTCGCATCATCGCGATCAAGCGCTCGACCGACTCCTTCTCGCGGATGTTGGCGAGCCCGAGGATGCGCGCCTGGATCGCGGCGTGGTTCGAACTCTCGAACGGATCGTCGGCGAGCAACGCGATCGATTTCGGGCTGCGGTGGCGCGCGATCGCCTTGAGCGCGCGTCCACCGAGCTCGTCGTGCTTGCGGAGCTCGCGATCGCGCGTCCACGCATCGGTCAGCGCAGCGAGCGCATCGGGATGCTGCATCGTCCCGAGCGCGTCGAGCGCACCCGCGCACACCACCGCGTCGTCGGTCGAGAGGCCCTTCGCGATCCACTTGACGACGTCGGCGTCGAGCACCGCGCTCGCCTCGCGGATCGCCTCCGTGCGCTCGGCGGTCTTGCCGGTCTTGAACGCGGTCTCGAGCTTGGCGACGGTCGCCTTCACGGTCTCCGCCGACGGCGGCTTGGCGGTCGGTGCCTGGAGCGCGAACGGAGCGACGAGCACGAAGGCGAGCAGCGGGTTCCACATGACGAGAGGTCTTTCGGCGATCGGACGGTGGGGGCGAGAGGTCTGCAACCGAGCTCGGCGCCGCGCGTTCCGCCGTGCGCGCGAGAGGGACTCGCGGACCGCCGCGGCCGCGAACCGGTGGCCGGCCGGGCCGCCGGGATGCGCCGACGGCCCGTGTGAAACGAACCGGGCCGCCGGGAACGCCCGACGGCCCGCGTGAAGGACTCCGAGAGCCGGCTAGCTGCCGCCCTCGGTGTTCGCCGAGACCGGCTGCGGCGCCTCGATCGTGGTCAAGGAGAGCTCCTCCGCCTTGTCGACGTGGCCGACCTTGATCAGCGTGTTCATCTTGGTCTCCGCCCGCAGCAGTTGCTCGGACAGCGGGTCCTCGATGAAGCGCTCGATCGCGCGACGCAACGGACGCGCGCCGAAGTCGTCGTTGTGACCCTTGGTGATCAGGAACTCGATCGCCTCGGGCTCGAGCTGGAGCGTGATGCCGCGTTCGCCGAGGCGCTTGCGCACTTCGGTGAGCTGGAGCTCGACGATCCGCTTCAAGTCTTCCTTGCTGAGCGGGTTGAAGATGATCAGCTCGTCGACGCGGTTCAGGAACTCCGGACGGAAGTGACGCTCGACTTCGATCATCACGTCCGACTTGATGCGCTTGCGACGGTCTTCGTCGGCTTGGTTCGCCTCGACCTTGCCGAAGCCGACCGCCGAGCCGCCCTTGATCTGATGCGAACCGAGGTTCGACGTCATGATCAGGATGACGTTGCGGAAGTCGACGTGGCGGCCGAACGAGTCGGTGAGCCGACCTTCCTCCATGATCTGGAGGAGCATGTTGAACACGTCGGGGTGCGCCTTCTCGATCTCGTCGAGCAGCACGACCGAGTACGGACGGCGGCGCACCTTCTCGGTGAGCTGTCCGCCTTCCTCGTAGCCGACGTAGCCCGGAGGCGCGCCGACCAGACGAGAAGCGTTGTGCTTCTCCATGTACTCGCTCATGTCGATCGCGGTGACGGCGTCCTCGCTGCCGAACATGAACTTCGCGAGCTGCTTGCAGAGGTACGTCTTGCCGACGCCCGAAGGCCCGAGGAAGACGAACGAGCCCATCGGCCGCCGCGGATCCTTCAGACCCGAGCGTGAGCGGCGGATCGAACGCGCGATCGCCTTGATCGCGTCGTCCTGGTGGATCACGGTGCGGCCGAGCTCCTCTTCCATCTGGAGCAGACGGTCGGCTTCCGCGCGTTCGAGGCGCGTCAGCGGGATGCCGGTCATCTTGGAGACCGTCTCGGCGATCACCTCGGTGTCGACGACGCCGAGCTCTTCCTTGCCCTGTTGGACGGTGCGCCACTCCTTCTGCATGTCCTCCTTCTTCTTGCGAAGCTGGTAGGCCTGGTCGCGCAGTTGAGCGGCCTTCTCGAAGTCCTGGCTGGTCACCGCCTCGTCCTTCGCGCGGTCGAGGCGCTCGATCTCGGCGGTGATCTCCTTGAGGTTCGGCGGCGGCACCATCGACTTGATGCGCACGCGTGCGCCGGCCTCGTCCATCACGTCGATGGCCTTGTCCGGGAGGAAGCGGTTGTTGATGTAGCGCGTCGAAAGCTCGACGGCGAGCGCCAGCGCGTCGTCGGAGTACTTGACGCGGTGGTGGGCCTCGTAGCGGTCGCGCAGGCCCTTCAGGATCTCGATCGCCTCGGTCGGGCTCGGCGGCTCGACGACGACGGCTTGGAAGCGGCGCTCGAGCGCGCCGTCCTTCTCGATGTGCTTGCGGTACTCGTCGAGCGTCGTCGCGCCGATGCACTGGATCTCGCCGCGCGACAGCGCCGGCTTCAGCACGTTCGACGCGTCGATCGCACCTTCCGCGCCGCCCGCGCCGACCAGCGTGTGCAGCTCGTCGATGAAGAGCACGACGTCGCGGACGCGGCGCACCTCGGTCATCACCGCCTTGATGCGCTCCTCGAACTGGCCGCGGTACTTGGTGCCCGCGACCATCAGCGCGAGGTCGAGCACGACCATGCGCTTGTTGCGCAGCAGCTCGGGCACCTCGTTGTCGATGATGCGCTGGGCGAGCCCTTCGACGATCGCGGTCTTGCCGACGCCCGGCTCGCCGAGCAGCACCGGGTTGTTCTTGGTGCGGCGCGAGAGGATCTGGATCACGCGCTCGATCTCGTTCGCGCGGCCGATCACCGCGTCGAGCTTGCCTTGGCGCGCGAGCTCGGTCAGGTCGCGACCGAACGCGTCGAGCGCCGGCGTCTTGCTCTTCGCACCGCCGGAGCCGCCGCCTCCGCCACCGCCGCCGCTCGGCTGGCCGCCTTGGCCTTGGCCCGCGCCCGGCTCGCCGATCGAGGATTCTTCTTCCTCTTCTTCCTGCGTGTCGGCGCCGAGGAACTCGAGCACCTCCTCGCGGACGTCCTCGAGCTTGACGCCGAGGTTCATCAGCACCTGCGCGGCGATGCCCTCGTTCTCCTTGATCAGGCCGAGGAGCAAGTGCTCGGTGCCGATGTAGTTGTGGCCGAGGTTCGAGGCCTCTTCCATCGACAGCTCGAGCACCTTCTTGGCGCGCGGCGTGAACGGAAGCTGGCCCATCGTCACCATCGACGGTCCGGTCTTGACGATCTTCTCCACCTCAGCGCGGATCTTGCTGAGGTCGATGTTCATGTTCTTGAGCACGTTCGCGGCGACGCCGGAACCTTCCTGGACGAGTCCGAGGAGGATGTGCTCGGTGCCCAAGTACTCGTGGTTGAAGCGCTGGGCCTCCTGGCGGGCCAGGTTCATGACCTTCTTGGCGCGGTCTGTGAAGCGGTCGAACATGGGGGGTCGGTCTCCGTGCGCTTCGGGTTCGAGAGCGGGGAAGCACCGCGTCCGAGAAAAGCTCGAACACGGGGGGCTCCTGCTAGATCTCCGTTGTCGGCCTTCAAGAGCCCCGGGGTTTACCGCCGGGCGGGAAAGACCGAGCACCATGATGCCCGGCGGAGCATTCGACCTCCAGCCCTACAAGGGACCCGTCGAACTCTTCCGTAGGCGTAGATGCGAGCGGAGGGCGTGTTGCAGTCGCGCGCGTCGCGCTCGGCGACGGGTCAGTTGCCGCGCAGCGTCTTGAGCTCGTCACGGATCCGAGCGGCGTTCTCGTACGCCTCCGCGCGGATCGCGTTCTCCAGCGCGACCTGGAGTTCATTGACGCGACGCAAACGAGCCATCGCCGCGTCGTCGATCCCGGGCTTGCGGCCGACGTGCTGGGTCGCGCCGTGGACGCGCTCGACGAGCTCGGCGAGGTGCGCGCCGAAGAGGTCGTAGTCCTTCGCACAACCGAGCCGACCGCGCTGGCGGAATTCGGCCAAGGTCATGCCGCAATCCGGACAGGTGACGCCCGGCTCGCGGCGAACCTTCTGCGCCGACATCTGCAGGAGCTTGTAGATCTCCTGGACGCTCTTGTGCTTCTTCGGACCGTGGGGGACGTCGAGCGACTTCGCGCAAGCATCGCAGAGGTGCTGCTCGACGACCGAGCTCTCGGCTGCGCCTTCGGCGCCGACCTTGTGCTCGATGTCCGTCACGTGGATCGTGGCTTCGTTCTGCTGGCAGTTCTGACAGAGCATGGCGGCGCGAGAAGGTCGATCGTATAGCCCACTCGGGTGCCTTCGTCGATCGGCTGGCGTACGGGGTTCTAGGAATCCCGATTCCCCCGGTCGCCGGCTTCGATCGGCCGGTCGGGCACCCGGGCGTAAGCTCTCACGGGGAAAGAACCGAGCCCCCGCACTTTTGCGGGCGACGCAAAGAAGCGGAAGCCGGCGTCCGGGAGGTCGGCGAGCCCGGTCAGGTGCTCGACGATCGGGATCCCGGCCGCGAGCAGGATCGAGTGGACCGGCCGGGCGAGGTCCGCGGTGTCGTCGATGTTGAGCGAGTCGATCCCGACCAA
>JADLBP010000216.1 GCA_020847695.1 Planctomycetota bacterium
CGCGCGCGCTTCGCCGGGTTCGCGCTGCTCGCGATCGCCGCCGGGCACGCGGGCTTCCTGCTGTTCGATCCGCCGCCGGACGTGCTCCACCTCGGCGCGGCGCCGCTCGCGACCGCGTGCGTCGTGTTCTTCGCGCTGTGTTTCCCGCACGCGCGGGTGCACGCCGCCGCGCCGGGCGCGCTCGGCGGCCGAGCGTGGATACCGGCGGTGTCGCTCCCGGCGGCGCTCTGGCTCGCGCTCTGGCTCTTGGTCACGTTGGTCCCGGCGGTGACATCGAGAGCGCGCCCTGGCGCAGCGGCCGCGGTGGCGGGAGGTGCGCTCGGGGCCGCCGTCGGCCTGCTCGTCCGGCGGCTCGGTCGGCCGCGCGGCTCGGCGCCGTGGTTGTCGATCGGTCCGCGCTGACCGCGCGCTATCGTGGGCCGCGCGTGAACCGAAGCGACGACGAAACGCACGCGCCGCACGGCGCCTCCGAGACGCGCGCATCGCGCCGCGCCTGGCCGATCGCGCCGACTCGCTGGCCGACGCGCGAAGAAGCGCGCGCGAGCCGGCTCTTCTCGCCGCTCCGAGTCGGCGCGCTCGAGCTGCGCACGCGCACCTGGGTGCCCGCGATGGTGCCGTGGCGCGCGAGCGACGACGGCTTCGTCACTCCGGATGTGGTCTCGTGGTATCGCCGCTTCGCCGACGGCGAGCCCGGCGCGCTGGTGCTCGAGGCGACCGGCATCCGCGACGTTCCGAGCGGTCCGTTGCTGCGGATCGGCCACGCGCGTTTCTTGCCGGGGCTCCGCGAGCTGGTCGACGCCGTCCGCGAGCGCTCGCACGGCCGCACCAAGCTCTTCGTGCAACTGATCGACTTCCTCGCGATCAAGCGCCGGCCGGAGAAGGAGAAGTTCCTGCGCCGCTTCCTGGTGCTCCGCGACGAGCACCGCGAGCGACTGCGCGCCCTCGACGCGCGCGCCGAGCACGCGAACGACGACGAGCTGCGCGAGCTCCTGGTCCGACTCCCCCACCCGACGTTGCTCGCGCTGCTCTCCGCTCGCGAGCGCGAGGACCTCGAGTACGGCTTCCGCGAACGCGTCACCGACGTGGACCTCGCGCACGTCGCCGAGCTGCCGCGCGTGCTCCCCGCGCTCTTCGCCGACGCCGCGCTGCGCGCGCGCGACGCGGGCTTCGACGGCGTCGAGCTCCACTTCGCGCACGCCTACACGCTCGCGTCGTTCCTGTCACGGACCAACACGCGCACCGACGGCTACGGGAGCTCGCTCGAGGGCCGCGCGCGGCTGCCGCTCGAGGTCTTCCGCGCGGTGCGCGAGCGCGTCGGCCGCGACTTCGTCGTCGGCTGCCGCTACCTCGGCGACGAGGCGATCGCCGGCGGCTCGCCGGTCGAGGACGCCTGCGCGTTCGGCGTCGAGTTCGCGCGCGCGGGCTTCGACTTCCTCTCGATCTCGAAGGGCGGCAAGTTCGACGACGCCGCGCAACCGAAGGTCGGCGAAGCGGCGTACCCGTACACCGGTCCGAGTGGCCACGAGTGCATGCCGACGGTGCGCATCGACGCGCCCGACGTCGCGGACGCGCGCGGGCCGTTCGGACGCAACCTGCCGCTCGCGCGCGCGATCCGAGCGAGCGTGCGCACCGCGGGCTTCGAGACGCCGATCGTCGGGTCGGGCGGGATCGCGACGTTCGAGCTCGCGGAACGCGCGCTCGCCGAGGGCGATTGCGACCTGGTCGCCGCGGCGCGGCAGTCGCTCGCCGACCCCGATTGGTGGAAGAAGCTCGAGCTCGGCCGTGGCGAGGAAGTGCGGCGCTGCAAGTACACCAACTACTGCGAGGCGCTCGACCAGCGCCACCAGCAGGTCACTTGCCAGCTCTGGGACCGCGACCTCACGACTCCCGACGCCGAAAAGCGAACGAGCGGCGAGAACCCTCGCCGCTCGTCGGACGGCAAGCGTCGACTCGACGCTCCGCCGTGGTCGCAGGGCTGATCACTCGGCCTTGGTGATCGACACCTTCTGGGTGAACTTGCCTTCCTGCGTCGAGGAGATGTGCATCGTGCCGCCTTCGCGACCTTCGCGATCCTCGTCGGTCTCGATCTTCACCGTGCCTTCGAGCTCGAGCCCGATCGGGCGCTTGTCGGCGAGCGAGTAGAAGAGCTTCCCTTCGAGCTTCACCTCGAACTTCGGAGCGACCGTCGGGAACAGGAGCTCCGGCGCGTACACGTCACCACCGCGGCGGCCGCCGCGCGGCATCTCGGGGAGCTCGCCCTCGGCTTCGATCTCGAGCTCGATCACCGCGCACTGCGCGCCGTCGTGCTCCTCGTCGCCGCTGTACGTCGCCTTGCCCGACCAATCGGCGAGGTCGAACACGCGTCCGCTGCTGCCGCCGCGACCGCCTCGACCGCCGCGGCGACCGCCGGGACCGCCGCCGGACTCCTCGGTCTGCTCGGGCGGCGGGAAGAGCGCGGGCGTCACGTCGGCGAGCAGCGCGCGGCGCACCGCGGCCTTGTCGAGGTCCCACTTCGCGCCCGCTTCCTTCTCGCCGTCGGGCAGCAACGCGTCGAGCGCGAGCCCGAGCTGGTGGTGCTGCAGCGCGACCTCCTGCGCCGGCGTGTCGCCTTCCTTGACCTTCACTTCGACTTCGCCGTCCTGGCCGGCGGTGAGCTCGAGGGTGACGCCCGCGAGCGGCGATTCGATCGACGACTCGCGCTCGTTCTCGCCGAAGCGCATCACGCTCTTGTTCTCGAGCTCCTCGAACGTGCGCTCGACCTTCTTCGCGTGCCCGTCCTCGACTCCGACCCACTTGTCGACGTGGACGATCTTGCGGCTGGTCTCGCTGCCGCCGCCTCCGCCGAAGCCGCCCTCGACGGGCTCGCCGTCGCGGGTCATCTCGAAGCTGGTCGTCTCGATCGAGAACTCGCTCTCGACGCTGACTCGAACGGACTGCTCGGCGGTGTAGGTGGTCGAGAGCTTGGTGCCGCCGACGGCGAGCAACACGAACGCGAACGGAATCGTGCGCAACATGGCCTGGGTCCTCCTCTTTTGGGTCTGGGCCGAGAGCTAACCCTAATCGAGCGCCCCGGTGTCGGTCGAATCCGCGAATCGAGCGCCGTGCGACCGCCTGGCGGGCCGCGCGCGAGCCACGTACGCTCCACGCCGCGTGCGCGTCCAAGGCATCGAGCTCGGCGGCGTTTCCATCGGCGGGATCGAGACGTTCCTCGACCTGCCGGAGTGGAAGCTCGGGATCGACCTCGGCCGGGTCCACGAAGCCGCGGTCCAGCGGCCGACGCTGCTCTTCACCCACGCGCACATCGACCACATGGGCGCCGTGGTGTCGCACGCGGCGTTGCGGCACCTGCGCCGCGCGCCCGCGCCGACGTACGTGATCCCGCGCGAGAACGAGGCGGCGTTCGCGGCGCTGTTCGCGGCGTGGCGGGAGCTCGACCGCTCCGAGCTCGCGCACCGCGTCGTGCCGCTCGCGCCCGGCGAGGAGTTCGAGCTGCCGTGCCGCCTGATCGCGCGCCCGTTCCGCTCGCCGCACCGCGTCGCGACGCAGGGCTACGCGCTGTGGAGCAAGAAGCGCAAGCTGCGGCCGGAGTTCGCGGAGCTCCCTCAAACGGAGCTCGATCGGCGGATGCGCGAAGAGGCGCGCGCGATGACCGACCTCGTCGAGACGCCCGAGTTCGCGTTCAGCGGTGACACGCTGATCGAGCTCGTCGAGCGCGAGGAGGTCGTGCGCCGCGCGCGCGTGTTGGTGCTCGAGTGCACCTTCCTCGACGAGCGCGTGCCGGTCGACGAGTGCCGCTCGAAGGGCCACACGCACCTCGACGAGATCGTCGAGCGCGCGGAGCTCTTCCAGAACGAAGCG
>JADLBP010000217.1 GCA_020847695.1 Planctomycetota bacterium
AAGCTCGCGGCGAGCCGCCGCGCCCACCCGGCGTGCTCGAGCAGGCTCTCCGGCCCCGGTCGTGCGCTTCGTTCGTCCACGATGGAAGCCTAGAGCGACTCGCGGCCGCGCTGTGACCGACTTTCCGCCCGTTTCGTCGCGCGTCGCTCCGAGCCTGCGCCGTACGCCACGCGTCGGCCCACGGTCACGCCAGGGTGCGTCCAGCACGATGCAGCGCTGACGCGACTGCGTGCAGTTGCGGACGCGCTTCGACGCAGTAGGGTGCGTCCCGGCACGTCTCAAGCCGGCGTCAGCTCCTCCGCAGTCGCTCAGTCGAACACGAGCTCGACATCGGCCGTCCGCCCGTCGACGAGCTCGACCGGGGCGCGCGCGACGCGGCCGCCCGGTAGGCGCGCGACGAGCTCGAACCGGCCCGCTGACACGACCTCCGAAAGTTCACTCTCCCCGAGCGCGAGCGTCGCACGTAGATGCGTCCCCGCCGCGGACGTGCCGTCGAGTTCCCACCGGAACCACACCGGCTCCGGACGCCGATTCGGGGCGAAGAGCGCGATCTCCGCCACGCTCGCGCGATCCTCGACGGAGTCGAAGTACCTCCACCCAGGCTTCGACACCGCCGCACGGTCCGCGTCGGAGGTTGCGCCTCGCAACGTCAGTCGCAGGCGCGCGCCGGCGCCCAGAGAGAGCTCGATCGTGCTCTCGCGCCCGGCGACGACGCGAGCGAGCTTCTCGACGCGACCGAGCACTCGCTCCTCCGTCAGCACGCCGTGATAGAGGTCGAGTTCCGCCTCGCCCTCCACCGCGACGCGGTACTCGCCGGCAGGAAGCTCGAAGCGCCACGGCTGCACCGCGTGTCCCCACTCGCGAAGCAGCGCGAAGCCCGTCGTCGAATCTTCGATCGAGCAGCGCACGGCGAGGCCGCGGGCCTCGCTTTCGGCGTCGCGCGCACGCACCAACCACGTGCCGAGCTCTGCGGCCGGAGCACGGGTGACGACGACCTCGACGCGCGAGGCGTGCGCCGGGACCAATACATCGAGCGGTCGCCATGGCTGTCCGCCGCCGATCAGGCCGACCTGATACGTACGCTGCGCCTCGCACTCGAACACGTACACTCCGTCGACGACCTGCCCGCGCAAGCAGGCGAGACCACGTGCGTCGTACGAGGCGTCGTCGGGCGGCGGGGCGACAATTAGCGTCGGTTCCTTCGGCCACGCCACGGTCGATCCCCACCGCGACGGCGTCCCGAGCGCCGCGCTGCCGCTCCACGGCGTTCCATCGGGCTCGACGATCCGCACGGCGAGGTGCGGACGCGAGAAGACGAGTTCGAGCGGGGGACCCGGCGCACTGTCGACCGGCTCTGGCGTCAGCACGTGACCGATGCCGAACCCCTCATCCACGCTCGCGAAGATGCGAAAACGTCCAGCGCGCAAGCCGCGAAGTTCGAACGAACCGTCCGCGGCCGTCCTGACCTCGCTCTCGGCACGCCCACGGCCGTCGCGCGTGAACGCGTCACGCACGGAGCGCATCGCATCGGAATCGTCGGTCCCGTCGCCGAGCTCGACCGCGCGCGCGATCAGTGTGAGCGCGGCAGCCGGTGCGCCTTCGACATCGACGACCCGTCCTCGCAGCGCGCCATTGCCCGCGAGCACGAGCTCGATCCGCTGCGCCGGGTAGGTGAACGACACGGTGAGCCCGCGCAACGACGCTGTGCCGCCGGCGCCATCCGGCGTGTCCGCGGTCAAGTCGTAGACGCCCGGGAGGATCAGGTGGAGCTCGAACCAGCCGCGCGGTCCGAAGACGTCAACTCCGGCCGAAACAGCTCGGACGTCCGGTTCCAGCGCAACGGCTCTGACGGTGCCTGCGTGCGGCGTCCCGTCGATACCCAACAGACGACCGACGAGCGTTCCACCCGCGACGCCGAGCACGGTGAGCTCTTGTGGCGTCGGCTCCGCGGGTACCCGCATCGCTTGCGTGCGCTGCTGGAACCCCGCGCCGATCACACGCACGCCGAGTCGCGCTTGCGGATCGGTTTGCGCCATCGCCACCTCGTGCCAGGGCACCGCGACCAGCGCATCGCCGTTCGCGTCGGTGCGCGCGCGCGCGAGCTCCCGTGCGTCCGGACCGCGCATCGGGCCAACGATGACGGCGAACTCGACATCGCCCACGCTCGCCGCGTTCGGGATCATCGAGCTGCGGGTGTGCACCGTGAGCGGCAGGTGAGCCTCGACCGTAGTTCCCGACGGAACCGGACCGGGCGCAAAAGGCTCTCGACTGGAATCCGCGGGTTCTAAGCTCGCGACGGTCGGCGCGGCGCGTTCGCCGGGCTCGACCGCGCGTGTCGCAGCGGCTTGCGGCGCGCGTGGGCTCTCCAGCGCGCCGGTCGCTGCACCGTCGCGCCGCGCGGCGAGCCAGAGCACGACCACCGACACGGCCACGACGAGCATCGCGCTCCACGCCCAGGCTTGCTTCGCGCATCCGGTGGTCATTCGAAACCTGTTCGGCTACTCCGCCGACGACGCAAGACGGTCACCGAGCTCGCGGTTCGCACCACCGAGCTCGGGGAGCGCCGCCGTGCAGTCGACTGGATCGTGAACGAGGCCGCTCGCCATCTCGTGAGTCCCACCGAAGTGTAGCCGCCGGCGCACCGGGTCGGATCCGGGCGCCGGCGGCGTGCGATTCGAGCTCCGTGCGAGTTACGGGCAGATCAGCGCGAGCACCGCGTCGCTCAAGGAGTCGCCGAACGCGTCGCCCGGGTCGCG
>JADLBP010000218.1 GCA_020847695.1 Planctomycetota bacterium
GTCACTGCGCGCGCTTCGCGACGCCGCAGCGCTCGATCAGCTCCGCGAGCGCCTTCGCGGCGAGCGCGTTGCCGCGCACGTTGAAGTGCGTGTCGCGCAGGTGATAGACGTGGCGTGAGCCGTCGGGCAACGGCTCGACGGCGCGCAAGCGCGGAAGCAGGTCGACGTACGGCACGCCGTGCGCCTCGAGCCACTCGCCGACGATGCGTTGCGGCTGCTCGCGGTCGGCGCCCGGGTACTCGCGCGACGCGCGCTCCCAGAGCGCGTCCTCGACCTGGAATTCGTCGGGGATCAACAGCACCGCGAGCGGAACGTCGCCCGCGACGCGACGCAGGTTCTCCAGGCGCGCGAGCACGTGCTCGTGGAGCGCGCGCTGATCGGGCGAGCAGATGCGCGCGCGCTGGCGCTCGATCGCGTCGAAGCGCTCGGACGTGAACGTCGGCTTCTCGCGCAGCGGATCGCGGAGCCAGGGCATGCGCTGCTCGATCAGCTCGATCGTCGGCACCTTCGCGGTCGGCCGTTCGGCCGCGTGCACGACGCCGGTCCCTTCGCGTTCCTCGCGGAGTCGCCAGAGGCGCTTCGGCACCTGGAGGACCAGGATCTCGTCGCGATCGAGCCAGCGACCGCGCGCCGTCGTCAGTCCGCGCGTCGAGTCGTCGACGTCGTTGCCGAGGAAGAGCGCGATCACGATCAGCTCGGGCGCGAGCGGGAGCACGTCGTGCTCGAGCATGTGGACGTACTCGCGCGGCCCGGAGCTGACGACTCCGACGTTGTAGACCTCGAGGCTCTCGAACTCCCGTTCCGCGACCGTCGTGTAGTGGACGTGGTGGGGCACGATGCCGACGCTGAAGGAATCTCCGATGCAGGCGACCAGGTGCTCGCGGCGTTTCGCTTCCGCCGGCTCGACGTCGACGTAGCCCTGCGAGTTGACCTGGAAGCCGAAGTGCCGGGTGCCGGGCGGACGTCGATGGAAGTCGAGCCACGCGTCGACGCTGTTGCCGCTCGTGGCGAGGATCGACAGCGGGACCTCCGCGCGCACGACACGCAGCGTCGACTCGATCGCGACGACGCACGCCGCGAGCTGGAACGCGAGCCAATCGAGCGTGCGCAGCCAACGCATCGTCGGACGCGGCGGCCGGCGCACGTGGACCGCGACCGCGAGGCTCCAGAGCGCCGCGGCGACGCAGAAAGCGAGCTGGGCGTCGTACGCGTGCGTCGGCGGCTCGAGCGTCCACATGCACGCCCACGCGGCGCAGCCGAGCACCACGAGCCACCGCCACGGCGCGAAGCCGGCGTTGCGCCACGCACCGGAGCGCCACGCGCGCACGAGCGCGAGACCGGCGACGCAGCTCGCCGCCGCGCACAGCGTCAACGCGACGAGTCCCCACGGCATCCGCGCGGCCCACTTCTTCTCGAGCCAGTCGCGTCCAGTCCACGCGTTCGCGGCGACCGCACCGCTCGCGAGGCAAGCGAGTGCGACCCAGCCGACGAGTAGCGAGCGTTGGAGCGTCGACGTCTCCAGTGGCCGATCGAGGCGGGAATCTCCCTCGGTCATGGACGAGCTCGAAGGCTAACCGACGCGCTCGGATCGCGCAGCGGGGGAGTCCGGCGGCGCCGCGCGGTCGCCGCGATCGCGCAGCCCGACCGCCGCGATCCGCGGGGGCCGTCCCGACGTCGACCGTGCCGGTCGATCCTTCGGACGAGCTCTACCGGAGGTCGAGCCCCGATGCTCGGCGCCGAGTCTCGCCGCCCCGCGCGACGCGGCTGCGACCGAGGAACCGCTGGGCCGTCGATTCAGTACGGCGAGGCGCCGCCGAACGAGCCCGAGAGCACCTTGCTCAACGCGATCTTGGCGAGCCACACGGTCGCGAGCACGACGATCGGGACCGCGAGCGAGCTCGCGCGCTCGCTCAGCTTCGCGATGCGCGTGTAGCCGGAATGGAGCATCAGGATGCCGAGGCACGCCGCGAAGACCGACAGGACGCCGATCACCTCGACGTTCTCGAAGCCGAGCAATCCGCTCGCGAGCATGCAGCCCGACGCCGGGAGCAACGCCGCGCCCGCGATGAAGCAGTCCTCGCCGAGCGCGCCCCGGCCGCCGAGGATCCGTCGGGCGCCGCTGCCACCGAGCGCGGTGCCGAGGAACGGGATCGCGGCGAAGAGCACCAGCTTGACCACGCCGCCGAAGCCGAGGATGTCGTACAGGTCCGACATCCGCATGCCGAGCAGCATCGGGCCCGAGCTCGCGAAGCACACCACGGACACGAGCCCGAACGCGATGCCGCTGCGCAGCGCCTTCGCTCCTCCCAAAGACTCGCACGCGCGAGGCAGCGCACCGACCGGGTCGCCGGCGAGCGTCTTGAACGCCGCGAGCGCGTCCCTCGACGTCGCTCGCACCGTGTCCGCGACGGCAGGCGAGCCGGCGCCGCTCCGCGCCGCGGAAATCGGCGAGCTGCAGCTCGCGCACGCGGTCGCCGTTTCGGTGTTGGCCGTGCCGCAAAGTTGACAGAACATTCCAGCGCCTCCGCTCCGTGAGCTTCCTCGGGAAAGGGCGACGGCGAGGCGTCACCCGTGGTCGTGAGCAGGGATGCGCAGGCCGCCGGGAGTTCCGCAGCGGATTCCGAGCGCGCGGTCGTCGCGCGCTCGACGAGCACGCCTTGCCTCGCGGTTTCTCCCAGAATCGCCTGCGGCTTCGCCGCGGAGCCGCGCATCCAGGGGCATCACCCTCTTGGAGAAACCCCCATGCACCTCGGATTCCACGCCGCGCTCCTTTCGTCCCTGCTCTTCTGCGCGCCTCCCGGCGCGACTTCGGCGAGCCAAGCGCCGGTGCCGACCAAGACCGAGCTGACGCTCGCAGAGCTCGGCCAGCGCTCGGACCTCTGGCCGGCGCGCGTCGCCCTGCAGAAGGACCTGCGATTCCAGGGCGCGGCGCCGTTGCGCAAGGGGCAGGAGGTCGGGCTCCAAGAACTGAACGGCCAGACGGTCGTGCTCGACGGCGGCGGATTCCTCTTCGACCTGCCGGTCGGCGACACCGACTTCCTGCAGCGCGCTCGCACGCTCGCCGCCTCGCTGACGCCGGAGCAGCTCGCGGTGACGTGGACCACGCTTCCGAGCCAGCCCGAGCTCTGGCCGCTGCGCGTCCGACTCGCCGCCGCGATCGGGCTCGCCGACGGTCGGGAGATCGGCACCGACCGCGAGCTCGCGCTGCGAGGCTTCGTCGGCGGCGAGATCAGCGTGTACGACCGCACGACCGCGGTGCACTTCACGGTCGAGCCGCGCTCGACCGATCTGATCGCGCGCGCCCGGGAACGCGCGAAGCTGCCGGTTCCGGAGCGCGAGCCGTTCTTCGTCCGCGCGCTCGAAGCGTCGCTCGAGCCGATCGGCGGCGATGCGACCGGCGGCGCGCGGCCGCTCGCGGACGACGACTTCGTGTTGATCTACAAGGCGCGCAAGGGCTGCGGTCGTTGCGCAGCGTTCACGCCGGAGCTCAAGGAGTTCTACGCGCGCGCGAAGGCGCTGAACCCGCGCTTCGAGCTCGTCTTCCTGAGCAGCGACGGCAACGCCACCGACGCGAAGGCGTACCTGGCCGACGCGAAGCTCCCCGGCCGCGCGATCGCGTTCGAGCGCATCCTCGAGGCGGCGGATGCGGCGTCGCTGCCGTGTCAGCTACTGCCGGGGCTCTTCGTCGTCGACCGCACGGGGAAGGTGCTCGAGCAGAACCACGCGAACGGCGGGGCGCCGAGCGCGGCGGACGTCCTCGCGCGCTTCGAGCAACGCTTGAAGGCCGCGAGCAAGCCCGCGGCGAAGTGAGGCGCGGTCGCGAGCCCGGGGTCGAGCTCGCGATCGCGTCGCGGCGGATCGATTCGACGAGCGTGCGGCGCTCGGATCGAGTCACTGCCCCGAGCCGGCGCTCGGACTCGGCGTCGAGCGCTTGCGGATCGTCTCGACGAGCTCGAGCGCGGTGCGAGTGCGCGGATGGTCGGCGCCGAGCAGCGCGAACAGCCGTCGCTCCGCGCGTTCCGCGAGCGGCAGCGCGTCGGCCGCTCGGTCGCAATCGAGCAGCGCGCGCGCCCAAGCGACGTCGCACTGGGCCGCGAGCCAATGTTCGGCTCCCAACGCGGTCACGACGTCGTTCGAGAGCTCGCCGAAGCCCGCCGCCGCGTCCGCGTGTCGCCCGCCCTTCCAGAGCGCGTTCCAGTAGCCGTAGCGAGCGATCAGCGTGTCGAGCGCGTCGGCCCCGACGACCGCGGTGCGTCGCTCGACGACGTGCGAGAACATCTCCGCCGCGCGCGTGGTGTCGCCGAGGTCGGACTCCAGGCCAGCGAGGTTGACTTGGATCGTCAGAGTGCCTTCGTGATCCGGTCCGAGCACGTCGGCGGCGATCGTCGCCGCGCGGCGCAGGTAGGGCTCAGCGTCCGCATTGCGCTCCAGGTCCTGCAAGGTCGCTCCGATGTTGTTGCAGAGACCGAGCA
>JADLBP010000219.1 GCA_020847695.1 Planctomycetota bacterium
CGCCGCGGCGTGCCTCGTGCACCGCGTGCCTCGTGCACCGCGTGCCTCGTGCACCGCGTGCCTCGTGCACCGCGTGCCTCGTGCACCGCGTGCCTCGTGCACCGCGTGCCTCGTGCAGCGCGTGTCCCGAGCAGCGCGTGTCGACGCCGATCGCGCGACGGCTTCGCTCGCGCTCGGTCGCCGCGGCCGAGTGTGACCGGCGCGCACGGGTCGCTCCGGAACGACCCTCGCCGTGAGCCCGCTCGCTCCACGGATGCGCGCCCGAGGCGAAACGCGAGCGGCGAGCAACGTCACCGATCGCCCACCTCGCGCGGCGAAGTCGCGACCGAGCATGGCGGAGGCAGCCCCCGGTCTGGAATAATCCCGGCCGACCATGGCGAAGGTTCCCCTCGTACCGATTGGCTCGACCCTGGATCGGTTCGCGCCCGCGGCGACCGTCGAACGCAACCTGGCGGCGATGCGCGAGCGCGAGAAGCTGCTCGAGGAGCGCCGCGCGAAGATCGAGCAGGGCTGGGGCGCGAAGTACGCCGCCCGCGTGCACGAGAAGGGCAAGCTGACGTCGCGCGAGCGCCTGGAGCTGCTCTGCGACCCCGGCTCGCGCACGTTCGAGGTCGGCACGTTCGTCAACTTCGGCCGCAAGTTCGGTGAGCTCGAGAGCCCGGCCGCCGGCGTGATCACCGTCTTCGGACGCATCGCCGGCCGCTGGTGCATGGTGATCGCGAACGACAACACGGTCGCGTCGGGCTCGTGGTGGCCGCGCACGCCGGAGAAGATCGAGCGCGCGCAGGAGATGGCGCTGCGCCTGCGGTTGCCGGTGGTGTACCTGGTCGATTGCTCGGGCCTCTACCTGCCGGAACAGGCGCAGAGCTTCCCGGGCGCGACCGGCGCGGGCCACATCTTCAAGAAGAACAGCGAACTCTCCGCCGCCGGCGTGCCGCAGATCGCGGGCGTGTTCGGCGATTGCATCGCGGGCGGCGGCTACATGCCGATCATCTCCGACCGCGTGGTGATGACCGAGCAGGCGTACATGGTGATCGCGGGCGCGGCGCTGATCAAAGGCGCGAAGAGCCTGCACCTCTCGAGCCTCGACATCGGCGGCCCCGAGGTGCACGTGCACCAATCGGCCTGCGCCGACGTGCGCGTGCCCGACGACCAGGCCGCGTTGGTCTGGATCCGGCGCGAGATCGAGCGCCTGCCGGGTTCCGCGCACGCGTTCTACCGCCACGGCGCCGACGCGGCCGAGCCGCTCTACGGCGCGCACGAGCTCCCGGGGTTCGTGCCGGTCGACCACCGCCACACGTACGTCGCCGAGGAAGTGATCGCGCGCCTGGTCGACCACAGCCTCTTCTGGGAGCTCGCGCCCGAGCGCGGCCGCGAGATGTTGGTCGGCGTCGGGCGCGTCAACGGGCTCTACATGGGCTTCGTGATCGACCGCCAGGGCGTGATGAGCGACCCGGAGCACCGCGGAGCGAAGAAGCCGCTCGGCATCCTCTACAAGGAAGGCATCGCGAAGGTCGCGGCGTTCTCGCGCGCGTGCAACGACGACGGGATCCCGATCGTGTGGCTGCAAGACGTGTCGGGCTTCGACATCGGCGTCGAGGCGGAGCGCCATGGCTTGCTCGGCTACGGGTCGAGCCTGATCTACACGAACAGCACCAACACGGTGCCGATGTTCACGATCCTGCTGCGCAAGGCGAGCGGCGCGGGCTACTACGCGCTCGCCGGTCTCCCCTACGAGCCGATCGTGCAGCTCTCGACGCCGATCACGCGCCTCGCGGTGATGGAAGGGCGCACGCTCGCGATCGCCGCGTACAACACCAAGCTCGACGACGACTTCGAGATCGCGAGCACCGATCCCGCCGAGCGCGCGAAGATCGAAGCCGGGATGAAGGCGACCGAAGCGCGCATCGAAGAGGACATGGATCCGTACAAGGCCGCCGCGCAGATGGACACCGACGAGATCGTCGAGCTCGGCGAGCTGCGTGCGTGGCTCGAGCTCTTCGCCGAGTCGAGCTACCAGGCGACCGGCTACCGCCGCCTGAAGAACCCGCGCATCTGGTCGCTGCACGACCTCGGCGCGCTGACCGAGCCGCGCGGCTGAGTCGGACCATGCACGAAGAGATCGAGCTCGTCGTCGTCGAACGCGAAGGCCGCCAAGCGCTGGCCGCGCCGCTGGTCGGCTGGTTCACCGCGGCGCTGCCGCGCGGCAGCGTGATCGTGCCTGGCGCGGACGCGGGTTTCCTGCTGACGCTCGGCCGCGCGCGGCGCCTGCGCGTGCCCGAGGGCGTCAACGGACTGGTGGTCAACGCGCCGCCGGAGCGCCTGCACGAGCCCGTCGGCTTCAAGACGGTGTTGTACGAGCTCGCGCCGCTGACGTCGGAGACCGCGCTCGCCGAAACGAAGTTCAAGGCGCGCGGCGCGGACGATGCGCGTCTCGCGGTGCGCTCGCCGTCGGCCGGACGCTTCTGGCACCGGCCGAGCCCGAACGAGAAGGCGCTGGTCGAAGTCGGCAGCACGCTGGAGAACGGCACGCCGCTCGGGCTCGTCGAGGTGATGAAGACGTTCACGCAGGTCGTCTACCGCGCGGGCCACGGCTTGCCGCCGCGCGCGAAGATCGTCCGCGTGCTGGTCGCCGATGGCGCCGAGGTCGAGGACGGCGCACCGCTGTTCGAGCTCGCGGCGCTGTAGCCGCACGGACGTCACGCGCGCGGGCGCGCGCGCGCGCTCAAGACCTCGCAGTCGGGCGTGCGTCCGACGACGATCAACGTGTCGCCCGCGTCGATCGCGCGATCGTTCTCGGGCATCTCGAACGTGCCGTCGTCGTCCTTGCGCAGCGCGACGACGAACACGCCGTGCCGTTCGCGCATCTCGGCGACACGCGGTTTCTCCCGCGCGAGCGCCGAGCTCGGCATCACGGCGATCTGCTCGATCTGGAGGCGCAGGTCGTCGCGCGCCGTCGCGAGCGAGAGGAAGTCGAGCACCTCCGGCTGCAGCAGCGCCTGCGCCATCGCGCGGCCGCCGATGCTGTTCGGCGAGATCACGCGGTTCGCGCCGGCCTTCAGCAGCCGCTTCTCGACCGACGCCGTCTCCGCGCGGGCGACGATCGACAGGTCCGGGTTGCGATCGCGCGCGGTGATCACCACGTAGAGGTTCGCCGCGTCGTCGGGCAGCGCAGTCACCAGCCCGCGCGCACGGCCGATGCCGGCGGCGTCGAGCAGCTCCTCGGACGTCGCATCGCCGTGCAGGACGCGCGTCGAGCGCTCCTTGAGCTCGCGCACCACGCGCTCGTCGCGTTCGAGCACGACGAACGGCGCCTTCGCGGCCTCGAACTCGCGCAGCACCAACCGCCCGACGCGCCCGGCGCCGCACAGGACGAAGTGACCTTCCATCGCATCGATCTGCTTCTTCATGCGCCGCCTCCGAGACTCCGGGCCGAGCATCTCCTCGAACGTCACCCGACCGAGCGCCGAGATCAGGTACGTCGCCGCGCCGAGCCCGCCCGCAATCAGCGCGATCGTGAAGATCCGACCGGCGTCGCTCAGCGGATGCACTTCGCCGAACCCGACGGTCGCGAGCGTCGTCACCGCCATGTAGAACGAGTCGAGCCACGACCAACCTTCGAGCACGCGGTAGCCGAGCGCTCCGACGAGCACGACGCTCACCAACACCGCCGAAGGGATGCGCACCTGGCGCCAGAACGTCGAGCGTTCCATCGCCGGGGAGCTTAGCGTCGCGCGGCCCGCCGTCCGCCCGTCCAAGTGCTGGTGCGTCGAGCGCGCTCAGACCAGCTTCGGCGCCCAGTACGCGTATTCCTGCTCGAGGTGCAGGCGGTCGGCGAAGACGAAGCGCTCGGGGCCCCACTTCGCGATCAGGCGCTCGCGCAGAGCCGCGAACTGGCCTTCCTCGAGCATCAAGCCGCGCAGCTCCTGCTCCTCGATCGTCGGCTTCGGGTTCGGCGTCGGCGGGAAGTACATCTCGCGGAGCGTGAAGCTCGCCGCGTGCTGCGTCGTCCCCCACGCGATCACGTCCTCGACGTAGCCGCGATTGCGGTTGGTGACGACGATGTTGAGGTGCAGGCGCACGCCGGGCGCGGCGGCGAGCAGCCCGGTGACGTTCTCCTGGATCAGCGCGAGCTTGCTGCCGGTGCGCACGCCGCCGAGCACTTCCGGGTCGACCGAATCGAGCGAGATGTAGAGCGCGTTGAGCCCGCTCTTCGCGATGCGCGCCCAGTCGTGCTTGTGCAGCAGCGTGCCGTTGGTCACCAACATGAACATCTCGCTCGGCTTCGCCTTCGAGTTGCCGATCGCCTCGAGGAACGACACGAGCTCGGGGTGGGTCGTCGGCTCCTGGCCGCAGCCGACCGCGAAGTTCTGGGCGTGCGAGACGCGTTGCGAGAGGAAGCGTTCGAAGCTCGCGAGCTCGACGCGCTCCTTCGATCGCAGCGCGATCGTCGGGCAGTACACGCAGAACAGGTTGCACGTGTTCGCGATGTCGACCCGCAGCGTGCCGAAGTCGAGCGGCGGCCCGTCGACGTAACGCGAGAACACCGGCGGCGAGAGGATCAGCTCCTGGATCAGCGGGCGCACGGTCGCGGGCGAGCCGACGAGCTCGAACTCAGCGTCCGCGACGCGCACCGAGAGACGGCCCTCGGCGCGCAGCAGGTACTCCTCGGGCAGGTCGAAGTGGAAGCCGTGCTTCCCGTTGCCCTTGCCGGCGAGCAGCAGATCGCGCCGGAACTTGTCGGCGCGCGTGCAACCGAGCTCGCGCTCGCCGTCGCGGATCACGAGCTCGACCGACGCGTCGGGCTGGTCCGATCTCCAGCACCACCCCGCGATCCGAGTGCAGTCGCAATCGTCGACGAAGCCTTCGAAGGCGGCGTGGGGAGCTTGCGCGGTCAAGCGGATCCTCGGAGGGGGTGCGGGCGGCGCGCCCGGCGGACGTTGGGGACTCTGGGGAGCGCCGCGGGCTCGCGGGACTCGGAGGTGAACAGCCGATGCTCGACGGCCCGCGCGGCGCTGTCAAGCTCGGCGAGCGCGCGGACGCGCGGCACCGCGCTCTTTCTTCCCGGTCCGGGCGCGCGCGGCGGTCGAACGGTCGCCGAGCGGCCCGCGGGCGCGCGCGACGCCACACGGACCCGCCGCCGCGCGGCGCGCGGGCGAGTGCGCTGCGCGCGCCGCGAGCTCGCCGCTCGTCGCGCGGCCCTCGGCCCCGGCGATTCTCCGCGGATCGCACGACGGCCGGCGGCCCAGCCGTCGTGTCGACCGCGACCGGCGCGCGACGCCTAGTTGCAGATCGTGAACTGCAACCCGTCGCTCAACGACGTCGTGAACGCGTCCTGCGGGTCGCGCGCCCAGTACTGCGCGTAGAGCGTCGCGCCGACGACCAACGTCGGGTCGCCGCCGCCCTGGATCAGCGCGTTGAAATCGTACGAGTACCCGCCGGTGCAGTCCGAGCCCGTCGAGCTCCCGCCCGAGAACTGCACCGCGGTGCGCACGATCGGGAGCTTGACGCAGAGGTGCCCGCCCTGGAACGCCGCGCCGTTCGGTTGGTGGCCGTAGAAGAGCAGGCCGTTCTTCTTGTTCAGGAACTGCGTCGCGGTGATCAGGAAGGGCGCCGGGTTCGAGGCGCTCGGGCTGCCGCTCGACGCGATCGTCGGCTGGCAGAGCAGGCTGTTGAACTTCGAGGTGCAGTACACGATCGGCGCCGCGCACTCGCATTCGTCGGGGATGCCGTTGGCGTTCAGGTCGAGCGACGTGCCGAGCAAGAGGTCGGTCGAGTCCGCGACTCCGTTCTGGTTGCAGTCGACCACTGGCAGCTCGAGGTCGACGATCACCGGGAAGTGGTCGGACGCCTTCGAGCTGACCAACGTCGTGCCGCCCGAGAAGCCGACGAGCTCCGGCGGCATCGAACCGGTCGGAGTCGCGCCCGAATTGAAGATCGTCGCGAGCCGCAGCGTCGCGATGCTGTCCTGCCAAGCGACGTAGTCGAGCTTCCCGCCGCTCTGGTACGTCGCGCGGCTCAGGTTGAAGTAGTTGAGCGCGGCGTCGTACGTCATGTCGGTGCCGTCGGCGTCGGTGCCGTCGCTCGTGCCGCCCGCGGTCTGCGCGAACGAGAGCCATTCCGCCGGCCCCTTGGTGCCGTTGGTCTGCTCGTCCTCGTTCCAATCGCCGACGATCACGATCGGCGTGACCGAGTCGAGCACGCTGGTCGCGACCGGCGAGTCGTTGATCTTGCCGTTCGGGTCGGGCGTGCCGCCGCCGTTGCCGTTGTACCAATAGCGCATGAAGTACGAGACGTTCTGCGCGGCCTCGATGCGGTCGGTGTGATCGCTCGACTGGCTCCCCGCCTTCAGGTGCGCGCCGCCGAAGACGAAGTCGCCGAGGTAGGTCGCGTTCGGCAGATCGATCTCGGTGAACTGGAAGCCGCGGATCCCGCCGGTGCCGCCGGGTGCCCACGCGGTCGCGCTGACGTTCGGGATGTCGGACAGCGTGCTCTTCCCGTCGCCGTTCTGGTCGACGAACGGGAAGCGCGAGAGCACGACGTTGCGGTTGAAGCCGTCGCTGACCGTCGACACGAAGACGTACGGCAGGTCGTAGCCCGGCGCGTACTTCTGCACGTACGCGGTGACCGGCGTGTTCGAGTGGTACTGGTCGTTCCCGCCGTGCAGGAAGTACTGGATCGTGTTGTTGAGCGCGGTGGTGCCGTCGACGCCGGAGCCCGTGCCGTTGCCCGAGTTGTCGCCGGCCTCGGTGACGAAGAGCACGTCGGGCCTCAGCGCCGCGACGACGCGGGCGCACGCCGTCCAGTTGTTGTTGCCCTCGGTCTTCGCGTTGGTCGAGCAAATCGTGTCGAGCACGTTCCAGCTCATCACGCGCAAGTCCGCGGGATCGGTCTTCCCCCACTGAGCGGCGGGAGGATTCCATTGGGCGACGGCGGGCGCGGCGAGGACGAGGGTGGCGAGCCAACGGAGGGCTTGCATCGTGAAACCTTGGGGTGGGAGGAGGCGCGAGCGGGAGAAGTCGGCATTGTAGGGAGCCCGCCGCGGCGCGAAAGACGCGTCTCGCGGCGATCACGGCTCGGTTGCGCGGCGCGGGCGCGAGGAGCAAGATCCTCCTCGTCCAGCTTTTCGACTCGCGTCATGCAACAAGGCAAGAAGATCCTCGTCACCGGCGGCACCGGGTTCGTCGGCAATCGGCTCGTCGGCGGATTGGTCGCGCACGGAGATTCGATCCACGTCGTCACGCGGCACCCGGAGTCGCACCGCAGCGCTCGGTCGGGCGTCGAGTTCGTGGCGTGGCTGCCCGACCTCTCGCGCTACGACGTGGTCGTGCACCTCGCGGGCCAGACCATCCTCGCGCGCAAGTGGAGCGGCGAGGTGCGCGAGCAACTCGTCCAGAGCCGCGTCGGGACCGCGAAGTCGCTGGTCGACGCGCTCGCGAAGAGCCCCAAGCGTCCGCGCCTCTTGATCAGCGCCTCCGCGATCGGTTTCTACGGCGACCGCGGCGACGAGGTGCTCACCGAGGAGTCGAAGAAGGGCACCGGGTTCCTCGCCGATCTCTCGGAAGCGTGGGAACGCGAGGCGCTGCGCGCGGAGAGCCTCGGCGTGCGCACGGTGTGCCTGCGGATCGGCGCGGTGCTCGGGCCGGGCGGCGGGATGCTCAAGGAACTGCTGCCGATCTTCAAGCTCGGCCTCGGCGGTCCGGTCGGCAATGGCAAGCAGTGGCTCTCGTGGATCCACTGGCGCGACCTCGTCGCGTTGATCGTGTTCGCGATCGATCACGAATCGGCGCGCGGCGTGGTGAACGCGGTCTCGCCCGAGCCCGCGACCAACGCGGACTTCACGCGCGCGCTCGGCCGCGCGGTGCACCGTCCGGCGTTCCTGCCGGTGCCGGCGTTCGCGCTGAAGCTCAAGCTCGGCGACGCGGCGTCGCTCGCGCTCCAGAGCCAGCGCGTGCTGCCGGCGCGCGCCGAATCGCTCGGCTTCGCGTTCCAGTTCCCGACGCTCGGCGCCGCGCTCGCCGACATCGTCGGCTGAGGCTCGCGTGGCGATCGTCGGACTCGGGCTCGACCTCTGCCAGATCGCGCGCATCGACGCGGTGCTCGCGGCGCGCGGCGAGCGCTTCGTCGCGCGCATCTTCACCGCCGGCGAACGCGCGTACTGCGAGCGCAAGAAGGAGAAGGCGGCGAGCTACGCCGGTCGTTTCGCGGTGAAGGAAGCGGTGATGAAGCTCTTGGGCACCGGTTGGACGCGCGGCGTGCGCTGGGTCGACATCGAGGTCGTGCGCAAGCCCGGCGC
>JADLBP010000220.1 GCA_020847695.1 Planctomycetota bacterium
CGCCGTCGTCCGCGCCGACCAGCACCAGCTCGCCCGCGCACGTCGGGCCCGGCCACGCCGCCGAGCCGGTGTCGAACGTCCACAGCGGCTTCGCGAGCGGCGCGTCGAGCGGTGTGCGCGCGGGGAAGTCCAACGCGTCGACGCGCCGCAGCGTGAACGCGAGCTCGTACACCGGCGCGAACGCCTCCGGCACGACGCCGGAGAGAGTGCGCGCGGCTGCGTCGTGGCGCAGCGTGCCGAGCCATTCGAGCTCGACCGTGTCGCCGTCGATCGTCGGCGTGAACTCGCCGAGCGGTTGGTGGAGGACGTGGATCGCCGGCAGATCGATCGCGATCGCGAGCTTGCCGTCGCTGCCCGTCGTGATCTCGAGCGCGTACGGCGTCGAGGCGCCGCCGTGGACGGCTTCGCCCGACCAGTTGCCGATGAGCTCGTTCGAGGAGAGCGCTTGGAGCGCGAGCGTGAGGAGCAGACTCATGGCGCCCATCCTCACCGCTCACCGCCGCGCGCGGCGTCACGATCGAGTACGAGCCTCGTGGCGGTTGCGTACACGGCTCGGTCAGCGGTCGGCCGAGCTCGCGAGCTCGCTGCGGCTCGTTCGCCGCCGCGGACTCGGCCGGCCGGCGCGCGCTACGCGGCCGTGGCGAGGTGCGCCCCGGAGCTCACGGCCCGCACGGATCGATCACGACCCGCTCGATGCCCGCGCGGCCCTCGCTGACGAAGAGCGTGTGTCGGGTCGCATCCGCCGGGTCGAACGTGATCGAGATCGCCTGCCCCGCGAGCGGCACGAACGAGATCGGCCCCGTGAGGTCGGACGGCAACACGCCGACTCCGTCGTCGAGGAACGCGACGTAGAGGAACTCGGTACCGCAGTCGGTCGGCCCGACGAGCACCTGCGTCGGCGAGAGACGCTTGTGGTACGCGCCGAAATCGCTCGACAGGTCGCGCTTGGCGAGCCTGACCAACTTGTACGGCGACGACGCGTCGTACACCGCGAGTCCGCCGGTGCCCCACGCGACGAAGAGCCGCTGCGTCGCCGCGTCGAACGTCGCGCGCCCGGCCTTGAACTTCGGATCGACGCCGAGGAAGTCGCTCGTCTTCTGCACCTTGGTGAAGTGCGGCTGCCCCGCGCCGTCGAGCGTGACACGCAGCACGACGACGCCCGCGCGCGCGCTCGCGAACGAGCCCGTCGAGTCTCCGTTGACGCCGTAAGGGACGTAGACGGCGAGCTCGCGCCCGTCCGCGACCTCCGCGACCGCGATGCCTTCGAGGAGGTCCGACGCCGGCGCGTCTTGCCACGTCGCCGCGAGCACCGCCGGCGTGCAGGGCGGCGGGCAGTCGGGATCGTGCGGATCGTTCTGCGTGCCGAGATCGAAGAGCTTGACGGTGAACGAAGCGGCGACGTCGAGTCCGTCGGACTGCGTCGTGAACACCCAGCGACGGCGATCGGCGTCCGCGGGCTTGGTTCCGCTCCACGCGCCGAGCGCCGCCGCGACCGCAAACCCGCGTCCGCCCTTCTGGAGCTCGAAGCCGAGCGGGATCGGCGTCGACGGTGCGGAGACGTCGAATACGCGCAAGCCGCCTTCGAGCGTCGGCGCGCCGAGCTGCGTCGCCGCGAGCAGGCGGCCGTTGGGATTGGGGAAAGCGGCGAGCGTCACGCCTCCTTGCAGCTCGGTGCACGGCGCGGGCACGGTGCCCAAGCTCCCGCCGGCACAGCGCGCGTCGGCGAGCCGTTGCGCGAGGTCGAACGTCGCTACGCCGTCTTCCGTCGCGACGTAGAGGAACGTGCCGGCGGGGTCGTCGAACACCACCGCGTGATCGTGCGCCGACAGCGCGACCTTGCCCGGGTCCTCGCCGTCCCAACGCGCTTCGGTCGAAGTGCTCCACGTCGTGCCGAGGAGCGTCGAGCGCATCACGGCGAAACCGCGCGTGTCGGTCGCGGCGTAGAGGAACAGTTCGGAGCTCGAGCCGTAGCGCGCGACCTGCATCGCCGACACACCGTCGAAGTCGTGCGGCGCGGTCGGCGAGTACACGATCTCGCCGGTCGGTCCGTTGACGCCCGCGAGCCCGGGCAGCGGATCCTCGTTCGCGTCGAGTCGGAACGCGTGCACGCCGTGCGCGGGGTTCGACGCGACCATCGCCGGCGAAGTCGCGCATTCGACGCGCGCGGAATCGCCGAAGTACTGCCACTCGCCGGCGAAGCTGCGTCCCCAGCCGACGAAGAGCCTGCCGCCCGTGCCCGGCACGACTTCGGGCGCCGGATCGAGCGCGACGACGTTCGCATACGCTTCGCGCTGGTTGCCTTGGTTGTCGCGCATCACCAGCGGCCAGCTCGGGCTCGTGTCCTCGAGCAGCCCGCCGTTCGCGACGTCGAAAGCGAACACTCCGCGCGAGTACGCGGCGACGTAGGCTCGCGCTTTCGCTTCGTCGATCACGATGTCGCGCACGATGCACTGCGGCGAGCTCGTCGCACCCGGCCACGCGGCGACCGCGTCTTCGGTGACGACCAACACGCCGTTCGAGCAGTGGTATGAGAAGTCGCGGCGCTGCAGCGAGCCGCGTTCGCCGCCGACGGCAGCGCAGTCGGCGCCGACGAGCACCGTGAAGCTCGCATCGTTGGTCCCCGAGGGCGGCGGAGCGATCGCGACGCTCGCCGCGACGCTCTGCACCGTCGCGCCGGGCTCGATCGAAGCGCGCACGGCGAGCGAATCGCTCGCGACGTCGTGCTCGAGGATCACCAAGCGCCCGCCGGACGGCGCGGGCGCCGGCTGGCCGCCGTCGGCGTCGTCGGTGCCGACGATCACGATGCGCTTCCCCGGGCAGTGCACCGCGTCGCCATCGAGCACCGCGACCGTGCTCGCGCCCTCGGTGTCCGCGAGCGGCGTCGCATGGACGATCTGCGCGTCCGAC
>JADLBP010000221.1 GCA_020847695.1 Planctomycetota bacterium
ACGTCGTCGGTGCCCGGCCGCAGTCGGTACGTCTCGACGCCGTTGAACGCGTTCGCCTCCTGCGACGCGGGGATCGCACCGAGCACGTACCAATCGCCCATGAAGCGCGGCACGTCGACCTTCGGCACGGTCGGCAACGGCGCCGACGCACACGCGGCGACGAACGGCAGGACGAGCACGACGGGACGCAGCACGGACGCGAGGATTCGAAGGGCCATTCCGTGCAGTGTCCGCTGTCGCGGTCGACGCCGCAACGTCGACGCCGCTACTGCCACTACTGTTCGAGCGGTTCGGCGTCTCGCGCGGCGCGTTCGGCGGCGTCCGCGTCGGCGACGCGACCGAGCGCGCGCAGGACTTTTGCGTGCGCGTCGTGGATCTCGCGCCAACGCTCGCCGCGACGGATCAGCGCGGCGAGCTCGCGTTCGCGCTCGGTCGCGCGACCGAGTTCCGCGAGCGTCAAGGCGTGCAAGAACCGATAGACGGTGTCGTTCGGCGACAGACGCAGCGACGTTTCGAGCTCGACGAGCGCGGCCTGCGGCTTTCCGGCGGCGCCCAGCGCGCGCCCGCGCTCGCCGTGCGCTCCGGCGTGATCGGGCGCCACGCGACACACCGCGGCGAACGCCTCCGCGGCGTCGTCGAAGCGTTCGAGCTGGTAGAGCGCGCGCCCGCGCCCCGATTCCGTCGCTTCGACCTCGCCGCCGAGTCGCAGTCCCTCGTCGAACGCGGCGAGTGCCTCGCTCGCGCGTCCCGCGAGCAACAGGTTCCAGCCGAGCGCGACGCGATGGCTCGCGACCGTCGGCGCGAGCGCGATCGCGCGCTCGAAGCACTTTACCGCTTCCGCGTGCCGCCGGAGCCCTTGCAACGCGAGGCCGCGGTTGTGGTGGTAGGCCGGATGCTCCGCCAGCGGCTCGGCGACGACGTCGAGCACCTCGAGGGCGCCGACGTACTCCTCGGCGACGAGCAGCTTCGCCGAGAGCTCGAATATGGACGTCGGGTCGCGCGGTCCGCCGGCCTCGACGCCCCCGTCCGACGCGCGCGTCACTGCCGAGTATCGATCGGTCAGCGCGCTCGACAACTCCGCGAAAGCCGTCGAGAAGCCGTCGGTCGGAGGTCGCGCCTGCTCGAACTCGCTGCGCAACCCTTCCCAGACACGTCGCCCCCCCGAGGTCAGCACGGTGACGCGCGCGTAGCCGGCGCGTGGCGTCCAGGGCGCGACTTCGGGCGCGAACACCGCGAGGTTCCGCGCGGCCGCTTGCACCAACGCACGAGCCGCGCGGGCGGTCGGCTCGTCGTGCGGGGCGGAACCGTCGAGCAGCTCGGGCCCCATCTGCTCCGGCCCCGCCGCAACCAACAACCGACTGGTTCCGTCCGCGTAGCCGGCGACGAGCACGTACATCCCGCCCTCCACCGCGTACTCACCGATCACGCCGAAGACTTCACCGGCTTCGCTCTCGCCGAGCGAAGCGAGAGACACCTGGCGCCACGCGTCGCGCAGCCCGCAAATGCGAGTCGAGAGCTCGAAAGACGGGCCGCTCGGCGCGTCGGTCGTCGCTGCGAGTTCCGAGCCTCGCGTTGGCGAGATTGCCTCGCCTGCATTCGGTCGACTGCACGCGGTCAGCAGCAATCCGAACCCGCAGCACCATTTCAACGTGTGCGACACCAACACCTTGGAGCTCGCCGGAGCAAGAGTCGCGGCTCGCAGGTTCGAATCCATCGCAGCGTCCTCCCTCGCGCGCGATGCTCGACGCGGGCGAGCGCGGTGTCCATACGTCGAGCGCTCGCACCGAAAGTCGGGTGCCGAACGTGGGTCGAGTCGGAACGGCGACGCGTCTTCGCGCACCGCGGGGCGAGCTTGCGAGGCGCGCGCGAACGCGCGGCGAAGCCGATTCCGACTCGGAAACGCCACTTTCGGTGGCTCGAACGACGCTAACGAACTCGTGGGTGGACCCGGGCACCTTCAATCGCGATACTCTTCGCCCTCGCGAACCGCGCGGCCGATTCGGCATCGCGCACGCAACCCGTTCAGACTCCTCTCGAAGGACTCGCCATGAAGCTCTCGCGCATTCTGCTCCCGCTCGCCATCCTCCTCCCGCTCGCCGCCTGCTCGAAGAGCGAAGCGGACACCAAGTCGCTCGCCGATCAAGCGAAGGCCGGCATGGACGCCGCCGCCGCGAAGGTCGAGAGCATCGACTTCTCCAAGCTCACGCCCGATGCGCTCAAGACCAACGCCTCGACGCTCTTCACCGATCTCGGCAAGGAGCTCGAAGGCCTCAAGGACGCGCAAGGCGCCAAGGCCCTGGTCGCGAAGTTCCAGCCGATGCTCGACCAGCTCGGCGGGATGAAGGACAAGCTCGCCGGCAACCTCGACACCGCCGCGATCCAGAAGATGGTCGCCGACGTCACCGCCAAGTTCCAATCGAACGGCGAGATCATGCAGGTCCTCCAGCCGCTGCTCGACAAGGTCAAGAGCCTGGTCGGCTGAGAGCGGACCTCCGCCCGCGCCCACGGCGCCGTTCCGCCTCGCGCGGGACGGCGCCGTTTCGTTTCCGATCGTGCGGCGCGCGAGCTTCCGCGGCCGGCGGCGGTCCGCCGAGCGCTCGGCCATTTTTCCGCGAGCCGCCGCGTCACGCCGTGCGCTCCGTTCGGATGGGGCGGGTCGAGCACGGATCGCCGTGCCCTTTCGGTCCCCCATCTCAGGAGTCTCGCCATGCAAACGCTTCGTTCCTTCGGTTCCGTGCTCGCCGCGTTCGCGCTCGCCGCGACGGCGTCGGCGCAATGGAGCTACGTCCAAGAGGCCGCCTTCGACAGCTTCGCGCAGTTCGGCGGCAACTGCGGCTTCGGTCACTCGGTCGCGCTCGACGGCGACACCGCGCTCGTCGGCGTGCCGCACCCCGGCGCCGGCGGCAGCTCCGGCGCCGCCGTCGTCTATCGCAAGGTCGCCGGCGTGTGGACGCAGGAAGCGACCCTCTCGCCGAGCGATCCCGCGGCCGGCAACTACTTCGGCATCTCGGTGGCCATCGACGGCGATCGCGCGTTGGTCGGGGCGACCGGGACGTACTACCAGACCTCTCCGGGCGCCGGTGCGGTCTACGTGTTCACGCGCAGCGGCACGACCTGGACGCAGCAACAGAAGCTGATCGCGAGCGATCCGCTGCAGAGCGCCGAGTTCGGCTACTCGGTCGGCGTCAGCGGCTCGACGTTCGTCGTCGGCGCGCCGCAAGCGACGTTCAACAACGAAGGTGGTCGCGGCGCGGCGTACGTCTTCGACCTCGTCGGCTCGACGTGGGTGCAATCCGCGAAGCTGGCCGGTGGGAACACGACGTCCGGCGCGCGCAACGGCTCGTCGGTGGCGATCGAAGGCGATCGACTCGTGATCGGCGCGCGCACGACCTACGAGGACGGCGGTCAGACGATCGGCACCGGCTCCGCGTACGTCTTCGCGCGCTCGGGCTCGACGTGGTCGCAAGAGGCGAAGCTGCAGGCGACGCCCTACGTCGCTTGGGCGCAGCTCGGCTCGTCGATCGCGCTCGACGGGAACCGCGTGATCGTCGGAGCTCCCGGTGAGAACCTGAACGTCGGCGCCGCCTACGTGTTCGACAAGGTCGGCGCCAACTGGGTGCAGAAGGGTCGACTCGCTGGCGCGGGCACCGACTCCGGTGACTGGTTCGGGTGGTCGGTCGACGTCTCTGGGAACCGCGCCGTCGCCGGCGCCTACAACTACGACAGCGTCACGCCGCTCGGGAACGGCTGCGTCAAGCTCTTCGACTTCGACGGCGCGACGTGGAGCGAGGAGCTCGAGCTGCTCGGCAACCCGATGTTCACCGGCGACACGCTCGGCGAATCGGTCGCGATCGAGGGTGACACGGTGCTCGGCGGCTCGCCGTCGATCGCGTTCGGTCAGCTCGGCCGCGCGTGGTTCTGGCGCATCGATCCGCCCGCGGTCGAGGCGTACTGCGTCGCAAAGACCAACAGTCAGGGTTGCACGCCTGCGATCACGTGGAGCGGCACCGCGAGCGCGACGTCGGCGAGCGCGTTCCCGATCGGCGCGAACCAGGTGCTCGCCGCGAAGCCCGGCCTGCTCTTCTACGGCTATGGCCCGAGCGCGGCGCCGTTCCAGGGCGGGACGCTTTGCGTGCAAGGCCCGATCAAGCGGACGAACGTGCAGGTGTCGACGGGCTCGGGCTCGAACTGCCTCGGCACGTACTCGTTCGACTTCAACGCGTGGATCCAGTCGGGCTCGGACCCGGCGCTGGTCGCGGGCGTCGACGCGTACTGCCAGTACTGGACGCGCGATCAGGCGAGCCCGAGCACGACCGGCCTGACCAACGCGCTGCGCGCTCGCATCCAACCCTGAACCTTCGATCGGCGCCGGGCTCGCTCGTCGGAGCGTGCCCGGCGCCGCGCCGTCGCTAGACTCTCGCGCCGATGGTCGGTGCGAGTCCCCGGGCAAACCTGGTCGAGCGCTTCGACCGCCTCACGCTCCTCGGCATGGCGGTCGGCGTCGCGATCCTCTTGCAGCCGTGGTGGCAAGCCGGCTTCCGCATCGGGTTCTTCGTGACGCTCGGCGCGACGCTGCTGCAAATCGTCGCCGCGCACCTGCCGTCGAGAGCGCGCGCGGAGGACGCGTGAGCTTCCTCGAGCTCGCGAAGGTCGAGAAGACCTATCCGAACGGCACGCGCGCGGTCCAAGGCATCGACCTCGCGATCGAGGAAGGCCAGTTCATCGTGCTGCTCGGACCGTCGGGCTGCGGCAAGACGACGACCTTGCGGATGATCGCGGGGCTCGAGCTCGCAACCGGCGGCGCGATTCGGCTCGCCGGCCGCGACGTGACGCTCCTGAAGCCGTCCGAGCGCGACGTCGGCTTCGTCTTCCAGTTCTACGCGCTCTACCCGCACCTCTCGGTCGGCGAGAACATCGGGTTCCCGCTCGAAGCGAGCGGCGTGCCCCGCGACGAGCGCGAAGCGATGGTCCGCGACGTCGCGCGCGAGCTCGGGCTCGAGCCGCTGCTCGCCCGCCGTCCGCGCGAGCTCTCCGGCGGCGACCAGCAGCGCGTCGCACTCGCGCGCGCGATGGTGCGCAAGCCCGCGGCGTGGCTGATGGACGAGCCGCTCGGCACGCTGGACTCCGATCGACGCCTCGAGATGTGCGAGTTCGTGCGCGCGCGCCAACTCGCGTCGAAGGTGACCACCGTCTACGTCACGCACGACCAAGAGGAAGCGATGCGCCTCGCCGACCGCATCGTCGTGATGTCCGACGGGCGGATCCTGCAAGACGCGCCGCCGCTCGAGGTCTACGACGAGCCCGCGACGCTCTTCGTCGCCAGGTTCGTCGGCAGCCCGGGCATGAACTTCGTCGAGGGCGAGGTGCGCGAGCACGCGAACGGCCCGCGCTTCCACCCGCGAGGCGCCGAGCTCGCGCTCGCCGCGCCGCGCGGCGCGCGCAGCGGTCCCGCGACGCTCGGCGTGCGCGCGGAGTTCGTCCGCGCCGAGCCCGCGAGCGCCGCACCGGCCGCACCGGCCGCGAGCTGGCGCGGCAAGGTCGTCGTCGACGAATACCTCGGCTCGTCGCGCTCGCTGCACGTCGACACGCCGCTCGGCCGCGTGGTCGCGCGCGGGCACGCCGACGCCGCGAGCGCGCTCGGCGAGGAGGTCGCGCTCGAGCTCGATCTCGCGCACGTGCGGCTCTTCGATCCGGCGAACGGTCGGAGGCTCGCATGAGCGCGGCGTTGGAACTCGTCGGCGTCACGAAACGCTTCGGCGCGACCCTCGCGCTCGACTCGATCGAGCTCTCGGTCGGCGAGCGCGAGATCCTGGTCGTCCTCGGGCCGACCGGCGCGGGCAAGACGACGCTGCTGCGCACGATCGCGGGCCTCGAGACGCCGGACGCGGGCTCGGTGCGCTTCGCGGGGCGCGACGTGACGCGCGCGACGCCCTCGGAGCGCGACGTCGCGCTCGTGTTCCAGAACTTCTCGCTCTACCCGAGCTGGACGGTCCGCGAGAACCTCGAGTTCCCGTTGCGAGCGCCCGGTCGCGCGCTCGGCGACGGCGAGCTCCGCGCGCGCGTCGAGACCGCCGCCGCGATGTTGCGCATCCCACACCTGCTCGACCGCGCGGCGCGCCACCTCTCCGGCGGCGAGATGCAGCGCGTCGCGATCGGGCGCGCGATCGTCCGCCGACCGAAGCTCTTCCTGATGGACGAGCCGCTGACCAACCTCGACGCGAAGTTGCGCGAGGCGTTGCGCGTCGAGCTCGTCGAGCTCGTGCGCTCGCTCGCGACGCCGATGGTGTACGTGACGCACGACCAGGCCGAGGCGCTGTCGATGGGCGACCGGGTCGCGGTGCTGTCGCACGGCAGGGTTCTGCAAGCCGGGGACGCGCGCAGCATCTACCTCGCGCCGAAATCGCCACTGGTCGCGCGCCAGCTCGGCTCGCCGCCGATCAACCTCTTCACCGCGGCGTGGAGCGACGGCTGGTGGCGCGCTGCCGACGGCGTGCCGCTGCTCGAGACGGCGCGCCCCAGCGCGACCCGCGCGACGCTCGGCGTCCGCCCCGAGCACGTCGAGCCGACCGGCGGTCCCGCGGCGGCGCGCGTCGAGGTCGTCGAGGACACCGGGCCGACGCGGGTCCTGCTGCTCGCGCTCGGTGCCTCTCACGTTCACGTCGTGGTGCCGCGCTCGTTCGTCGCTCGGGTCGGCGAAGAGCTCCGGCCGCGGATCGACCGCGAACGCGTGGTCGTGTGGCCGGCCGACGCGCCGGAACCGGCCGGCGACTGAACCGTCGCCGGCGCGCGAGCGCTGCCGAGCGGCGAAGCGTCGTCCGGCGCGTGAGCTCCGTCCGAGAGGGGCAATCGAACTCGCGCGGAAGTTCCGGCGGACGCGTGTAGCACCGTCCTCGTTCGCAGGCTTACGGCGTCCCCCCGAGCCTGTCCCACGACGCTCGCGTCGCGCTCGCCCCCACCTCGTCCGTCGGATTTCTCCGATCGTGAAAACGATTGGGGGGACTCCGAACACCACCTCGGAGCACCACGGATCCCTCAGGAATCCGACGTGCGGAACGGTGGCGAGGCGTCGAACGCGCGCGAACGGTCCGGCGGCGGAATGGGATCGGTGCTCGAGCCCATCATGAATCCGCGTCCGATCGCATCCGGCGACACCGAGCCCGCCGACCTCGTCCAGCACGAACGCTTCCTCCGCGCCGTCGCGCGCAAGCTCGTCCACGATCAAGACCTCGCCGACGACGTCGTGCAGGACACGTGGCTCGCCGCGCTCCAGAACCCGCCACGCGCGAGAGAGACGGTGCGCGCATGGCTCACCCGCGTGACCTACAACCGCGCGATCCAGTCGTTCCGCTCGCGCGAGCGGCGCGAGCGACGCGAGCTCGGCCACGCGCGCGGCGAGAGCCTGCCGTCGCTGACCGAGGACTTGGAGCGCGAGCAGGCTCGCAAGCTCGTGATCGAAGCGGTCGCCGTGACCGAGGAGCCGTATCGGACCGTGCTGCTCCTGCGCTACTACGAAGGTCTCGAACCACGCGACATCGCGAAGCTCCTCCGTTGCCCGGTCGAGACGGTCCGCACGCGCTTGAAGCGCGGGTTGGATCGTCTGCGCCGACGTCTGGATCGCACCTGCGGCGGCGACAGGACCTGGGCAGGAGCTTTGATGTCGTTGATGCCCGAGCGAGAGAGTGCCACCGCACACGCACCCGAATTGGAAACGGTCCGCCGCGCTCGCGAGGCGGCCTGGATCCGGTCGGGTCGCGTGCTGCGGGAGGCGCGTTGAGCGTGTGACTCGCCTCCTGCGCGACCGCAGTGCGAGCTGCACGTCGGTTCGAACGAGCGCAACGCGAACGAAGCTCGGTGGGTCGCGAGGCGTGGGCTAGGCGAGGACCTCGATCTCGCCGTCGTCGTCGGAGAGCGTCTTCAGCACCGCGTGTTCCGCCGCGGGCTCGATCGCGGTTTTCACTTCGGCTTCTCCAGCGATTCGATCAACGCGCGCAGCTCGGCGGCGAGCGCTTGCTCGCCGGCCGCCGTGCAGACTTCCAGCGCGTCGCGCAGGACGCGGGTCATCGGCTCGAGCGCCGCTGCCGCCTCGGAGTCGAGGCGCGCGCTCCGTTCGGCGAGCGTCGCCGAGCACAGGTCCTCGTCGGTGATCCCGAGGTTGCGCAGGAGCTCGGTCGCCTCGCCGTCGGCGCGCAGCACGCCGAGCAGGAGGTGATCGCTGCCGATCTCGCGGTGCCGGAGCTCGTCGGCGGCTTCGCGCGCGAGCTGGAGCACCCGCTTCGCCGCCGGGGTGAACGTGACGGTCCGCGACCGGCTCTCGGCCTCGTTCGGCGGCCGCGCTTCGCAGAGCGCCCACGAGCGCGCGACCAGCACCTCGCCCTCGACCCCGCAGCGCGCGAGGCACGCGAGCGCCCTCCCGTTCTCGACCGAGCAGCAGCCGATCAGCAGGTGCACGTCGTCCGCCGCCGCCGCGCGACCGGCGACCGCTGCGTGGCGGGCCTCGTGGGCGGCGAGCTTGGCTTCGTCGGTGAATCGTTCGAACACGAGCTCGCGCTCCTCCGCAGGCTCGCCAGCATAGGCGCGGCCGAGCCCGACGCGACGGCGGCGCGACCGGAGCGCATCGACGGGCTTCGGTCGGCCTCGCGCGGTCTGCCCCGCATTGCTGGCCGCGGCCTCCGTCGCTCGAACTGCCTCGCAACACCCGGCTTCCGTCGGCCCCTCACCCACTGCCCCACTTGGCTGGGCAACGGACCGGCGCGCCCGCCCGCCGGTGGCGCGCGACTCGCCGAAGGCCGTGACCTCGCGCCGGCGGACCCGTCGCGAAGGGTCGAACGCGGGCTCCCGACTCTCCGCCGACCGGCCCAGACATCCGCTGCGAACTTGAACCACCCACCGGGCGGCCGGCGATACTGGGAAGCAGGGGCGTGGAGAGCCGTCCCTGCACGCGATGGAAATCGAGCCGATCAAGGAGCCGAGCCCCCTCGACGAGGTCCTGGCCGAAGAGGGGTTCATCCGCTCGTTGGCTCGCAAGCTCGCGCGCGACGACGAGCTCGCGAACGACGTCTTCCAGGAGACCCTGCTCGCCGCGATCAAGCGGCCGCGCAAGTCGAACGCGCCGCTGCGTTCCTGGATCGCCCGGGTCGTCCACAACCGCGTCGTGCAGACCCACCGGCACCGTTTGCGGCGCGAGAAGCACGAGGCGCTGCTCGACGAAGCGCCGGGAGAGCTCTCGCCCGCCGACGCCGCCGAGCGCGACGGCGTCCGCGCCCACGTCGTGCGTGCGGTCGAGGAGATGGACGAGCCCTACCGCTCGGCGATCCTGCTGCGCTTCTACGAGGACCTCGAGCCGCGCGAGATGGCCGCACGCCTCGGCGTGCCGGTCGAGACCGCGCGGACCCGCGTCAAGCGCGCGATGGCGCTGCTGCGCGCGCGCCTCGATCGCGAGTACGGCAACGACACGCCGCGGTGGGCGTCGAGCCTCTTCCTCTGGACGCTGCCCGATCGCGGCGCGACGTTGGTGGTCGCCGAGAGCGGCGCGAGCGCCGTGCGCTGGGCGACCGGCGTGATCGCGGTGGTCGGTTGCGCGGTGCTCCTGTGGCTGGCGCTCGATCGCGCGCCGACGCGCGAGGCTCCGGTCGCCGCGCTGCCGCCCGGGCCCACCGCGAGCGTCGAGGTCGCGAGCACCGCGGGTGCGTCGAGCGCCTCGAACGCGGCCGCGCGCGCCGAGAACGACGGGCCGACGTTGCCGCCACTCGCGGTGCGCGTGGTGCGCCGCGACGACGGTACGCCGCTCGCCGGCGTCCGCTTCGTGTTCACCGCGATCGACGGACGCGAGCTCGAGCGCTCGACCGACGACGACGGCGCCGCTTCGATCCCGTGGCCGACGGACCGCGCGCTCGCGGTCGCGATCGACGCGACCGACGGCACGCTCGCGACGCACGCGCGGCTCGCGCCCGAGGAGCGCGCGGAGCGCTCCGAGCCGTGGACGATCGCCGTCGAAGGCTCGACCGAGGTCGAGGGCCGCGCGATCGATCGCTTCGGTCAGTCGCTCGCGGGCGCGAGCGTCAGCGTGTTCGCGCTCGACGAGGAGGACTTGCCGTTGCGCAGCGAGCCGGCGCTCGCGCGCGCGACCGCCGACCTCGCGGGCACCTTCCGATTCGATCACCTGCCGCGCCGGTTCGCGCTGCTGGTGGAGAGCCCCGAACGCATCGCAGCCGACGTCTGGATCGCGAACCTGTCGCGAGCGCGTCGGCTCGGCGGGCTCGAGGTCGTGCTCGACGATCCGGCGCCGGTGCGCGGCGAGGTGCTCGACTCCGACGGCAACGCGGTCGCGGGCGCGAGCCTGACGCTCGCGCGCGTCCGGGGCGACGCCGACTTCCGATCGAGCTCGCTGGAAGAGACGTGGTTCCGCGCGCGCGACGAGTTCGAGGCGACCAGCGAGTACGACGGCCGATTCGAGTTCGCGCGCGTGCCGCGCGGGCGCTACCAGCTCGCCGTCGCCAAGCACGGGCTCGCGACGTTCACGCGCAACGTGCAAGCGCCGCTCGACGACGTCTCGGTGCGCCTCGAGGAGGCCGCGCCGCTCGCGTTCCTGGTCGTCGACGCCGACGGGAAGGCGCTCGCCGACGCGCGCGCGCTCGTGCGGCGTTCCGCGAACTCCGAGCGCGGCGCCGCGCGAGCCCGCGAGACCGCGCGAGCCGACGCGGAGGGGCGTCTGACGCTCGACGGCGCGAGCGCCGGCACCGCGGCGTGGCTGCGGGTCGAAGCGGTCGGCCACGCAACCGTGCTCGCCGGTCCGTTCGACATCGTGCGCGGCGATTCGGCGCGCACGTTGGTGCTCGACTCCGGGCGCGCGCTCTCGGGAAGCGTCCGCGACGACCTCGGTACGCCGTTCGCGAACTGCGTCGTGATCGCGCGCGCTTCGCCGGCGAGCGAAGACCTGGAGCGCTTCGCCGTCGGTCACCAGAACGAGCTGTTCGAGCTCGCGCGCACCCGCGCGAACGCCGACGGCGAGTTCCGGTTCCCCGAGCTCGCGCGCGTCGACCTCGAGCTCGAGATCCGCGCGACCGAACGCGCGGCGCCCGCGCACGCCGAGTCGGTCTCGCGCACCGCGACGCACGTCGACGTTCGGCTGCGGTCCGATCGCGCGAGTGGTGTCACGCTCGCCGGCCGGGTGCACGCGCGCGGCAGCGCCGAGCTCGTCTCCGGTTTCGTCGTCAGCGCGCTTCCGAGCGACACCGCCGAGCGCACGAGCCGCGTCACCGTTCGCGGCGCGGCCGGCGACGATCGCTTCGAGCTCGCGCTCGGCGCGGAGGGCGAATGGCTCGTCCACGTCCGCGCGCCGGGCTACGCGCCTTGGGAGCGACTGCTCCCCGACCTCGAGCCGGGGCTGCGCGTGCTCGATGTCGAGCTCCTGCCCGAACGCTCGGTCGACGTGCGCGTCGTCGATCGCCGCGGCCGGCCCGTGCCGTACGCGACGCTCGCGGTCGCCGACGTCGACGAGCGACCGCTCGCGATCTCGCTGCACGCGGGCGAACGCCGCAGCGCCGTGCAGGTCGGACCGCGCGGCGAAGCGCGGTTGGTCGGCCTGCCCGCGGGCGAAGTGCGGATCCACGTCAGCACGCCGCTCGTGCGCGACGCGACCACGTTCGAGCTCGATCTCTCGCGCAGCGACGTCGGAGCGCAGACGTTCGTGCTCGACGGCCACGACACGGAGCTCGTCCGGCGCTGGCTCGCGCTCACCGTCGTCGCGAGCGCCGACGAGACCTCGCGATTGCGCGTCGGTCCGCCCGACGACAACGCGCCGGATTGGAACGGACGGGTGCGCGTCACCGTTCGCGACGCCGCTGGACAAGTGCAGCTCGCGCTCTCCGGCACGCTCGAAGACGGCCGCCTGCGTTCCGACGCCAACCGGCTGGCGCTCTACGTCCAGGACGGAGAGGACGGAGCGGTCGACAACGGTTGGCTGCAGGAGCTGCGGCCCAACTGGGGCGCGCCGTTCGGTCGCGAGTTCTTCCCGTCGGCAGCCCCGTTCGACGCGTTGCCGATCCCAGCGGCGGATGCGGTGCTCGAGCTCGAGCTCGACGGCGAGGTCCTGACCCTCGCGCTCCCGCTGCACGCCGCCGACGGCGCGCGCGTCGTCGCGGTGACCGCCGAAGCGGCGTCGCTCGCGCGCTGACGCCGGGTTCGACGCGCGAAGAACCACGGGTCGACTCGTTTCGCGAGCGCTCGACCCTTGCGCGGTCGCGCGGTCGCAAAGGACAATCCCGCGCCCCGTGGTCGAACCCGCACCTGCTTCCGATCACGCCGCCGGCGCTTCCCCCCGGCGGCGTCGACGCTGGCCCAAGCTCCTGGCGCTGCAACTCGTGATCTGGCCGATCGCGCTGCTGCTCGGCGAGTTCGGGCTGCGCGGCGCGCTCGCGGCGAGCGGTTCGGGCTACTCGGCGGAGGACGTGCGCGCGACGTTGACGCGCTTGCGCGAGCAGAACCGCGAGTTCGTGCCGCGTCCGAACAGCGACCTGCCGTGGAATCCGGCGGAGTCCGAGCGCGCCGAGCGCGTCGTCCAACCCTACCTCGGTTACGACATCGTCGGCGGCCTGCAGTTGCTCGAGGACCAGATCCGTTCGTTCAAGGACGCGCCGGGCCAGCGGAGCTTCCGCATCGCGATCTTCGGCGGCTCGGTCGCGCAGATCTTCGCTGACGAAGGAGTTCCGCGGCTCGAGCAGCTGCTCCGCGAGCTCCCGCGCTTCCACGGCGTGCAGATCCACTGGCTCTCGTTCGGGCGCGGCGGTTTCCGCCAACCCCAACTGCAGGCGTTCCTCGCGTACCTGTTCGCTCTCGGCGTCGCGCCCGACGTCGTGATCAACCTCGACGGCTTCAACGAGGTCGCGCTCGGCAAGCAGAACGCGAGCTTGGGATCACATCCTTCGTTCCCGTCGGTCCCCCACTGGGCCCAACTGCTCGCGCGGGGCGCCGATCGGCCGCAGGTGATCGCGCTCGCCGCCTCGATCCGCGACGACCAGACCGCCCTCGACGAGTTCGCGGCCTGGGCACTCGACCGCGGCGTCGAGCGCAGCGCGCTCGTCGGCACGCTCGCGGTGCGCCGCGCGAACTCGCTGCGCGCGCGCTGTCTCGCCGGCTTCGATCGCTACACCGAAGCGTTGCGCTCCGGCCAAGCCCGTCGCGCGTTGATCGGACCGGCGCTGCCGGCGGACTTCGAGGATCCGATCGGAGCCTCGGTCGCGATCTGGGCCGCGGCCTCGCGCAACATGCGCGCGCTCTGCGAAGCGCGGAACATCCTCTACTTCCACGTGCTGCAACCGACGCTGCACGATCCCGGCGCGAAGCCGATCCACGCCGACGAGGAACGCGACGGCGCGATCGACGCGGATTGGCTCGCGGGCGTGCGAGCGGGCTATCCGCTGATGCGCGAGGCGGGCGCGAAGCTCGCCGCCGACGGCGAGACGTTCTTCGACGCGAGCCGCATCTTCGAGCACGTCACCGAGCCGCTCTACTACGACAACTGCCACCTGAACGAACGTGGCAACCAACTGCTCGCCGAAGCGTTCGGTGCGCAACTCGTGGAGGCGTTGGACCGGCGATGAGCACGCCTCCGACTTCGACGACGACCGCGCCGCCGAGCGCGGGCCGGCGGTTCTTCGAGCGCTGGCTCTTCTGGCCGCTCTCGCTGCTGTTGCTCGCGCTCGCGGTCGAGCTCGGCCACCGCGCGCAGAGGATCGTCACCGGCCGCCCGTACCTCGACGCGCGCGCGGCCGAGCGCGTCGCGAAGCTCGCCGAGGAGAACGTGAAGATCGAGTTCGCGCGACCGTCGACCAAGGGCGCCCCTCCGGGCTCGGACAGCGAGCTCCTGCCGCATCCGTACGCCGCGTTCCTCTCTCGCGCGCACGTGCGCACGCTCGAGCAGGCGGTCGCGGCGATGCGCGACGCTACGCGCACCGAGCTCGACGTCGTGATCGTCGGCGGCGTCGGCGCGCAGATGTTCGCCGGAGCGTCGCGCGAGCGACTGATCGAGACGCTGCCGACGCTCCCGGGCTGGCAGGGTCGCAAGGTCGCGTTCTGGAGCTTCGCGGACACGTACGTGAAGGAGCCGCAGCAGCTCGAGCTCGTGCTCTACCTGACGGCGCTCGGCGCCGTGCCGGATCTCGTGATCGACGTCTCCGGGCGCAACGAGCTGCTGGTCGGCAGCGCCAACGCGCTCGCGGACATGCACCCGGCGTACCCGGCGCGCGCGCAGTGGCAACCGCTGGTGTTCGGCGGCGCGACCGATCGCGCGTCGCTCGATCTGCTGGTGACCGCGTGGCGCAACCAGCGCGAGATCGCGGCGGTCGCCGCGCGCGCGAAAGCGGGTTGGATCCACTGCTCGCTCTGGGCCGGCGACGCGATCGATCGCATCGAGCACCTCGCGCTCGAGCGCAGTCTCGTGCTGACGAGCTATCAACGCCGTTCGGAGGCCGCGCAGCGCGAGCTCGTCCTGCGCGGTCCCTCGCCGCCGATCACGCCCTCGCAGCGCATCGCGACCAGCGCCAACATCTGGTTCCAGTCGACTCGCGATCTCGCGGCGCTCTGCTCGGCGCACGGCATCCGCTTCGTCGTCGCACTCGAGCCGTTCGAGGAGCCGCACCATGCCGCCAAGAAGGGGTCGGAGTCGAACGGCGAGAAGCCCGGCAGCGGTCGCAAGGTGCTGATGCAGGCTGCGAAGCGCCTGACCGAGCTCGACGCGATCTGGATCGACGCCGCGGAGCTCGCCGAGGAGAAGCAGACGCCGCGCGAGCTCGCGGCGGCACTGGTCGACGAGATCGTGCGGCGTCTCGCCGCGAACTAGCGGCTCGGCGACCCGCGGCGGCGGCTAGCGCGAGCTCCAGCCGAGCCCGTCGGGCTCGCGGCCGGCGCGAAAACGCGTCGCGATCGCGCGCTTCTCGAGATCGAGCACCGTGATCACGTCCGCGTTGGTGTTCGCGACGAACGCGCGCTTCGAATCCGGCGTGATCAGGATCCCGACCGGCACGGGACCGTCGCCGAACTGCTGGTTGAAGAGCCGTTGGTCGACGTCGCTGCCGGCGCGCACGCCCATCGCGATCTTCGCGAGCTCCTTCCGCGTCGCGACGTCCCACACCGAGACGTCGCCGTCCTTCGCGTTCGACACCAGCGCGTGCTTGCCGTCCGGCGTGATCTTGATCCGGATCGGGAACGCGCCGCAGGCGAACTCCGCGCTCTCGGCGAGCTTCTGGGTGTCGACGATCGAGAGCGTGTCGCCCGCGCGGTTGCCGACCCACACCTCGCGGCCGTCGGGCGTCACGTCGAGCCCCTCGGAGCCCTGGCCGGTCTCGATCTTCGCGAGCAGCTTGCCGGTCGCGAGGTCGAGCGCGCTCAGCGAGCCCGAGCCGATGTTCGCGACCCACGCGCGCGAACCGTCGGGCGAGAGCGCGACCATGTGCGAGAGCTGCTGCTCGGTGGCGATCGCGCGCACGACCTTGCGCGTCGTGAGGTCGACCTCGATCAGGGCCTGGTTCTGCTCGCAGGTGACGTACAGGCGCTCGGCGCTCGCGAAGGCGATCCCGTGCGGCCGGCGGTACTCACCGAGGTCGATCTTGTCGAACGCGACGCGGTGCTCGAGCTCGAGCAGCGTCAGCGTGTTCCCCGGCTTCTGCGCGCCGTAGTCGCAGACGACCGCGAGCTTCTCGCCCGGCGCGACCGCGCACTCGTGCGGCCCGATCCCGGTGCCGACGACCGCGAGCGTCGTCCCGTCGCTGGCATCGAGGAACGACGCGGTCGCGTCGGTCTTGTTGAGGACGATCAACGTGCCGGCGTTCGCGCCGTCGACGGAGGCAAGGGCAGCGGTCGCGAGGAGGAGGCTCAGCATGGGCATCGATGGGCAGCGAAACGGGACGAAGGCGGTGATCGACGCGCGGATTGTCGGGAACCGACGCCGGCGCGCAACCCGCGCGCTCAACTCTCGACGGAAGCCGTACCCGGCGACACAGCTCTTGCATCGCCCGTGCGCGACGGCCGCGCGTGCTTCGGCGAGCCCAGTCGCAAGAGCCACACGCCGACGATCACCGTCGGCCCGCCGACCAGCGCGAAGACGGTGATCGGCTCGCCGTCGAAGCCCGCCGCCCAGAACATCGTCACGAACGGCTGGAAGTAGAGCATCGCCGAGATCTTCGCCGCGCCCTCGAGGTCGAGGGCTTGCATCCAGAGCACGAACGACACGCCGTTGCAGAGCACGCCGAGGAAGAGCGTCGCCCACGCGCTCGAGCTCGTGAACGGAGCGACGGTGAAGCCGCTGCGCAGCGCCGCCGCGGTGCAGAGCACGCCCGCGAGCGCCATCGAGCACAGCGTGACCCGCAGCGAGCCGCTCGACGCGGTCGGTCCCGCGGCGAGCAGCGTGAACGCCGGCCACGTGATGCAGGACAGCAGGATCAACAGGTCGCCGCGGGTCGCGCCCGCGAAGTCGAACGAGTTCGCCGCGGCGACGATGCAGACGCCCGCGCTCGCGACGAACATCCCGAGCCAACCGACGCGCCGGATGCGCTCGCCGAGGAACAGCGCGCCGCCGAGCGCGAGCACCACCGGGTTGAACGCGATGATCCAGCCGCTCGAGATCGAGCTCGTCAGCTGCATCGCGAACGCCTGCATCGAGAGATGGAGGCCGAGGATCACACCGAGCACGGCGCAACGCTTGCGATCGCGCGCTTCGACGAGCCAGCGCTCGCGTCGGACCGCCGCGAACAGCGCGAGCACGAGCACGCCGAGCCCCATCCGCGCCGCGATCAGGCCGTTGGGATGGAAGGTGACCAGCGCCGCCTTCGTGAACGGGAACGAGATCCCCCAGAAGAAGATCGCGAGCAGCACGCGCCACGAGAAGAAGTCCGCGAGCCGCTGGCGCAGTCCGAGCGCGCTCGCCGAGGGCGCGCCGCTCATGCGCGCGGGCTCCGTGCGCACCGACGACCGCCGCTGCGATCGAGGACGAGTCCGATCCGGGCGCCCGAAGGCGAAGTGCGTCGAACGCTCGGGGGTCCAACCCGCGCGCCCCGGTCCAACGCGCAAAGGGGTGCGACGCCCCAGGCGCGGACGCGCGAGGCGATCGCTCGGTCGTGCTGCGAGCGTCCCACGTCAGTACTCGATCACCTGGACGTCGCCGGGGATCAGCGCGAGCTCGCGCCGCAGGAACTCCAACCCGTCCTCGCGGTGGAAGACCAGCGTGTAGACGCCCTCGAGCACGCAGTGGACCTGCGAGCGGCCGGCGGCGAGCTCGATCGAGGAGGAGCTCATCCAACTCGACGACTGCAACGTGAACACGTTCACACTCCCACCGTCCGCGCGCAGGAACTCGACGTTCGCGGCGTGCTCCTCCGCCGGGCGGGTCGTCTCGATCCGGAAGTTGACGCGGCGGCCGACGCGCAGCGTCAGCGCGTCGCGCGCGACGTCCTCGGAGAGCTCGATCCGCTCCGGCAGGATCGCGTCGCCCGAGAGCGCGAGGAACGCGTGGCGCCACGCGACCTGCTCGAACGCGAAGCGTCCCGCGGCGTCGGTCACCACGCTCCGGCCGGGCTGCGACGTCGAACCGACGTCGTTGCGGAAGAGCACGACGCCGAGCGCGACCTCGATGCCGGCGATCGGCCTGCCGTCGAGGCCGACGACGGTGCCCGCGAGCTTCGGCCACAACCCGTCCGCGGGAGCGACGAGCTCGACGTCGCGCGCGCCCGCGCCGATCGGCGCGGATTCGAAGCGCTGCAGCGTCTTCGGGTCCCACACCAGCAGTCGGTACTCGCGTTCCGCGAGTCCGCCGAGCTCGAACCGCCCCGCCTGGTCGGTGCGCACGCTCACCGAGCGCTCCCCACCCGCGACCGC
>JADLBP010000222.1 GCA_020847695.1 Planctomycetota bacterium
AGCGGAACTCCATCAACAGCGGCAATCCGATCGTCGGAACGTGGTCCTTCGAGTACGGGACGCCGGCCGTGCCGACGTGCATGACTTCGACGAACTTGCTGGTCTCGGCGCCGTAGCCGTTCGGAGCGCCGAGCGTCTGCAGCGCGGTGTCGCGCCAGGTGTAGTAGCTCGGGCTCGCGCCCGCGGGCAGTTGGCGATTGAGCGGCCACGGCTGCATCGCCATGCCGCTCGCGGCGACGAACGTGTCGGTCGGATCGACCACGTAGCCGTACGCTTTCGGGTGCACGATCGTCAGCGGGTCGTTCGTCGCGTTGGAGACGTTCTGCGTGAACGTGGTGACGACGCCGGACGTCGGCTTGCTCGGCAGCAACGACAGCGGGTCGAGCTTCTCGTCGGGCAGGAAGCGCGAGTGGGTCAGCGCGATCTGGAGGTCGGGGAACTGATCCGCGACGACGCTGCCGCCGTGCGGCGCCCAGGCGAGGCCTTCGACGTCGACGTTCATCGTCGCCTCGTCGGTCAGCGAGAACCCGACGTCGTGGTAGCGCCACAGGTTCATCAGCTTCGAGCCGAGCGGCACGAGCGGCGTCTGCACGCCCTGCGTGAACGTCACCATCGTCCCGACGATCGGGTTCGACGGATCGGCGGCCGCGGCGAAGTGGGTGACCGGGCGAGGCAGGATGCGCTCGGCGGCGAGATCGTGGAGGAACTGACCGCGCACTTCGGGCGTCGGGAACGTCGCGAACGACGGCACGTCCTCGTCCGTCGAGTCGAAACGCAACGCGATGCCGCCGCTCTGCACGGTCGCGGCCGCCGGATCGAGCTGGAAGCGCGCGGTCAGGCCGGCGGGCAGCAGCTCCGCGCCGCCGAGCCCGAGCAGGCCGAGCCGGCCGCCGCGCAGCCGCACTTCGAAGGGCTCGGCGCTGCCGCTCTGGTGCGCGAACGGCACGCTCGGCGTGAAGACGACCTCGGTGCCGGCGATCGACGGCACCAGCGCGCCGACGACGAAGCTGCGGATCGGCGAGGGCTCGGTCGGATCGACGATCGCGAACCGATCGAACGCGCCGAGCGAGCTCGGATCGAGCGGCAGGTTGAACGCCGCGGCGACCGTCGCGTTCGGCGCGACGCCGCGCGCGGGGCCGGCGAGCGGCGCGGGCGCGAACGTCAAGAAGCAAGCGGGCTCCTGGCCCGGCGCGCCGCGCCATTTGTTGCGGAGCTCCGCGGCTCCGATGCTCGCCGAGGAGCCCGTCACCAAGCGGAAGAGCGCGCCGGTGACCACCGCGCCGCTCGGCGGAGCGGACGCGCTGGTCGCGACCAACGTCGTGCCGTCGCCGTACTCGAGCGTGTCGCGCCGCTCGACCGTCGCCGCGCACGCCGGCGTCGCGTAGAGGAGATCGAGCTGCCAATCGGCGCCGCCTTGGTGCGTCGCCTGCGTGACCTGCACGCCTTGGCGGCCGAGCAGCGCGAGCATCGTCGCGGAGCTCAGGAAGGACTTGGCGCTGCCCGCCGGCTCGGTGGAGAACGCGCGCACGACGTCGCGCGTCGTGGCCGACGCGTCGAGCGTCGCCGCGTCGCCCGCGAGCGTCGCACCGGTCAGGTTCGCGAGCACGCGCTCGCCCGCGGTCGAGAGGCGCAGCACGACGTTCGGTTCGCCGGAGCCGGCGCCCGCGGGCAGGCCGAGCGGTTGCACCGGGAGCACGACCGAGGACGCTTCCGCCTCGGCGGCGGAGATCGCGGCGTCGACCAGCACGCGGGTCGAGCGGAGTTCCCGCGTCCCGTCGCCGTCGACATCGAGCAGCGCGGTGTGCAGCGGGTCGAGCGCGAGGCGCGCGGGGAACGGCTGGTCGCCTGCGGCGCCGAGCGCGAGTCGCACGCTCTCCGAATCGAGGCTCGAAGGCTCGATGAGATCGTCGAACTCGAGCGCCAACGTCGCGTTGCGCGCGATGACGGTGTACGGCGGCAGCTCGCTCGGCGCCAAGCCGTGCTCCAGCACGCGCTCGACACCCGCGTCGAGCTTCGCGACGACGTCGAGGAACAGCGGCGAGGTCCGCGGATGCGAGACCACGAGCTGCTCGCGGCCGGCGAAGTCGTCGAAGTCGAGCGTCCAGTCGGCGGTCGTCGGCGCGATGTCCGCGGGCGCGAGGAAGTCGCGCGCGACGAGCTCGGGCTCGCCGCCGCTCGCCGCCGCGTAGAGGTCGACCAGCCGTCCGGCGTACACGGAGCGCAGCGTCAGCTCCGGCGCCTGACCGCCGTGGTGCGGCGCGTCGAAGCGGAGCTCACCCGAGGGTCCGGAGAAGGACCAAACGCCGGTCGAGGTGTCCGCTCCGAACTCGGAGTTGCCTTGCGAGCACGCGGCGACGACGAGCAGCGTCGCGGCGAGTGCACCGGCGCGGCGCGCGAGCGCATGCGTCGGCGGGCGGTGCGAGGGGGAACCGTGCGAATCACGGACGCGCGAGACGGAAGCGAGCGAGCTAGCCATGGGAAGGTCCGATCAGGAAGGGAAGGGGTCGGTCGGAGCGTCCCGTGGGGTGCCCACGGCCCTGGGTCGCTCGAGTGCGATGGAGTCGTTCGCGCGGGCCGGTCTGCGCACCGTGGGCCCGCGGTGTGTTTCGGTCAGGAGCCCGCGTTCGTGCGCGGCGCCGCGGCTTCGAAGCGCGCGCGGTTCGCCTGCCACCACGCGCTCCAATCCGCGGCGCGATCGCCGGGGTCGGCTTGCGTCAGCCGTTGCAGCGCCTCGCGGACGCGGCGCGACTCCGCGACCTGCGGCACCGAGTACGCGCTGATGATCCGCACGTCGAGCACCGCGCCTTCGGTCAGCACGCCGATCTGCGGATCGGCGACCGCCGCGCCTTGCGCGACCTCGACGTCGTAGTCCTGCACGTACGCGGTCTGACGACCGACGAAGATGCTCGCCGCGGGCGGCTTCCAGCCGCCGGCTTGCGCCGACGAGAGCGAGGCGAGGTAACCGATCAGCGGCTCGACCGCCGACGGGTACTGCATCGTCGCGAGCGCCTCGACCGCGTTCGCGCGCACCGAGGCGTGTTGCGAGCCGAGCGCGCGCACGATCGGCGCGACCACCGCGGGCTCCTCGGCGGCCTTCAGCGCGAGCGCCGCCTCGCGGCGCACGTCCTCCGAGCCGTCGAGCACCGCGCGCGAGGCGAGACCGCGGAGCTCGGCGCCCGGCTGGAGCCGGCGCAGCGCGAGCGCCGTGAACGCGCGGGTCCGCGGCGAGTCGGCGGAGAGCTCGCGCGCGAGGCGCGCGGCGAGCTGCTCGCGGTCGGCGCGCTCGCTGAGTTGGTGCACGGTGACTTCGCGGAGAGCGGGGCCGTAGCTCGCGCCCGCGCGGAACCACTCGTCGAGGTCGGCCTCGGTGCGCGCGTCGTTGCGCGCGGCGCGCACGAAATCGCCGAGCTTGACGCACGCGGCGAGCGCGGTCGTGGAGTCGGGCTCGCGCGCGAGCACGCGATCGAGCTCCTTCACGCCTTCGTCGAGCAGCCCGACGCTGCAAAGCCAGTCCGCGTACACCGCGCGGCGCGCTGCGTCGTTGCCCGCCTCGGCGGCGAGACGTTTCGATTCGGCGAGCAGCTCGCGCTCGATCGCGACACCGAGCACACGCTCGGCACCGACCGACTTCCACGCGGAGCCGTCCAGGTACTCCCAGCGCTCGCCGACGCGCCGCGACTTGGCGCGCACGAAGCCCCCGCCGGCGAGCGAGAGCACGCGGCGCACCTCGCGCGCGTCCGCGTTCGCCTGGGGCGACGCCGCGGCGTCCGCATCGGGCGTCGTGCTCGCAGCTTGCGCCGCGAGCGCGGGCGGCGCGCAGAGCGCGGCGAGGACGGCGAGCGAGAGCCAGGGAGCGACGCGCGAGGCCGGAAGGTGCTTCATGGAGTCCAAGCTAGTGGGAAGCGGCGGGTCGGCAACGGTCGGAAAAGAAGCAGGGCGGCGACGTGCCCCTTTCGGGTCCTGCCCACGCCACCGCCCATTCGAATTCTGACCAGTCTTTACCCTGACGCAGCCTGCTCTGCCCGAAGTCTGCCTGCGCGTCAGGGCGCTCTGACCGACGCGTCGCGACGGGAGTGCGTCCGTCGCGCTGCGCCGTCGACTCGTCACCGTGGTCTGGAGTCCGCGCCCGGTGAGGCCGACGCGCGGTGCTTCGCGACTTCCGTGCCAACGTCACGGATCCGCGCCATCGGTCTCGAACGCGAGCGCGCCGTCGCACCACGTCTGACGGATCGGGAGCTTGCGCCGCGCGAGTTCGGCGAGGATCGGCGCCGGTCGGGACGCGCTGATCCACACCGCGCGCGGCGCCGTGCGGTCGAGCAGTGCGCCGAGCCCCTCGGGATCCGCGCCGTGGTGGGGGGCGAGCAGCACGTCGACCGGCCCTTCGAACGCCTCCGAGTCGCGTTGGCGTGCCAACGCCGAGCCTTCGGCGTCGCCGCAGAGCAGCAGCGCGCGGGCGCCGAGCTGAACGCGCAGGCTGCGCGACCCGAAGTTGCCCGGCCGGGTCTCGCCGCGCACGAGCGCCAGCGCGAGCGGTCCAGCGGTCGGAAGCCGGACCGTCCCAGCGTCGAGGTCCAGGACCGCGGTGTCCGCGAGCGTCTCCGCGCGCACCCCCTCGGCGAGCGCCCCCGCCCAGACGCGCGCGCGAAACCGCTCGACCAGCCATGGCAAAGCTGACACGTGGTCACGATCCGCGTGCGATGCGACGACCCCGATCGATCCGACGTCCCACGCGGCGAGGCACGGAGCGACGGCACCCTGGGCGACGCGGGTGCGATCGCGCGAGCCGCCGTCGAAGAGCCACGCCCCGGCGCCGGGCGCGCGCAGCGCGACCGCGGTTCCGTGGCCGACGTCGAACGCGATCACCTCGAGCTGCTTCGGCGCCGCGGTCCAGGGCCAGAGCAGCGCGGACCACGCCAACGCCGCGAGCAACGCGGCGCGCCGCCGTCCGACAGCGCTGCCGCTCCACGCCAGCGCCGCGAAGGTCGCGAGCGACGCCAGCGCGAGTGCTTCCCACGGCCGCGGCGGCAGCACCATCGGCGTCCCCGGCAGCCGGTCCGCGAACTCAAACCACGCGACCAGCGCGCGCGCGATCGCGACGCACGGCCCGCCGAGCGCGAGGCCCGGCACCAGGACCCAGAGCCACGCGCCGAGCAACAGCAGCGCGAACAGCGGCAGCGCGACCACCGTGATCCACGCGCCGGGCACGCTGAACTCGCCGAAGACGCTCCACGAGATCGGGAGCGTCGCGAGCACCGCGGCGAGCGACGCGCCGCACGCGAGCGCGACCGCGCGCCGAACGCGCCGCAGCAGCGTCGACGGCCAGCTCTCGGCGAGCTCGAAGCGCGGACGGCCCGCCACCAGCCGCGCCAATGGGGCCGCGCCGAGCAAGAGCCCGAGCGTCGCCGCATAGGAGAGCAGCAACGCGACTTCGCCGATCGCGCGCGGCGCGAGCGTCAGCTCGGCGAGCAACGCGGTGCTCCAGAGCGAGAGCACGTCGACGCGCCTGCCGCCGCGCGCGCGTTCGAGCAGCACGCCGGCCGCGACCGCGAGCACGAACGCGACCGCAGCGCGCCGCACCGGCGACGCTCCGCCGGCGAGCGGCACGTACACGAGCACCGCGGCGAGGAACCCCAGCTCGCGCAGCCACGCCGCGCGGCCGGGGAGGAACCCACCGAGCAACCCGCCGAGCAAGCGCGACAGCGGGCGCAGCGCAAAAGCGGCGATCCACGTGACGTGTTGACCGCTGACCGCGAGCAGGTGACGCGTCCCGGTGCGCGTGAAGAGATCGAGCGTCTCGGCGTCGAAGCGCGACGTGTCGCCGCAGACCAGCGCGCGCAGCAGCGGCCCGTGCTCGGCGCCGCCCGCGCGGTCGCACGCGGCGAGCAACGCGACTCGCAGCCGCGCGAACGCGCCCGACTCCGAGGTCGACGGCGCGAGTCGCACCAGCTCGTCGGCGCGCGGCGTCCAGACCGATCGTCCGGGTTCGGCGCCCGCGTCGAGTCCGCGGGCGGGGCGCGTGCGGTCGGCGCTCCCGAGCACGCGCACGCGCTCGCCCTCGACCGTCCAGCCGACGCCGAGCTCGACGAGCTCGTCGGCACGCGGCGCGAGCGCGCCGAGTTCGCGCCCGTGCACTGCGCCGCGCGCCCGCCATATGCCCTCGAGCGCGGCTGCGGAGAACGGCTCGTCCGCGGGCGACGCCGCGAGCGGAGCGACCGCCGCGCGCGCGAAGGCCGCCGCCGCGAGCGCCGCGAGCAGCGCGAGCGACGGCCGCGCGCCTCCGCCGCCTCCGCCGCCACCGCCGCCACCGCCGCCGCCGCCGCCGCCGCCGCCGCGCGCCGCAGGCGCGGGCCGCTCGGACGCGGGGGCGACCTCCGCCCGTTCCGCTGCCACGAGCGCCGACGCGCGTGCCCGCGCGGCGGGGGCGTGGCCGAGCGCGGGCTCGCCGCCGGCCGCCGCCCAGCCGAGCACCCACGCGGCGCTCGCGAGCAGCA
>JADLBP010000390.1 GCA_020847695.1 Planctomycetota bacterium
ACTCACGTAAATGTCCTACATTAGAAATCGCTGCTACTACAACAGCATACCCCGCAAAACGAAGATTTACAACCTACTATGTATCAACAACCGAATAACAGGCTAAAAAAAAAAAACTGCATCGTCACCGGCGCCAACTCCGGCATCGGGCGCGCGGTGGCCGTCGCCATGGCCCGCGACGGCGCCAATGTGGTCGTCAACTATGTTTTCGGCGACGAATCCGCCCAACAGGTGGTGGACGAAATCCGCCAGGCCGGCGGAACAGCCATTGCTATTAAATGCGACGTCAGCAAGGAAGATCAGGTGATCGACATGTTCCGGCAAACCGTTTCCACATTCGGGACGGTAGACATCCTCGTGAACAACGCCGGTCTGCAACGCGACGCCGCTTTCCATGAAATGACACTCAAAGACTGGCAGTTCGTGCTCGACGTAAACCTGACCGGCCAGTTTCTCTGCGCCCGCGAGGCCGTGCGCGAGTTTCTGCGCCGCGGCCCGCGGCCCGACGTGTCGGTGGCCCTGGGCAAGATCATCTGCATGTCGTCTGTCCACGAAGTGATTCCGTGGGGCGGCCACGTCAATTACGCGGCCTCCAAAGGCGGCGTCATGCTGATGATGAAAAGCCTGGCGCAGGAATACGGCCCGATGAAGATCCGGGTGAACTCCGTGGGCCCCGGCGCCATCAAAACGCCGATCAACCGCCCGGCCTGGGAAACCCCCGAAGCCGAAAACAAACTGCTGGAACTCATCCCGTACAAACGCGTCGGCGAAACCTCCGACATCGGCGCCGTGGCCGTTTGGCTGGCTTCCGATGAGTCGGATTACATCCACGGCACTACCATTTTTGTGGATGGGGGGATGACCTTGTATCCGGGATTCACGGAGAACGGGTAGGAGCAACAGCCGGCAAATAACGAACGGGTGAGGACCGGAGCAGGGAAGAAGACATCTTCCTTCGTTTCGCTCCTCACCCGTTTCATTTTCAGGCCGCTATCAAATAAATTTCTAAAAACAATTTATTAAATTTGCCAGATATATTAAAA
>JADLBP010000223.1 GCA_020847695.1 Planctomycetota bacterium
TCACCCGAGGAGATGCGTTTTCGCCGCGCGATCCGCGTGACGCTCTTCTCGGAGACGTACGAGTCGTCCGCCGCGTTCGCGAGCGCGGTCGAGGCCTGGATCGCGCAACCGATCTACTCGACGCACTTCCCGCTGAACGTGCTCGCGCACCATCGCGCGTCTCGCTTGCAGGTCGTCGACATCCATCCGCCGTGCCGCGGGAAAGCCGAGGGGTTGCGCGTGCTCGAGGAGCACTACGGAGTGCCCGCGTCGCGCGTGGTCGCCGTCGGCGACGCGACCAACGACATCCCGATGTTCGAGGCTGCCGGGCTCGCCGTCGCGATGGGCGACGGCATGCCGGAGGCCGTCGCGGCCGCCGATCGCGTGATCGGCAACGTCGGCACCGATGCGATCGGCGCGCTGGTGGAGGAGCTCTTCCTCGCCTGAGCGCGCCCTGCGCGTCAGTGTTTCTTCTTCGAGCCCTTGTGCGTGTCCCGGTGCGACTCCTTGGGCGCGGGCTTCGGAGCCTCCGCGGGCTTGGCGTCGCTCGACGAAGCGGGCTTCGAGTCGGACTTGTCGGCCTTCTCTCCGGCTCGGTACGAGTCGGAACGGTAGTCGGTCTGGTAGAAGCCCGAGCCCTTGAACAGGATCGCCGCGCCGGAACCGAGCTGACGCTCCAGCTTCGACTTCTTGCACTCCGGGCACTTCTTCTTCGGCGACTCGGTGATCGACTGGAAGATCTCGAGCCGGTGCCCGCAGGCCTTGCAGACGTAGTCGTAGGTCGGCATCAGCGGGTCTCCGCGGTCGGTGTCGCTCGCGTCGCGACCCGCACTTGCGCGGGGCGGACGACTTGGCCCTGGTACGTGTAGCCTTCTCGCAGCACGCCGAGCACCGTGCCGGGAGCGACGTCGTCGCGGGGCTCGGTCGCGACCGCTTCTTGCTTCATCGGATCGAGCATCGTGGTCGGCGCGATGCGCTGCACGCCGGAGAGCTCGAGCCCGCGCATCAGGTTGTCGCGCGTCAGACGCACGCCTTGCGCGAACGCGGAGTCTCCGCGGCCCTCGGGGGTCGCGAGCGCGAGCTCGAGGTTGTCGAGCGCGACGAAGAGCTGCTCGAAGAGTGTCGAGAGCGAGCGCTTGAGCGCCTGGTCGATGTCGCTCGCGGTGCGTCGCTTCAGGTTCTGGAAGTCGGCCTGCGCTCGCAGCACTTGCGCTTGGAGGCGGTCGCGTTCGGCGCGCAGCGCCGTGATTTCGTCGTTCGGCATCGGCATCTCGGGCGCCGGCACCGAGTCGGGATCGGGGGAGTGCGTGGACGGTTGCTCGCTCATGGCTTCAATTGAAGTAGGCGACGATGCGATCGAAGAACGACTTGTCTCCGCTGGACTTCTTCTCGATCTCGGCGAACTGCTTGAGCAGCTCCTTCTGTTTCTCCGAGACCTTCTTCGGCACTTCGACGAACACGCGGACGAGCTGATCGCCGCGACCGCGTCCCTCGAGCACCGGTAGACCTTGGCCGCGCAGTCGGAACACCTTGCCGGTCGGAGTGCCGGCGGGGATCGACATCTCGGCGCGGCCGCGCAGAGTCGGCACCTCGACCGAGTCGCCGAGCGCCATCTGCGCGAACGAGACCGGGATCTCGGTGATCAAGTCGGCGCCGCTGCGCTGGAAGATCTTGTGCTGCACCTCGCGGATCGAGCAATACAGGTCGCCGCGGGGCGCCGCGGGATCGCCCGCGTCGCCCTCGCCGGTGATCCGCAGCCGCACGCCTTCCTCGATTCCCGCCGGGATCGCGATCTTGACGTCGGCCTTCTTGGTCTCGAACCCGGTGCCGCGGCAGCTCGTGCAGGGCGCTTCGACCATCTGTCCGACGCCCGAGCAACGCGGGCACGGCGAAGCGATCGCGAACAGCCCCTGACTGCGCATCACTTGGCCGCGACCGCCGCATGTCGTGCAGGTCGTGCGCGACGTGCCGGGCTTCGCGCCGCTGCCCTTGCAGCCGATGCAGTGCTCCTGGCGCTTCAGCGAGAGCGTCTTCTCGACGCCGCTGTCGATCTCCTCGAGCGTCAGGTCGAGCACGACCTTGAGGTCACGTCCCGCGCGAGGACCGGCGCGCCCGCGACCGAACAGGTCGCCGAACATGCCGCCGCCGAAGATGTCGCCGAACGCCGAGAAGATGTCCTCGACGTTGGTGAAGCGTTGCCCCGCGTGGCCGCCCTGCTCGAACGCGCGGTGTCCGAACTGGTCGTACTGCGCGCGCTTCTGCGGGTCGGAGAGCACCTCGTAGGCGGCCGCCGCCTCCTTGAACTTCGCCTCCGCTTCCTTGTCGCCCTGATTGCGGTCGGGGTGGTACTTCAGCGCGAGCTTGCGGAAGGACTTCTTGATCTCGTCCTCCGACGCCTCGCGCGTCACGCCCAGGATCTCGTAGAAGTCGCGTTTGTCGCTCATGACTCGGGCGCGTTCGGTCGTCGAGGGGTTGGATTTCGCGAGCGGGGAGCATCAGCGTTCGAGGCGGCTCGGCGCTCCCGTGAGGAAGGCACCGACCGCCTCGAACGGACGGGTCGCTCGTGCGGCGCTCAGGCGATCGAGCCTTCGATCCGCGCGTCGCTCTCCTTCAGATCGGTGACCATCGAGTCGGTGGTCAACAGCAGGCCTGCGATCGAGCCCGCGTTCTGCAGCGCGGTGCGCACGACCTTCGCAGGGTCGATCACGCCGGCCTTGAACATGTCGACGTACTCGCGGGTCAGGGTGTTGAAGCCCATCACGCCGCCCTTCTCTCGCACCATCTCGACCACGACCGAGCCGTCTTCGCCGGCGTTGTCGGCGATCTGGCGCAAGGGAGCCGCGAGGGAGTTGGCGATGATGTTCGCGCCGAAGCGCTCGTCGCCTTCGAGCTTGAGCTTCTCGACCGCTTCGATCGCGCGGAGCAGCGCGACGCCGCCGCCGGGGACGATGCCCTCTTGGATCGCCGAACGCGTGGCGTTCAGCGCGTCCTCGACGAGCTGCTTCTTGTTCTTCATCTCGGCTTCGGAGTTGCCTCCGACCTTGATGACCGCGACTCCGCCGGTGAGCTTGCCCAGGCGCTCCTGGAGCTTCTCCTTGTCGTAGTCGGACTTCGTGTTCTCGATCTGCGTGCGGATCTGCGCACAGCGCTCGTCGATCGCCTTCTTCGAGCCCGCGCCGCCGATCAGGACCGTGCGGTCCTTGTTGACCTGGATCTTCTTGGCGCGACCGAAGTGGGTGATCTGGACCTTGTCGAGCGCGATGCCGAGGTCTTCGGTGATCGCGGTGCCGCCGGTGAGCACGGCGATGTCGCCGAGATAGCTCTTGCGGCGGTCGCCGAAGCCCGGAGCCTTGACGGCGCAGATGTTCAGCACGCCCTTGAGGCGGTTGATCACCAGCGTGGCAAGCGCTTCGCCTTCGATGTCTTCCGCGATGATCAGGAGCGGCTTGCCGGTCGGCGCGGCCTTCTCGAGCACCGGGACGAACTCGCGGACGTTCGAGATCTTCTTGTCGTAGATGAAGATGTAAGCGTCTTCGAACTCGGTCGTCAGCTTGGTGAGATCGGTCGCGAAGTACGGAGAGAGGTAGCCCTTGTCGAACTCGAGGCCTTCGACGACGTCGAGGCGGGTGTCGACTCCCGAGTTCTCCTCGACGGTGATCACGCCGTCGTTGCCGACCTTCTCGAAGGCCTCGGCGAGCAGCTCGCCGATCGACGCGTCGTTGTTCGCGGAGATCGTCGCGACGGACTTCTTCTCCTCGCGCTTCTTGACCGTGCGCGACTGGCTCTTGATCGACTCGACGGCGGTGCCGACGGCCTTCTCGATGCCGTTGCGCAGCGCGATCGTGTTGACGCCGGTCGCGAGGTACTTCAGACCTTCCTTGTAGATCGCCGCGGCGAGCACCGTGGCGGTCGTCGTGCCGTCACCGGCGACGTCGTTGGTCTTCGAGGCGACTTCGCGCACGAGCTTCGCGCCCATGCTCTCGAACGGGTCTGCGAGCTCGATCTCCTTCGCGACCGAGACTCCGTCCTTGGTCACCGAGGGCGAACCGAAGGACTTCTGGAGGATGACGTTGCGGCCCGCGGGCCCGAGGGTGACGCGAACCGTGCGCGAGAGCTTCTCGATGCCGGCGAGCATCTTCTGGCGCGCGTTGTCGTCGAACATGATCTGCTTGGCCATGTCTGCTTCTTCCTGTTCCGTGTGCTTGGGTGTGCTGGGTGTTGGATGGGGTCGCGCGACTAGAAGTCCATGCCTCCGCCCATACCTTCCATGCCGTCCATACCGTCCATGCCTCCGCCCGGACCGCCCGGACCCGGCTTCTTGCCCTTCTTCTCGGGCAGGCTCGCGATCAGGCAATCCGTCGAGAGCAGGAGAGACGCGACGCTGACCGCGTTCTGAAGCGCGGCCTTGGTGACCTTCGCGGGATCGACGATGCCGGCCTTCACCATGTCGGTGTACTCGCCGGTCAGCGCGTCGTAGCCCCAGCTCGGGTTCTTCTCGCGAAGCACGCGGTGCACGACGACGGCGCCGTCCTTGCCGGCGTTCTCGGCGATCTTCTCGACCGGTCGCGACAGCGCGTGGTAGAGCACGTCGAGACCCATGTTGTAGTCCTCGTCGTCCTTCTTACGGAGCGAGGTCAGCGACTCGCGCGCGCGCAGCAGCGCGACGCCGCCGCCCGGCAGGATGCCCGACTCGACCGCGGCGCGCGTGGAGTGCAGCGCGTCCTCGATCAGCGCCTTGCGCTCCTTGACCTCAGTCTCGGTCGCGCCGCCGACGTTGATCTGCGCGATGCCGCCGGTGAGCTTGGCGAGGCGCTCCTGCATCTTCTCGCGGTCGTAGTCGGAGGTCGTGCCTTCGATCTCGGCGCGGATCTGCGCGACGCGCGCGGCGACCGCGTCGCGCTTGCCGTCGCCGCCGACGATCGTGGTGTTCTCCGCGCCGATCACGACGCGTTTCGCGCTGCCGAGGTCGCGCAGCGTGACGCGATCGAGCTCGAGACCGAGGTCCTTCATGATCGGCTTGGCGCCGGTCAGGATCGCGATGTCCTCGAGCATCGCCTTGCGGCGATCACCGTAGCCCGGCGCCTTGACGGCGCAGCAGGTCAGGATGCCCCGCAGCTTGTTGACGACCAACGTCGCGAGCGCTTCGGACTCGACGTCCTCGGCGATGATCAGCAGCGGACGGTTCGCGTTCTTCGCCGCTTCGAGCAGCGGCAGGAGCTTCTGGATGTTGCCGATCTTGTCCTCGAACACGAGGATCAGCGGCTTCTCGTACTCGACTTCCATCGAGTTGGTGTTCGTCACGAAATGCGGCGAGACGTAGCCGCGGTCGAACTGCATGCCCTCGACCACCGTGACCTCGGTCTCGAGCGTCTTGCCTTCCTCGACCGTGATGACGCCGTCCTTGCCGACCTTGTCCATCGCGTCGCCGATGATCTTGCCGACGCGGGCGTCGTTGTTGGCCGAGATCGTGCCGACCTGGCGCACTTCCTCGTTGCCCTTGACCGGACGCGCGGCCTTGTCGAGCGCGGCGCTGACCGCGGTCATGCCGTCGTTCAGCGCGGCGGCGATGCGAGCGTGCGAAGCGCCCGACGTGATCGCGCGCAGGCCCTGCACGAAGATCGCTTCGGTCAACAGCGTCGCGGTCGTCGTGCCGTCGCCGGCGACGTCGCTGGTCTTGCTCGCGACTTCCTTGACGAGTTGAGCACCCATGTGCTCGTACGGGTCGGTCAGTTGAATTTCCTCGGCGACGCTGACGCCGTCCTTGGTGACCGTCGGCGCGCCCCAGCCCTTGTCGAGCACCGCGTTGCGTCCGCGCGGTCCGAGGGTGCTGGTGACGGCCTTGGCGAGCTTCTCCACACCGCGGCGAATCGCATCGCGCGCGTCCGCCTCGAAGACCATTTGCTTGGCCATGGAATCGTGCTTTCGAAAGGAAGGGGATCGGTCCGGAACGAGCGCGCCGGGCACGGCCAGCACACGAACGCACGTCGACATCGACGTGGTGGGGGCCGGCTCAAGGCGCGAGTGGCGCCGCGTGTGCAAGAACGGTGCCGCCTGCGCAGGTGGGTGGGCCGGCCGCGGGCGCGGCGGGCGGGCGCTGCCCTAATGGCAGCAGCGGCAGTTGGGTACCCAGTATTCTGCCTGTTTGGCAGCGGGCCGGCGGGCGCGTACGAGGCGCGTCGCGCGGGAGCTCCGGCGGCGCGGCCTGGCTAGGATGCGGCCGCATGTCGATCGCAGCGCTGATGCTCGGGCTCCTGGTGGTCGGGAGCGTTCCGCAACCGCAGGACGAAGCGAAACCGAAGGCGGTTTCGGCGACCGCGAGGCTACGCGACGGCTCCCGGCGCGAGCTCGACGCGACGGCGTGGTCCCCGGCGAGCGCGCTCGAGGCGGGCTTCCTCGTGCTCGACGTCCGGGCGGGCAACTCGCCGACGGCCGAGGGCTTGCCGATGCAGCGGGTCACCGTCGAGCTCGTCGGGGGCGAGCGTTTGATCGGCGTCGTCGAGAAGGGGCGCGGCGACGACCTCGATCTGCGGCTCAACCCGTCGATCCCGGCGAAGGTGAATGTCGACGCGTTGGTCAGTCTGGTGTTCACGTCGCGCGTCGCGGCGGCCGACGCAGCGCTGCTCGCGCCTGCGGCGAGCGGGGATCGGCTCTACCGGATCGTCGGCGGTCGCGTCGAGCGCGTCGACGGCACGTTCGAGAGCTTCGCCGACGACGGCGTGACGTTCGAGAGCGTGCTCGGTCGCAGTGTCTTCCCATGGAGCGACGTGCTCGCGTTGTTCGTCGAAGGAGCCGAGGCCGCGCGCGCCGACGCGCTGCCGCCGGCGAGCGTGTGCCTCGAGCTCTCCGACGGTTCGCGTCTCTTCGGCACGTGGTCCGCATCGACGCCGCGCGGGCTCGAACTCGACCGCGGCGGTGCGCGCGCGACGATCGCGTGGGCGTGGATCGACGAAGTGTCGCTGCGCTCCAGCGACTTCGCGTTCCTCTCGGCGCTCGCGCCGACGAAGATCGAAGCGCCTTCTCCGTTCGGCGACGAGCTCGGCTTCACGTACGCGCCGCGCTTCGATCGCGCGGTCGACGGCTCGCCTCTGGTCGCCGGCGGGCGCACGTGGCGACGCGGACTCGGCGTGCACGCGCCGACCCGACTCGTGTGGCAGCTCGACGGCGGTTGGAAGCAACTCCGAGGCGCCGCGGCGATCGACGACCAGGTGCTGCGGCTGCCGAGTCACGGCTCCGTGGTCTTCCGCATCCGCGTCGACGGTCGGCTCGCATGGGAGAGCCCGTTGGTGCGCGGCGGTGAGGCGCCGCTCGAATGGCCGGCGGTCGAGCTGGGCGGAGTGCGAGAGCTCGTGCTCGAGGTCGATCCGACCGAGGACTTGCACGTCGCCGATCGCGCGGACTGGCTCGCGCCGTACTTGGTCCGCTGAGCGTGCTCGGCGACGCGGCCTGGCGTCGTGCCGCGCTCAGCTGATCGGCGCTGTCGGCTTCTCGCCGTTCGGCGTGCGGAAGTAGATCCCGCGGTGACCGCCGGCTTGCTTCGCGAGGCGCAGCGCCTCCTCGGCGTGCTGGCGCAACGTGTCGGCGGAATCGAGATCGGTTCCGTCGAACGTCTCGTAGCCGATGCTCGCGCTGACGTCGATCTCGCTGCGCGCGCCGGGAATCCGACCCGACAGCGCGCGGATCGCGTCGAGCAAGCGCTGCACGACGTGCGAAGCGTCGTGCTTGCGCGTGTAGGGGAGCAGCACGGCGAACTCGTCGCCGCCGAGTCGGCCCGCGACGTCCTCCGCGCGCAGCGCGTGACGGATCGAACCGCCGACCTGCGAGATCACGTAGTCGCCGACGGTGTGGTCGTTCTGCTTGTTGATCTGCCCGAAGCGATCGAGGTCGATCAGCAGCAACGCGAGGCTCAGGTGGTGACGCTGCGCCGCGGAGAAGTGCTCGCGCAAGCGCTCTTGGAAGCCGTGCGGGCGCAGGAGCTCGGTGCGGTCGTCGTAGAGCGCGCGATGGCGCAATTCGCTCATCTCGTGCAGCCGCAGGTACTGGCTCTTGAGGCTCTCGATCCGCAGCACGAATTCCTCGGCCGGCGCGTCGCGACGCACCAGATCCCAAAGGCCGCGATCGAGTGAACGCGACGCGAGCACCGCCGCGAGCGGATCGCGCGGATCGGTCACGAGCAGCACCGGAACGGGCGGTTCGCTGGAGCGAGCACGATCGAGCGCCTCGAGCTCGATCGAGCCGCTCGACAGCGGATCGACGACGAGCACGCACGGGTCGAGTCGCTCGAAGAGCTCCAGTGTCTGACGCAGATTGCGGCTCTGCTGCAGGCGGTAGCCCGCGGCTTCGAGCGGCGGCACCAGCGCCGAAAGTCCCTCTCCGCGATGGTCGCAGCAGAGGATCAGTTGGGCGTTGGGCATGCCAGGAGAGGGGGCTCGACGAGCCGATCCTGGACGCGCGGGGCCGGGAGGTGTCGGCACAGCGGCGCCGACCGCGACCGAAGTCGCGGGCGTGCTGCGTGCACCCCTCCCTGCTCGGGCGAGACCGGGCAGGCTCGATGTCTCTACCGGGATTATGTCGGGCTGAGGCAAGTTTAGGAACCTGCTTTTGGCGCCCAGGCCGATTCCCGGCACGTTTCGTCGCGGCCAACCCTGGCCGAATTCATCGCGTGAGGTGCCGACCCCAGCGAAGTCCCCTTCGACCCTGACGACCGCTCCCGAAGCCGTGCGCGAAGTACCTTCCGGCGCGAGCGAGCGTCCATCGGATCCTCTCGCGCGTTGACAGGCAAGACCCCACCCGTAGAATCTCCGCCCACTTCTTGCCGGGAGTCGCTGGTTTTCCAGGGTGCACAACGCTTGTGCCCCGCCGGACGTCACCCGAACCGCAGGTCCAACCACCTGTGCACGATGCGGGCGGCGTGCCGCTCTCGATCCGTGCTCCGGGGCGACCAGGTGCAAGAGCACGAGAACCCATGCAGAACGTCACCGTCAAGGAACTGATCGACTCCGGCGTGCACTTCGGGTGCCCGGTGTCCCGCTGGAATCCGAAGATGCGCCCCTTCATCTGGGGCCGCCGCAACCTGATTCACATCATGGACCTGCGCGAGACCCTCCGTGGGTTGATCCGCGCGCAGAACTTCCTGATGCACGTCGCCGCCGACGGCCACCAGATCCTCTGGGTCGGCACCAAGCGCCAGGTCAAGGGCGTGATCCGCAACGCGGGTGAGCGCACCGGCATGCCGATCGTCACCGAGCGTTGGATCGGCGGCACGCTGACCAACTTCTCCGTGATCCGCAGCCGTCTCCGTCGCCTCGAGGAACTCGAGCAGCTCGACGAGAACGGCGCGATGCAAGAGCTGCCGAAGAAGATGCAGTCCAACCTGCGCCGCGAGCGCAAGAAGATCGAGCGCAACCTCGCCGGCATCCGCGAGATGATGTCGATCCCGGGCGCGGTCGTGATCGTCGATCCCGCGCGCGAGCACAACGCCGTGCGCGAAGCGCGTCGACTCGGCGTGCCGCTGGTCGGCATCCTCGACACCGACTGCGATCCGTCGCTCGTCGACATCGTCATCCCGGGCAATGACGACGCGTTGAAGTCCGTTCGCGTGTTGATCGAGAGCCTGGCCTCGGCCGTCGAGGAAGGCTGCCAGAACCGCAAGCAAGTCGCGGTCGAGGGTCCCGGCAAGGGCGATCAGCAAACCGGCGACGAGCCGCGTCCGACCCGCGGCAACCGTCCGCCTCCGGCGGGCGCGCGCCGTCGTCAGACCGTGCACGCGCTCCCCGGCCTCCCCGGTAGCGCGACCGAAGAGGAAATCGGCGTGACGCCCGAGGACGTCGCGTCCGCCGATCTCCCGATCAAGCGCGACGAGACCCCGGCCGAGTGACGCCCACGCGCGGCGCGCCCTTCTGCGCGCCGCGGGTCCTGCCACGCGCGGCGCGCCGTCTCGCGCGCCGCGGGTCCGATCGAGTCGCGGCCGGGCTGCTCGGCCGCGCTCGCCATTCCAGCTCTCCTCCGCCGCGTTCGCCCGCCCTTCGCGGGCGCCGGCCCTCCAAGGAACACGACACGATGGAAATCTCCGCGAAGATGGTTTCGGAGCTGCGCGAGCGCTCCGGGGCACCCCTGATGGACTGCAAGCGCGCGCTGGTCGCGAGCAACACCGGCGTCACGGACGAAAAGTCGCTGATGGACGCGGCGTTCGACTACCTGCGCAAGGCCGGCCTGAAGAGCGCCGACAAGCGCGCCGGCCGCGCGACCGCGCAAGGCCGCGTCTGCGTCAAGCTCTCCGCCGACGGCAAGAGCGGCGCGATGGTGTCGCTCGGCTGCGAGACCGACTTCGTCGCGGCGACCGACGATTTCAACAAGCTGCTCGGCGAGCTCACCGACCTCGTGCTCGCGAAGAACCCGGACAACCTCGAGTCGCTCGGCAACGCGCAACTCGCGTCGCGCAAAGCGACCGTCGGCGATGCGATCAAGGAGTGCATCTCCAAGTCCGGTGAGAACACCCAGGTCGTCGCGATCGCGCGCTTCGAAACCGCCGCGGGCCGCGTCGGAGCGTACGTGCACTTCAACCAGAAGGTCGGCGCGCTGATCTCGTTGTCGACGTCCGCGCCGGCGGACAAGGCCGACGCGTTCCTGAAGCAGCTCGGCATGCACATCGCTTCGTCGAAGCCGACCGTGCTGTCGCGCGACCAGGTCGCGGCGGACGTGATCGAGCGCGAGAAGGCGGTCTACCGCGAGAGCGACGACATGAAGGGCAAGCCCGCCGAGAAGGTCGAGATGATCCTCAAGGGCAAGCTCGAGAAGTTCTACGCCGGCATCGTCCTGAACGAGCAGCCGTGGGTGCACGACGACAAGATCAACGTCAAGACCGCGGTCGAGAAGGCGCTCGGCGCCGGCTCGAAGATCGAACGCTTCTCGCTCCAGCAACTGGGGTGAGCGTGGACGCGGACGCGCGGACCCGCTAGGAAGGCTGTCCATGGCCTACCATCGCGTCCTCCTGAAGTTGTCCGGCGAGGCCCTCGGCGTCGCGGGGAACGGCCAGGGTCTCGACCCTGACGCCGTCAATCTCGTCGCGCGCCAAGTCGCGCACGTCGCCAGCCTCGGCGTCGAAATCGCCCTGGTCGTCGGGGGCGGGAACATCCTGCGCGGCGCCGAGTTCTCGAAGCTCGGCGCCGATCGCGCGAGCGCCGACTACATGGGCATGCTCGCGACGGTGATCAACGCGCTCGCGCTCTCGGATGCGATCGAGAAGCAGGGCCGCGACACCCGCGTGATGACCGCGATCGAGATCAAGCAGGTCGCCGAGCCCTTCCTGCGCCGCAAGGCGATCGCGCACCTCGAGAAGGGCTTGGTGGTCATCCTCGCCGCCGGTACCGGCAACCCGTTCTTCACGACCGACACCGCGGCGGCGCTGCGCGCTCGCGAGCTCGGTTGCGAGGTGCTGCTCAAGGGCACCAAGGTCGACGGCGTGTACACCGCCGACCCCAAGCGCGACCGTTCTGCGGAGCGCCTGGAGACCCTCACTCACATGCAGGTGCTGGAACGTCAGCTCAAGGTGATGGACACCACGGCCATCAGCCTGTGCATGGAATCGCGCCTGCCCGTCGTGGTCTTCAATCTGTTCGAAGAAGGCAACATCGAACGCGTCATCCGAGGCGAGAACCTCGGCACGATCATTCGGAGCTCCTCATGACTTCACCCGCTTTCCAGAAGATCGTCACCGACACCCAACAGGGCTTGGACAAGGCGCTCTCGCACGTCAGCGAGACCCTGCGCGGCGTGCGGACGTCGCGCGCGTCGAGCACGTTGGTCGACAACATCCGGGTCGACTACTACGGCACGATGACGCCGATCAACCAGATGGCGGCGGTGTCGACGCCCGAGCCGCGCCAGCTCGTGATCAAGCCCTTCGACGTGTCGTCGATCACCGAGATCCAGAAGGCGATCATGAAGTCGGACCTCGGCATCACGCCGCAGACCGACGGCAAGATCCTGCGGCTGACGATGCCCCAGCTCTCCGGCGAGCAGCGCCAGAAGTACGCCGCCAAGGTCAAGGAGCTGGTGGAGGAGGCGCGGATCGCGATGCGCAACGTCCGTCGCGACCAGAACAAGCACGCCGACACCGCGCTCAAGGCCGGCGGACTGACCGAGGACGAGAACCGCAAGCTCCACGACAAGGTCCAGGAGCTCCTGAAGGACGCGGAGAAGAAGCTCGACCAGGTCCAGGACAAGAAGATCGCCGAGATCATGGAGGTCTGAGACCTCCGCCGTCGCGAGCCTCTTCCATTCCGGCGCGCCGACGGTATGCTCTTCGCCCTTGCGGAGCTCGGAACCGAGCTCCGCAGACCTTGCCCGCGTAGCTCAGCTGGTAGAGCAATTGACTCTTAATCAAAAGGTCCCAGGTTCGATCCCTGGCGCGGGCACCAAACCTCTCTCGCGTGCACGCTCGGCGAGCGCGAGAGGCGGATCGCGAACGGGCGCGTAGCTCAGTCGGTAGAGCAACTGGCTTTTAACCAGTAGGTCCTAGGTTCGATCCCTAGCGCGCTCACCACCCTTCGCGAGCTCTTCGCGCGGCCGCTAGGTCGGAACGCCGGAGCCGCGGTCCCGCGACGTTCCGCCGCGCCCGACCCCTTCGGCGCGCGCGGCTCGCATGCGCGCCACGCGAACGCCGCCGTGCCGCGCGACGTCCAGGTCGACGAGCTCGCGCGCGCTCAACTAGCCTGCGCGAGCCCCGGCACTCCGTCCGCGGGAGAGAGCCCGCCGAGCGCTCGGTACGCGCGCGCCCAGTAGAGCGCGCGGGTGACGCCGACGAAGCCGCCGAGCGCGATGTACGCCGCGAGCGCGACGCCGCCGAACACCGGCACGTGCCACAGCCCGAGCAAGATCCAGAACGCGATCCAGTAGAGGAACGACAGCAGCGAGTCGCCGATCAACGCGCGGATCGTCGCCCACGGGTCGCGGCGCGCGAGTCGCCACGCGTGCACGAGCGCGGAGCCCGCGCCTCGCCGGTTCTGCGCGAGCGAGTGCAGCGCGAGCTGGAACAGGATCGAGATCGCGAGCGCGTACACGAGCACGACCAGCGAGCTCGGCGCCGACACCAGCACCGTCACCGGATGCGGCAGCGCGCCGGACGCGACCGCGTCGCCGCGCGGGAGCTTCGCCGCGTGCACCAGAGCGACGACGGGGATCAGGAACACCGCGGCGGCGATCACGACGAGCATCCAGCACTGCACCCAGAGCGCGCCGCTCGAGAGCGTGTTGCCGCGTCCGTGCCGCCAAGCGTCGCGCAGACCCCCGCGCGCCGCGGCCGTCGCTTGCGACGCCCAACCGGCGAGTCCGACGATCAGACGGAAGATCGGCAAGAGCAACGGGAAGAGCAACGGCGCCGCGCACCCGACCGCGAGCGTTCCGACGAGCAGGCTGGTGAACCCTCCGTTCGCGCCGAGCGCGCCGAGCCGCATCGGAGCGAGCACCCACGTCGAGCTCTCGTCGCTCTCCGCGTTCTCGATCGAGCGCAGGATCCAGCTCCAACCGAGTCCGAGCCCGAGGCCGACGCCGGGGTAGAAGAATCCGGCGAGCCAGAGCAACGACGGACGACCGGCGATCCGCGCCGACTCGGTCAGGGCATCGACGGCGGAGGCGAGCGACCAGGTGCGATCGTCGCTCGCGAGGATCTTCGACATCGGGGGCTCGGGTGCGCGCCGGTTGGGCTCGGATTTTCGACGCTAGCGAGCGCCGACCGGTTGGCCGCGTTCGCGCAGGCGCTCGAGCTCGACCGGGTCCTTCGCGATCGCGCGCGTCAGCACCTCGTTGCCGGTCGGGGTGACCAGCACGTCGTCCTCGATCCGGATGCCGATGCCGCGCCAGCGCGGCTCGACCGTGTCGTCGTCCTCGGCGACGTAGAGCCCGGGCTCGACGGTGACCACCATGCCGGGCTCGAGCACGCGCGGCGCGCCGTCGACGACGTACGCGCCGCAGTCGTGCACGTCGAGGCCGAGCCAGTGCCCGGTGCGGTGCATGTAGAAGCGTTTGTACGTCTCGTTCTTCAACGCGTTGTCGAGAGAGCCCTTCAAGAGCCCGTGCTCGATCAATCCGGCGGTCAGGACACGCAGCGCCGCTTCGTGCGCCGCGGTGAACGCGAGCTTGGGCCCGACCGCGGCGATCGCGGCGAGTTGCGCGGCGAGCACGACGTCGTAGAGCGCGCGTTGCTCGCGCGTGAAGCGCCCGTTGATCGGGAACGTGCGCGTCACGTCGCACGCGTAGCAGTCGACCTCCGCGCCCGCGTCGATCAGGAGCAGGTCGCCGTCGCGCAGCGGCTGGTCGTTCTCGACGTAGTGGAGGATGCACGCGTTGCGTCCGCCGGCGACGATGTTCGTGTACGCGGGACCGTTCGCGCCGTGGCGCAGGAACTCGTACTGCAGCAGCGCGTCGATCTCACGCTCGTTGACACCGGGCCGCGCGCGGCGCACCGCTTCGGTATGCGCTTCGGCGGTGATCGCGGCGGCGCGGCGCATCGTCGCGAGCTCCGCAGGGCTCTTGAAGAGCCGCAGCTCGTGCAGGATCGGCGCGGGGTCGAGCACTTCGAGCGGCACCGCTTCGGCGATGCGCGTCTGCATGCGCAGCTTCGCGAGCACCTGCTGGAACTGCCGATCGCGCGCTTCGTCGAGCGCGCTGCGGTAGACGACGCGCCGATAGCCCTTGAGCAGGTCGGGGAGCTTGGTCCACAGCTCGCCGATCGGGAACGCCTCGTCGACACCGAGCGTCTCCTTGGCGGCGGCGACGCCGAGCCGACGGCCGCTCCAGATCTCCTCGTCGCGTTTCTTCTCGCGCAGGAAGAGCACCGAGCGATCGCGCGCGTCCGGTTGCGTCGCGGGCAAGAGCAGCAGCACCGAGTCGGGCTCGCGGAAACCGGTCAGCCACCAGAAGTCGCTGTCGGGTCGGAAGCGATACTCCGCGTCGAAGTTGCGGATCTTGTGGTTCGCGGTCGGGATCAGCGCGGCGGCGGCGCGGCCGCGCAGCGCTTCGAGCGCGCGTCGACGGTGTTCGCGGTACATCGGATTCATCGCAGGCGGTCGTGGGTTCGCGGGGGCGGGGTTTCAGCGTCCGGGCGGAGGCGTCGACGGATGGGCGAGAGCCCAGCGCTCGGCGAGCGAGAGGATCGAGCTCCATTCGCGTCCGCTCGCGTCTTCGGAGAGGTCGATGCGCACGCTGGAGCCGAGGCGTTCTCCGTCGCGCGAGCCCGAGCCGCGCGCGAGCGCTTCGACGCGGCACGGCGCCTCGATCAGGCGTGCGAGCCCGTCGCTCGCCGCGCGGACGAGCGCGAGCCGCGGATCGTCCTCCGGCAGCGTGATCACCAACCCGTCGTTCGCGAGCGCGTGCGACGCGCGCGTCGGCAACTCGGTCGGCCATGCGACGCGGCGCGGTTGGAAGCGACCGAAGAGCGAATGCGGCTCGTCGCCGGGCGCGAGCTCGATCTCGAGCGCGGCGCCGACGCCGTCCTGGCGCACCCAGTCGTCGTACTGCACGTAGATCTCGAAGTCGGGGAGCTCGGGCAGGAGCACGTGGAGCTTCGCGGGCCCGCCTCCCAGGTGCGCGACGTCGACCTGGACGCCGTCGCTCTCGAGCGCGACGGTCATGCGCACGCGCGCTGTCCCGATCGTCAGCTCGTCGACGCGCATCGAGCGTCGCTCGATCGTCGGGTAGCCCAGGCGCACGTCGGCCGCGTGCGTGCTCGGCGGCGGCGCCGCGGGCCGCAGCACGACTCCGTCGGCGAGCGGCGGCACGCACGGACCGCGCTGCGCGCCGCTTTGCGAGAGCGCGACGAGCTCCGCGGGCGCGACGCCTGGCAGGAAGAGCGGCAGCAACGCGGCTGCGTGCTGCGGGTGCGACGCGAGCGACGCGAAGTGATCCCACGCGTCGTCGTCACGACCCTGCAGACGCGCGACCAACGCGAGGCGCGCCGCGCGCGCCGGATCGAGGCCGCGGCCGCGCGCTTCCGCGCGCACCGCGTCGGCCCAATCCGCCCACGTCGCGGCGACGCGCCACTCCGGCGCGTCGGCGCTGGTCGGCAGTCCGCGCCACGCGAGCTCGGCAGCGCGCGTCTCCGCGCCGATCGCGGCGAGCGCGACCGCCGCCGGACCGCGCGGGAGCTCGACACGCGCGGGCGCCGGCGCCTCGCCGGGTTCGACGGCGACCGGATCCTGCGATGCGAGGGCGAGGAGCAGCGCGGCGATCATCCCGAGAGCGTCCGCCATGCCGATGCGCGCGTCAACCGCCGAGCGGTGCTTGCGGTGGGGGAACACCTCGGTTAAACCCGTTGGCGTGATCGACAAAGAACTGCTGGAAGTGCTCGCCTGCCCGGAATCCCACCAGAGCCTGCGCGAGGCGAGCGCGAGCGAGCTCGCCGCCTGGAACGCGAAGATCGCCGCGGGCGGGGTGAAGAACCTCGCCGGCAAGCCGGTGACCGAGAAGCTCGAAGGCGCGCTCGTCCGCGAGGATTCGAAGCGCTGCTACCCGATCAAGGACGGCATCCCGGTGCTGTTGGTCGACGAGGGCGTCGCGCTCTAGCGCCATGCTGCTCCGCCACCCCGCTCACCCCGGGCGCGGCGTGCGCTTGGCCTACTCGCAGAACGTCCACCCGGCGGCGAGCGTCGCCGAGCTCCACGCGAACTTGCGCGCGATCACGGTGCCGTTGCGCGAGCGGCTCGACGCGCGCGGAGACTTCGGAGTCGGGCTCTACCTCGCGGCGCCGGTCGCAGAGGAGCTCGAGGCTCGGCCCGCGGCGCTCGCGGAGCTGCGCGCGCTGCTTTCCGAGCACGCGCTCGATCCGTTCACCTACAACGCGTTCCCGTACGCCGGCTTCGGTGCCGCCGGGCTGAAGGCGTCGGTGTTCGATCCGCCGTGGAGCGCTCGCGAGCGCGTCGAGTACACCGCGCGGGTCGCACGGCTCGCCTGCGCGCTCGCCCGCTCGCCCGGAGCTTCGCGCGAGCGCGAGCCGCGCGCGGACGGGCACCTCTCGATCAGCACCCACACCGGAGCGCACTCCTCGCGCGTCGACGCCGCGGTCGCGGCGGCGATCCCGCGCGGCTTCGCGCAGGCGCTCGTCGAGCTCGGGCGTCTCGAGCGCGAGGCCGGTCGCCGGGTCGTGCGCGCGCTCGAGCCCGAGCCGCGCGCGAACGTCAACGACCTCGCGGCGCTCGCGGCGTGGCGCGGCGCGGCGCTCCCGACGCTCGGGCGCGAGCTCGCCGCGCGCCACCTCGGCGCGTGCATCGACGCGTGCCACGCCGCGGTCGAGTTCGAGGAGCCCGAGCGCGCGCTCTCGGACGCGCTCCGCGGCGGCGCTCCGCTCGGCAAGCTGCAGTACACCAGCGCGCTCGCGCTCCGCGAGCCCGCTCGCCACCCGGCCGGTCGCGAGCAGCTCTTCGCGCTCGACGAGCCGCGCTACCTGCACCAGGTGACCGCCCGCGGCGCGCACGGGCTCGCCCGTGCCGGCGACCTGGGCGAGGCGCGCGCGGCCTTCGAGCGCGGCGAGCCGGCCTGGTGCGACGCACAGGAATGGCGGTGTCACTTCCACGTGCCGACCGACCTCGACTCCGGCGGCGCCGACGGCCTCCGGACGACCCGCGCGCACGCGGAGAGCCTGCTGGCGGCGGCCGTCGGCGCGCCGGAGCGGTGGGGGACCGCCGAGCTGCACCTCGAGATCGAAACGTACACCTGGTCGATCCTGCCGCGCGCCGCCCGCGGCGACGGAGAGCTGGTCGACGGCCTGGAGCGCGAGTACCGCCACGTCCTCGGGTGCCTGGGGCGGCTCGGTTGGACCGCATGAACTCGCCGGGAGCGCGTTGACACGTGCATTCCGCGCCGTTATCGTCCCCGCCCTCTTTCCAGCGCTGGGGTTCCCCGGTGCTGGTCCGAACAAGGTCGGCCCCATCGTCTAGCCCGGCCTAGGACACCAGGTTTTCATCCTGGCGACAGGGGTTCGAATCCCCTTGGGGTCACCATCCAACGCGGGGGGTCGCGCAAGCGGCTCCCCGCGTTTTGCTTTCGCCCCGCCGTCTCTCCATCGACGGCCCCGGCGACGCCGCACGGAACCCCGGCGCAGCCGAGTGCAACCCGGAGCGGTCGCATGGAATTCGTCGCCTGGCTCGCGTTTTGTGTCGCGCCGCCGATCCTGTTCGCGCTGCAGCGGCTCGCGAAAGCGCAGGAGCGGATCGCCGCCGCGCTCGAGCGCGCGCATCCCCCGGCGACCTGAGCTCGGCGCTCAGCGCTTCCCCGAGCGAGGGTGCGCCTTCTCGTAGACGTCGCGCAAGCGCTCGATCGAGACGTGGGTGTAGATCTGCGTCGTCACGAGGTGCGCGTGGCCGAGCAGCTCTTGCACCTCGCGCAGATCCGCGCCGCGGTCGAGCAAGTGGGTCGCGAAGCTGTGCCGCAACGTGTGCGGCGTCGCGCGACGCGCGATGCCCGCGCGCGCGAGCTCGGCTTCGACGATGCGCTGCAGCGAGCGCGTCGAGAGCCGCGTGCCGCGCTCGGAGAGGAACACCGCTCCGCCTGCGCGCACGCTCGGCTTCGGGCGCTTGGGATCGCTCAGGTAGTCCTGCAGCGCGGCGCGCGCGGGCCTGCCGAGCGCAGCGAGCCGTTCCTTGCGTCCCTTGCCTCGCACGCGTGCGATGCCGCGCGCGAGATCGAGATCCTCGCGATCGAGCCCGACGGTCTCCGCGGCGCGCGTGCCGCACGAGTACATCACTTCGAGCAAGGCGCGGTTGCGCCGGCCGCGCGGCGTCGTGACGTCCGGCGCGTCGAGCAGACGCTCGATCTCGGCGAGCTCCAAGCAGCCGGGCAGGCGCCGACCGCCGCGCGCCTGGCGCAGGCCGGCCGCCGGATGGCTCGCGAGCCGGCCTTGGTCGACCAGCCACTTGAGGAACGAGCGCACCGCGGAGAGCTTGCGTTGCACGCTCGTGCGCGCGAGTTGGCGTTCGTCGAGCGCGACCAAGAACGCGCGCAGCGCCCGCGGCGCGATCTCGCTCGCCGTGTCGATGCCGCGGCCGGCGAGGAACGCGTCGAACTCCGCGAGGTCGGCGCGATACGCCCGCAGCGTGTGCGGCGACGCGCCGCGGGTCGCCGCCAGCGTCTCGAGATAGCGCGCGGCGAGCTTCGACGGCTCGCGAAGGGCCGCGGGCATCGTCGCTCAGCGCTCCCAGTACGCCGTGCGTTCCTGGCTGACCAGCGCGTAGCTCTGTCCGTCCGGTCCGGCGAACTTGACCAGCACGTGCAGACGCTCCGGCCCGCCATCGGCCGCGAACCAGTAGTCCGCGCGCCACGGCCGGTCGACCCCGGTCAGCTCGAGATGGTGCGCTTCGAGCTTGCCGGCCGGCACCTCGACCTCCTCCTTGCCCTTCCAGATCACGTGCGCGCTGAACGGGGTCCACGCGACCGCGTGCGTGTCCTTCTGGCTCGGCACGACTCGCACGTAGCGATCCGACGGCTTGGCGAAGTCGAAGTCGCGCAAGAGGAGCGGGAGCTCGTCGACGAAGTGCGCCGTGTGCACGCCCGCGATCTCGCCCTGGCGCTGGCCGGCGCCGGGGAAGTAGACCGACTCCTGCCACGCGAGGTTCGGGCCCTTCTTGACCGCGAGTTTGAAGCTCGCGCCGCAGTCCTCCTGCGTCGAAACCGTCAGCTTGTACGGCCGCAGCGATTGCGTCTCGAGGTGCACGCACGTCGAGAAGCGGTAGTCGTACTTCTCGGTCGGGACGATCTCCGACCAGTGGTGCTTGAAGGTCTCCAGGCCTTGATCGGTCTCCGACTTGGTGGTCGTCGCCTCGTCGATCCGCTCCTTGTTCGTGTACGCGGTCGCGCGGTACTTGCGCTCGACGCCGTAGATCGTCCGCGTCGCGTCGTACACGCACTTCTCGGCCTTGCCGTCGTACCAGATCGGATCGGTCAGCCAGCCATCGCCGCTGACCGTCCACTGCGAGGCGCGCGCCTGCGGCGTCGGGGCGAACGCGGCGAGCACGGCGGCGAGGGCGACGAGGACGAAGCAGAGGATGCGCATGGGTCGACTCCGAGTGAGGCAGGCATCCTACCTCCCGGCCGCGATCGAGCTCCCGGCCGCGGGCGAGAACGCGCGGGCTCGCCGCGGCGCGCTCAATGCCAACCGAATGCCGAGAAGATCCACCAGAAGATCGCGCCGACCGCCGCCGAGCACGGGATCGTCAGGATCCACGCCCAGAGCACGCGGCCCGCGACTCCCCACTTGACCGCGCGGATGCCGCGCGTCGTGCCGACGCCGACGATCGCACCGGTGATCGTGTGGGTGGTCGACACCGGGATGCCGAGCCACGTCGCGCCGTAGAGCGTCAACGCGCCGCCGGTCTCCGCCGCGAAGCCGTGGACGGGCTGCAGCTTGCAGATCTTGTGGCCCATCGTCTTCACGATGCGCCAGCCGCCCATCAGCGTGCCGAGTCCCATCGCGAGGTGACACGCGAGCACGATCCAGAGCGGCGGCTCGACCGCGTCGGCCGGGAGGCGGCCGGACGTGATCATCACCATGAAGATGATGCCCATCGTCTTCTGCGCGTCGTTGCCGCCGTGGCCGAGGCTGTACGCGGCGGCCGAGACGAACTGCAGGCGCTTGAACAGCTTGGAGATCCGCGACGGCGAGCTCCGGCGACAGAGCCAATAGGTCGCGGTCATGATCACGAACGCGAGCGCGAGGCCGACCAACGGCGAGACGAAGATGAACGCGCCGATCTTGAGCAGCCCGCCGGCGATCAGGCCGTCGGGGCCTTTCGCGACCAGCGCGGCGCCCGCGAGGCCACCGACCAGCGCGTGCGAGGAACTCGACGGGATGCCGAACCACCACGTCAGCAGGTTCCAGAAGATCGAGCCGATCAGACCGGCGGTGACGACCGCGAGCGTCACGGCGCTCGGATCGATCGTCCCCTTGCCGATCGTCTTCGCGACGTGCAGCCCGAAGAACAGGAACGCGACGAAGTTGAAGAACGCGGCCCAGATCACCGCGGCGCGCGGGGAGAGCACGCGCGTCGAGACGATCGTGGCGATCGAGTTCGCCGCGTCGTGGAAGCCGTTGATGAAGTCGAAGATCAGCGCGAGGCCGACGATCGACCAGACCAGCCAGGGATCAGGCATTCTTCAGGATGATCCCTTCGATGATGTTGGCGACGTCCTCACAGCGGTCGGTCGCCTCCTCCAACGTCTCGACGATGCTCATCCACTTGATCACGTGGATCGGATCCGCGGGCGGCTCGAAGAGCTTCGCGAGCGCGTTGTGCTCGACGCGGTCCGCCTCGCTCTCCAAGCGGTGCACTTCGAGCACCATCCGGCGCACCGACTGCATGTCCTTCATGTTGCGCAGGTGCGGCATCATGTCGCGCAGGAAGCCCGTGCCGCGCTGGAGGCAGACCGCGAGCTCGCGCGCCTCGACGATCGGCTTGTCGATCTTGAAGATCTCGATGCGCTCGACCGCGCGGTCGATTAGGTCGACCACGGCGTCGACGCGGCAGACGAGCTCGTGGATGTCCTCACGATCGAGCGGCGTGATGAACGTCTGGTTGAGCCGGTCGATCGTCTCGTGGGTGAGCTCGTCGCCGACGTGCTCGAACTCGCGGATGCGGCGGGCGCGCGTGGAGCGGTCGTCGAAGCGCTCCATGTACTCGACCAAGGCGTTGGCCGTCTCGTGCGCGTTGGCGGCCGACTTCTCGAACAGGCCGAAGAAGACGTTGTCCTTGGGCATCAAGTTGAACATGGGCGCGCTTTGTAGCGGTCCATGAAGGAATGTCAAAGCGCGCGCAAAGGAACGCCGGTGGGGCGGCCGTGGAACGGCTTCCGCCCGCGAGAGAGTTCACAGCAACCGCAGCACCGACACCACGCCGCCTTTTTGGGCGACGTTGACGACCTTGCGCTGGGAGGCGCGGCCGAGGATCGCGAGGCGCTGCTCGCTGACGAACAGGCCGAGCACCGTGAAGTACTCGGCGAGGCCGAGATTGCCGTGCTCGTCGATCACCGGGAAGTCCTTCTCCGCGATCGGGCTGAACGCTTGCACGACCCACTCACCGGGATGGGCGACGCCTCGCTCGAGCGCGAGCTCGAACGCGCGCGCCGAGATCTCGCGGCCGAGCAGGATCCCGGAGCCGCCGTACGCGCGATTCGGCTTGACGACCAGTCGTTCGCGGTGCGCGCGCGCCCACGGGAGGAGCTCGATGTCCGCGCCGTCGGGCCCGCTGGTGCGCGCGTCGCGGACGATCCGCGTCCACGGCAGGTGGTGCTGGAACACGCGGCGCTCCTCGAGCGTGAAGAACTCGCCGAACTCGGCGCGCGTGAAGATCTCGAAGACGCTCTTGTGGTCGAACTCACCCGCGAGCGTCGACACGCAGCGGCCGCTCGCGAGCGCGAACTTGATCGCCGACAGGTCGTCGCCCTGCTCTTCCTTCTGGGCGAGGTCGTTGACCTCGTGGTCGCGGTAGACGATGTCGATCGGGTGGTCGCCGTAGCGCATCTCGCCGTCGACCAGCCGCAGCTCGCGCGGATCGACGTGCCAGCACTCGATGCCGAGCGAGCGCAAGAACGCCTGGTTGTGCTCGAACTCGCTGACGCCGCCGACCAGGTCCTTGTACTGCGCGAGCGCGACGTTGAAGCGCTTGAGCCGGAGCGAGCGCGCTTGATCCGCGAGCACCTCGAGCAGCACGCGCCGCGGGTCGTCGTTGGGCTCGAGCAGCAGCGTCGGCGCGCGCTTGCGCAGCGCGGGCACGACGTGCTTCAGCACGATGTCGTCGATCGTCGGCACGACGTACGTGCCGCCGGCGCCGAGCGGGTTGAACTCGAAGAACTGCGTGCTCTTGACCCAATCCGGCGAACCGAAGTCGGTCGACGCGTCGAAGCGACCGAAGAAGACCTCGTGGTGATGACCGGGGCGGGCGAGCTCCGCGAGCCAGCGACGTTCGCGCTCGTGGAGCGGCAGCACCTCGCGCGCGAGCGGGCTTTCCTGCCAGAGCTGCAGGAGCTTCGCGTGCGCGTGCTCGAGCGTCCGCGCCGCGCGGTGCAGGTAGTTGCGTTGGTTGCCGCCGAGCACGCGCGGCCGCAGCAGGATCGGCATCGGCCGCGGCTGGTTGTCGTCGTCGTAGTAGACGATGTCGCGCTCGAAGCCCTCGCGTTCGACCGCGCGCTTCAGCGCGGCGAGCTCTTCTCGCGGCACGCGCTGGAGCAGTCCGTTCAGCGTCGTGCCGAGGCTGTCACGCAGGTTGCCGCCGCGCAGGAAGGGGGAGCCGCTGGGCATCGCGGCGCGATTGTGTCACGCACCTCGCGCGAAGCAACCCAAGCCTTCAGGGTGGGCGCGAGCGCAGCGCGCGGCGCGCGGCGAGGCCGATCAACACCAGCGCCGCGAAGCTCGAGGCGGCGAGCCACGCGAAGCGAATGGGCTGCGCGAGCTCCTGGCCGAGGTAGGAGTAGACGAACCCCGCGGGCAGTTGCCCGACGAACGTCGCCCAGACGAACGTCCACGTCCGCATCCCGGAGAGCCCGGCGACGTAGCTGATCGGATCGAAGGGGACGAACGGCAGCAGCCGCGCTCCGAGCACCGCGACCGCGCCGTGGCGCTCGAGGAAGCCCTCCGCCTTCGCGCGACGGTCGGCGGAGACGAATCCGGCGACCAGCGGCGCGCCGAGCGACCGCGCGAGCAGGAAGCAGACCAGCGCCGCGAGAGTCGCCGAGCCGATCGAGAGCCACGCGCCTACGAACGGGCCGAAGAGCCAGCTGTTGGTCCAGGTCACCAGCACCGCGGGGATCGGCGCGGCGAGCGCTTGCACGATCATCAGCAACGTCGTGAAGACGGCGGCCCAGGGCCCGAGCTCGTCCGCCCACGCGCGCAGCGCGTCGAGCTCGCCGTGTGCGAGCAGCTCGACGCCGCGATTCAGCGTCGTGCGCAACCACGGCCACGCGGCCCACAGCGCCGCGAGCGCGACGAGCGGCGCGAGCGAGAGCAGCCTGACCAGCCGTGCGTGGGCTCGGGCGCGACGCGCGTCGTCCATCGCGGGCAGTGTCGCGCGCCGCCGCGTCGGTCACAAGCGCGCGCTCGCCGGGTAGAGTGCGCGCAGGAGGCGACGGATCTCGATGCTCGGCAAGCTCGTTCTCGCTGCGGTGCTCTGCGCGGCGGCGTCGCCCGGTGACGTCGAAGTCGACTGGAAGGGCCGGCGCGTGACGCTCGCCGCCGCCGGGCTCGCCGACGAGCCCGCGACCCAGGCGCTCGCGCCGTGGGCGGAGGCGCACGGCTACGCGCTCGCGCTCTCGGAGGACTCGCGGCTGCTCGCGGTCGTCAAGGGACCGACGCGCAACAACGCGCTGTTCGGCGCGCGCGTGCTCGCCGCGCACGACGAATTGCTCGGCGCGCGCGAGGCGAAGACCGCGCTCGTGATCGCCGAGATCGCGACCGACGACGACTTCCAGAGCCTGTGCGACGCGCTCGCGAAGGCGCTGCCGACGTACGCGAGCTGGTTCGGCAGCGTGCGCGGCTCGACCGGCTTCCTGCTGCCCGATCCGGGGCTCGCGGCGTACCTCGCGAAGCCCAAGGGGATCAAACCGAAGGAATGGCACCGCGAGAACGAGCTCGTCCACCGCGTCGCCGCGCTCGATCTCTACGCGCGCTACGGCCGGTTGCCGTACTGGCTCGAAGCCGGCTTCGCGTGGCGCGCCGAGATCGAGCTCTGCGCCGACGTGTACTGCTTCCCGGGTCGCGACGGCTTCGTCGCGGTCGGCGAGCACCGCGGCTGGCAGACGGCGCTCGCGCGCGACGCGAAGCCGCGCCTCCAGCGGCCGTTCGACTACGACGAGCTGACCGGCCTCGCGCGCGGCACGTACGACGCTTCACTCGCGCCGCGCGCGTGGGGCGCGGTCGAGTACCTCGCGCACCATCGACGCGACGTGCTCGGCGCGTTCTTGACCGAGCTCGCGACCGCTCGCGAGCACGGCGCGCGCAAGACGCACGCCGACGGCACGTGGGAGACGATTCCGAACTACGAGGTGCCGCGCGAGCAGGAGCGCGAGCTCGCGCTGCGCATCGTGCACCCCGAGCTCTGCGCCGAACTGACGCGCTGCTTCGCGCAAGGCGCGGGCTTCCGGCCGAAGCCGACGCGTTGACCTGCGACGCGGCGCGAGCTCACGGCCCGCGAGTCCCGCCTCGTCCGCGCCGCAAGCGTTCGCCGCGCGTCGCGGTCGGCGTCCTCGGCGCGCAGGGCTCGGCGCGGGAGTCGCGCCTCGCCGCGCTCAGCGCGCGCGCGGCGGCAACAGGCGCTCGGGGATCGGCACGCGGCCCGCGAAGCCGGTGTCGGCGAGGTGGTACCAGGAAACCTCGGCTTCGTCGCTGCGCCAGCAGAGCAACACGCGCTCGCCGTCGATCTCGCCGGGGAAGTCGACCAGGCCGTGCTCGAAGCCCCAATCCTTGTAGCTGCAGCCGATGCGCTCGAGCTCGGCGAGCAGCTCGCGCACCTCGCGCTCGAGCAACGGCGCGCGTTCGACCGAGACCGCGTCGTTCGGACGGCGCGCGAGCGCGCGCAGCTCGCGGCCCTTCTCGAGGATGTCCCCGACGATGCGCTTCACCAACGGCAGCGTGCGGTTGGCTTGCTCGGGCGTGAAGACGTGACGGACCACGGTGGCATTCTGGCTCGGTCCGTCGGCGCTGTCACCTGCGCGGTCACTCGCCCGCGACGGGCTCGACCTCGGGCTTGCGGCCCGGGACGTTCTTCTGCAGGCCCTCGCAGTACGCCTGGAAGCCTTGCAGCAGCGCGACCCGCGAGTCCGGATTGATGCCGAACGTGAAACCCTTCTTGTCGGCGTCGCGCAGAGCGTCGTTCAGGTGCTGCGCGGCGTCCGCCTGCGAGTTCAGGTAGCTGACCGTTTCGGCGAGCTTCTGATTGGCGTCCTTGAGCTCCGCCCGCAGCGTCTCGAGGTCGCCGGTCGAGCGCGCACGGTTCTTGAGCTCCGCGACCTCGACGCGCAGCCGCTCGACTTCCTTCTGGAGGTCGCTTTGGGCGGGCGGCGTCGGAGCGAGCGAGAAAGCGCCGGCGCAGAGCGCCA
>JADLBP010000224.1 GCA_020847695.1 Planctomycetota bacterium
CGCCGCTCGAAGCGCACCACCAAGCGCCAGTCGATCTCCTCGACGCGTCCGTCGAACCACGGCGCGCGTTCCTCGAGCAGCGTGTAGAGGTTCTTCTCCTCGAGCATCGGGTAGCGGCCGGAACCGAGCTCGAAGACGTGGCGGGTCTTCTCGCGCGGGTCGTCGGGATCGTCGTAGCCGGGGAGCTCGAAGCTCCAGCGACAGCGTCCCTCCGGCAACGGCCACACGACGTTCGCGTCGGTCGTTCGCAGCACGATCCGGAGCTCGTGCTCGAAGTCGTAGTCGGTGCCGAACTCGAACACGGCGAAGTGTTGCGCGCGCGCGACTTCGGGGAAGTCGACCTCGAGGCGACGGCGCACCAGCGACGCGTGTCCGTCCGCGCCGATCACGAACGACGGCTTCCAATCGTGCGAGTCCGCGACGCACCACGACGTGTGCATCACCGCGTAGCCGACCTGATCCTTCTCGAGCTTGTCGATCGTCACGTCGACGTGGTCGGGCGCCTGGCTCAGCCTCGCGAGCCGATGATTCCACTCGACCTCGACGTGGTGCTTCGAGAGCGCGGCGACCAAGAGCTCCTCCAGCGCGCTCTGACGCAGCACGGCGACGAACGGGAACGCACTGACGACGCGGCTGAGATCGAGCCGCGCCATCCGTTCGGAGCCCGCGTACACGCCGAGGCCGTGCACGCGCTCCGACCGATCGAGCACCGGGCCCGCGAGTTCGAGCCGCTCGGAAAGATCGAGCGCCTGCGGATGCAACGCGAGCGCGTACGCGTGCGTCGTCGGTCGCCACGCCTCGTCGACGATCTTGACGCGCACTCCGCGTCGCGCGAGGACGAGCGCCGCCGTCAAACCGACCGGACCCGCGCCGACGACGAGCACATCAGGCTGCTTCTTGCCGAACATGGCCGTTCCCTCCGTCGCACTGCTCGCGACGCGCGCTGACACGGGGACGGCGATGTCCGGCGGGACGCCGGGAGCTCGTTTGTGCCGGCGATTGTCGCTCTCGACTCGCGCGCTGTCAGCCTCGCCTTCGTCGCATTCGTGTTGGCCCGTGATCGCACGCGTACGCCGACCTCCGCGCGTCGCGTCGCAGAGTGCGCACATCGCGGGAGCTCGAAGGGAGTAGCCGGCGATCGGTCGGCAGAGATTTCGCGTTCGCTCGCGGCGAGGGCGCGGGGTGGAGGCGCGCCGCGGAAGCCCGGTCCGCACGCCGTCGACGAGCGCTTCGAATCCATCGAGGCGTGTCAAGACCGCGCTCCGGCGCGGCCGATGGCGGCGCGGGGAAGGGAGCAGTCATCCAACACACGTTCCACAGCGGGCGTGCGATCGGCGTCCTCGCCGTCGGGGTCTTGGCCTTCGGCGCGTGGCGTCTGCACGTCGCTCACGAGTCCGAGCGGACGCGCGCCGCGCGGCCGCGCATGACCGCGGCGAGCTACACGCAGGTCGCGCGCGCGATCGCCGCGCTCGGCGGCATGGTCGTGCCGTCGGCCGAGCAGCTCGGCGATCGCCTGACGCTCGAGCCCGACGCGCCCAGCTCGGCGCCGAGTGCGCCGCCCGCGCCGGTCGCGGACGCGCCGAGTCTGTGGCAAGCGATCGACGGCGACGCACCGATGCTCGCCGGGCTGGTCAACGGCTTCGTCGGCGAGGCGCAGCGCGTGCGCGTCGTCCGCGAAGCGCTCTCCGAGCTCGCGCCCGGCAGCCTGGTGCCGATCGAGCTCCCCGGCGGCCGTCGCTACCTCGCGCGCGTCGAAGACCTGACCGCGCACGACAACGGGGATCGCTCGTGGAGCGGTCACCTCGAGGGCTACGGCCAGCTCTTCCCCGTGATCTACACGCAAGGCGACGTCGCCACGTTCGGCACGCTCGCGACTCCGGTCGGGCTCTACGCGCTCGAAGCGAGCGGCGAGGACGGCGTCCTCTTCCGCGACCAGCGCGAAGGCCTGCAGGATCCGAGTCGCGAGTGCGAGCTCATCCCGGATTGACACCATGACACGACCCCTCGTTCCGCTCGTTCGAGTCCGACGCGCGTCGCGCCTCGGCCTTGCGTTCGTGCTCGGCGCGTCGCTCGCCGCCGCGCAAGGCACGCCGTCGAACGCCAACGTCGACGTGCTCGTCGTGTACACGCCCGGCGCGGCCGCGCTCTATCCGAACGGCGTCACGACGCGCATCAACCACATCCTCAACGTCGCGAACAAGGCGTTCGCGGACAGCGAAGTCGGCATGACGTTGCGCCTCGCGGCGACGCAGCAGGTCACCTACGGCAACACGGCGACCTCGTCGGCCGCGCTCTCGGTCTTCCAGAAGAACCAGAGCCCGTTCACCGGCGTCGAAGCCGCGCGCACCGCCGCCGGCGCCGATCTCGCGATCCTGCTGCGGCCGTACGTCGGCGACGGGATCGCCGGCATCGCGTACGTCGGCGGCATCGGCACGCAGGGCAATCTCAGCGGCTACAAGTCGTGGATGTACAGCCACGTGTCGATCAACGCGCTCGATTACGTGTTGGCGCACGAGCTCGGCCACAACATGGGCCTGGTCCACTCGCGCAAGCAGAACCCGGCGGGCGGCACGTACTCGTACTCCGCGGGCTACGGCGTGCAGGGCTCGTTCACGACGATCATGGCGTACCCGAGCGCGTTCGGGACCAGCGACGGCACCAAGGTCTACCAGTTCTCCAATCCGCGTCACACGGTCAACGGGCAGGTGATCGGCGTGCTCGCGAGCAACCCGACCGCCGGCGCCGACGCGGTGACCAGCCTCAACGCGGTGCGCGACACGATCGCCGGCTTCAACGCGTCGAAACAGTACGTGACGACGCGCCTCGGCGAGTTCGGCGGCGACGAGCGCAGCGACCTCTTCCGACACGATCCCGACGACGGCGCGACGTACGTCTGGCTCACCGGCACCTCCGAGGCGCCGACCGACGGCCTCGGAGACGAACTCCAAGCGACGATCGATCCGACGAGCACGCCGGTCGCGACCGGCGACTTCGACGGCGACGGCGACACCGATCTGCTGTTGCGCGCGAGCGACGCGACCAACACCGGTTGGCTGCTCGCAGGCGGCACGCCGACGACCGTCGCGTTCCCGACGCTCAGCGGCTCCTACTGGCTCGCCGCGGGCTCCGGCGATTTCGACGGCGACGGCGACGACGATCTCGTCTGGCGCAACCAGTGGAACGGCACCAACCAGCTCTGGTGGATGGACGGCGCGAACGCTCCGACCGTGCAGACGCTGAACACCGTCGCGGACGTCAAGTTCAAGATCGACGTCGTCGGCGACTTCGACGGCGACGGCAAGAAGGACCTGTTCTGGCGCAACTACGGAACCGGCGTCGACTCGGTGTGGCTGATGAACGGCTCCGGGGTGAAGAGCACCGCAGCGAGCACCAAGCTCGCCGACCTCAACTGGAAGGCGGTCGGCGCGGGCGACTTCGACGGCGACGGCGACGACGACGTGCTCTTCCACAACGCGACCACCGGCGTTGCGGCGCTCTGGTACATGAGCGGAGCGACGGTGACCAGCACCGCGACGGTGCAAGGCACGGTTTCCTCGGTGTGGCGCTGCGCCGGCATCGGCGACTTCGACGCGGACGGTCGGCGCGACGACATCGTCTGGAACCGCGCGGCGAACGAGGAGGACGTCGTCTGGACGATGAACGGAGCGACGCCGACCTCGCAGCTCTCCTTGAAGACGGGCAAGGACCTGATGGAGCAGGTGCAAGCGGTCGCCGATCTCGACGGCGACGGCAAGTGCGACGTCGTGTGGCGGCATCCGGGATCCGGCGCGAACACCGTGTGGCGCATGGACGGCAGCACGATCGCCGCGCAGACGGCGACCGATGCGCTCGCGGGCAGCACGTTGCGGATCGTGCGCACCGGCGACTTCGACGGCGACGGCAACCAGGACCTGCTCTGGCGCAACACCGCGAACGGTCAGGTCAAGATCTGGCGCATGGACGGCGCGACGGTGCTCGGCAAGCACGATGTCGCGACCGTCGCCGACGCGAAGAACGAGATCGTCGGCGTCGGCGACCTGAACGGGGACGGCAAGGACGACGTCGTCTTCCGCCACGCGACCAGTGGGGTCAACACGCTCTGGCTGATGAACGGCGGTGCGGTGCAGAGCACGGCGTCGCTGACGACGCTCGCGGACGCGAACTGGAAGCTCTGCGCGGTCACCGACGCCAACGCCGACGGCAAGGACGACCTGTTCTGGCGCCACTACGCCAACGGCGGCAACGTCGTGTGGCGGATGAACGGCGCGTCGATCGCGAGCTCGGCGTGGTTGACCGGCTTGACCGACGTGCAGTGGAAGCTCGCCGCGGTCGCGGACTTCAACGGCGACGCGAAGCCCGATCTCCTGTGGCGTCACGCGGTGAGCGGCAAGAACGCGATCTGGTTCCTGAACGGCGCGACCGTGGCGAGCACCGGCCTCGCGACGACGCTCGCCGACACCGCGTGGTCGGTCGACGGCGCGGGCGATTTCGACGGCGACGGCAAGGCGGACATCCTGTGGCGCCATTCGGGCACGTTGGCGCGCAGCGTGTGGCTGATGAACGGCGCGACGACGACGTCGACGACGCAGATCTATTGAGCGCGTTCGACGCGCGGCGAAACTTGCGCGTTACGCGGACTGCGGCGGAGGCGGCAGGGAGCCGTAGTCCCGTTTTCGCGGCGCGCAGCGGCTGGTGTTCGCGCGCGAGCTCTCCACCACCGCTGCGA
>JADLBP010000225.1 GCA_020847695.1 Planctomycetota bacterium
CCCTACGACGTCGATGCCGACGGCGCGCTCGACCTCGGCGTCGTCGCGTACCTCGACGACGGCGTGGTGATCCTCGACAACGATTGCCCGCTCTCGACCTACTGCGTCGGCAAGCAGAACTCGAAGGGCTGCACGCCGTCGATCGGCTCGACCGGCACGCCGAGCCTCTCCGGCCCGGACGACTTTCACGTCACCGCGACGCAGGAGCTCTCGCAGAAGAACGGCCTGCTGTTCGTCGGCGTGCAAGCGGCGGCGCTGCCGTTCGCCGGCGGCACGCTGTGCGTCAAGCCGCCGCTGAAGCGCACCGCGGTGCAGAACTCCGGCGGGACCGTCGGCCAGACCGACTGCACCGGCACCTACGACTACCACCTGACCAACGCGTGGCTCCTGTCGAAGGGCTGGAGCGCCGGTGTCGACGCGTTCACGCAGTACTGGGGCCGCGATCCGCAACACCCGGACGGCACCAACGTGTCGCTCAGCAACGCGCTGCGCTTCGAACTGGAGCCGTGAGCCCGGGCTCCCGCCGAGCGCGTCGGTTGTGGCCGCGCGCTCGGCGGCGTGCTAACTAGTCGCGGATGTCCGCGACCGCAGAGCCCCGGCGAACGCTCCGTCCGAGCCCATGGCGGACCGCGTGCGTCGTGTGGCTCGCCGCGGCGAGCGCGTTCGGCGGCGAACCGCAAACGAGCGGGGTCGGCGCCCGAGCACTCGCGGAGGTCGAGCTCGTCGCGCCGGCGCGCGCGAGCTACGTCGGCGAAGTCGTGCTGCTGCGCGTCGAGTTCGCGGTCGACGAAGCGCTGACGCAGCCGGGCTGGCCGCAGCTCTTCGCGCAGCCGCTCGACGTGCCGGTGCAGCTCGACGCCGCGTGGCTCGACGCACCGCCGTTCGGGCGCGCGCTGGCGGCGCCGGTGCTCGAGCCGACGGGTTCGGCGAGCTTCGCGACCGCGCACGGGCCCGCGCGCGCACAGCGCCTCGCCGAGGAGGCGCGCGGCGCGCAACGACTCGAGCGCTTCGCGTACACGCGTCTCGTCGTCGCGGAACGCGCGGGTCGCTTCGAGCTCGAAGCTCCGCGCCTGCGCTTCGCGACCGCCGCGCGAGTCGAGCGCGACGTGTTCGACTCCGACGTCGCGGTCGACACGCGCTTCGTCAGCGTCGTCGGCTCGCCGCGCGAGCTCGAGATCCGCGCGCTGCCGGAGGAGGGCCGTCCCGCTCGGTTCGACGGTGCGATCGGACGCTTCGAGCTGCATTCCGAGTTCGCGCCGCGCGACCTCCGGGTCGGCGAGCCGCTCGCGTTGACGCTCGTCGTCTCCGGCACCGGCGACCTCGCGTCGTTCGCGGCGCCGCGGATCGCCGATTCGAACGAGTGGCACCTGCTCGGCGTGCTCGATCGATCGACCGAGACGTCCCGCACGTTCCGCTACGAGCTGCGCGCGCTCTCCGCCGGCGAGACGCCCGGCCCGCGCGTCGAGTTCGCGTACTTCGATCCCGACGCGGCGAGCTACCGCACGCTCGCGAGCCCGATGTTCACCGTCCGCGTCGCGGAGACGGCGCCGAAAGAGCCGATCGCGGGCGGCGAGCCCGAGCCTGCGCGCCTGCTGCCATGGCTCGTCGCGCTCGTCGTCGGGTTGGTCGCACTCGCGCTGGGGATCGCGCGGCGCGTCGGCGCGGGCGCTCGGCGCGGCGCCGGCGGCGTTCGCGAGCACGCGGAGCTCGAGCGCGCGCTCGCGAGCCCCGAAGCCGACCTCGAGACCGCTTGGACCGCGTTCCTCGCCTCGCAGCTCGGCATCGCGCCGAACGCGGTCAGCTCGCACGACCTCGCCGCGCGGCTCACGCGCGCGGGAGCGCCGCCCGACGTCGCCGAGCGCGCGGCGCGGACCCTCGGCGACCTCGTCGGCGCTCGGTTCGGCGGTGCGGCGGCGCGCACGACGCGCCAGGAGCTCGTCGCGCTCGCACGCGAGCTCGAGAGTGCGCTCGCGCGCGCTGCGCGCGACTGACCGCGCGCGTCAGTCCGCGCCGAGCGCGCCGAGGCCCGGCTGCCACTGGATCGTCATGCGATCCTCGTTCGCGCGCGCGGCGTTCGCGAGCTCGCGCATCGTCGCCCCGTCGGCGCAGAACACCGCGGGCACGATCAAGACGTTCTTGCGGCCGGCGGCGAAGAGCTCGTCGAGCAGCGCCGCGAGCCCCTGCGGTCCGTCGGCGTGCGCGACGCGCAGGCGATGGAAGCGGCTCTTCTTCGCGAGCGGATCGTCCTGCTCGAGCGCGCGCCACGCCGCGACCTGCTCGCCGACCAGTCCAGACGGCAACACGATCACCGTCGTGCCGCCGAACGGTCCCGGGCAGCGCGGCAACGGCCGGCCCGCCGCGAAGTCGGAGGCGCGCACCGGCGTTTCGAGCTCGGTCGCGGAGCCGTCGGTCGGCGCCGCAGCGAGCACCGCGACCGTCTCGCCGGCGTCGCGGCGCTGGCGCACGACCCAGCGCCGGGCCCAAGCGCGCTCGCGCGGGCTCTTCGCGACGATGAAGCGCCGCGCCGCGTCGGCCTTCGGCTCGACGGCCGCAACGCCGAGCGCCCGGCGCACCGCGTTCTCGCGCGCGAGGTCGCCGCGCCACGGATCGGTCTCGACGCTCGCGAGCTCGTTCGCGAAACCGATCGCGGTGTACTCGGCGAGCTCGCCGCGCCACCAATCCTCGTCGCCGGCCGACGCGTAGAGCGCGAGCGACTTCGCCGCGCGTTCGGCGTCGCCGAAGAGCTCCGGCAGCGGCAACGGGAAGTCCTTGATCTTCGCGAAGCGGCGCGGCGCGAACGCGAGCGTGCGCAGATCGAGCTGTTCCGAGAGCAGCGCGGTCGCCGCCGCGACGGTCGCGCCGGTGCCTTCGCCCGCGAGCACGACGCGCGCCGGATCGATCGGTTGGTTGCGCAGCAGATAGCCGCTGAGCCGCTCGAAGCCCTCGCGCAGCGCGAAGACGTCCTCGGCGAACGAGTCCGGCCAGAACCAGCGCCCGCCTTCGAGCAGATCCTCCTGCGTCTCGCGATACGGAGGCTCGACCACCGCGATCGCCGCGGCGTCGCCGAGGCGTTCCTTCCACTCCGCGAGCGTCTCGCGCGCCGATAGCCCGTCGTCGCCGAGCCACACGAGCAACGGCAACGGCTCCGTCGCGCCCTTCGGGACGTAGAGGCGATACGCGAGCTCGCGACCGATGCCGACCGCGTACGCGCCGTCGTCGATGTCCTTGGCGCGCGCTTCCGCGAACACGACGAAGTCCGCGCGCGGGGCGCCCCCAATTCCATCGGCGCCATCGGTCGACGGATTGTTCGACGGATCGATCGCGACCGTCAGCACCTTGGCGTCGGGCTTGCGCAACAGGAGTTGGCGCACGGTGCCGTCCCAGTACTCGCTGTGGAAGCCGCCGTTGACGTGCAACACCATCGACCCGGGATGCGCGGCGAGCGCGAGCGCGCAGGACTCGCCCATCGAGTTGTCCCAGAGCGACTGCGTGTCGTCGAGGCGCGGATCGTCCGGCGCGGGCGCGCCTCCCATCATGCCGCCCATCATCGCCAGGTGACCGCGGATCGCGTTGTCGACGCGGCGCCAGTACTCCGGGCGATGCGGGAAGAACTCGGCGGGTGCGAGGCGACGTTCCTCGGGCGAGAGCTTCTCGAGCGCCGTGAGACCTTCGCTCGCGAGCTTCGCGCGCAACGGCGCGGGGAAGTTCGACGCGACCACCGGCGCGCGGATCGCTTTCGCGTGCTCGATCAGCGGGCGATAGCCCGTGCGGTAGTTCGACCACGGCCGGGCCTTGGCGAGGAAGCCCGCTTCGTCGAGCGTGCCCGCGAGGTACGCGTCGAGCGTCGGCTGCACGTCTCGCTCGAACATCTCCATCGCGAGCACGACACGGCCCGGCCGACGCGCGGCGAGCGCTTGGTACGTCGCGAGCTCGAAACGGTGCGTCGTCTCGTCGAGGTGCGTCTCGCCGAGGAACACCGCGTCCGCGGTCGCGAGCCGATCGAAGAGCGCGTCGAGCGTGAGCACCTCGCCGGTGCGCCCGTCGTGCACGGAGACCGCCGCGGCGAGTGCCGGCGCCGCCCACCGCGGAGCGGGCGGCTCCTCGGTGCGGACGAAGCCGCGCGAGGTCGCGCAGGCGGTGACGACGGCGATCGACAGGACGGAGAAGAGCGTGGTTCTTTGCATGGCGTGGCCGCCATCATGCGGACCGCCGCGCGGGAACGCACGTCCGCCCTTCGCCGTGGGCCGCGAGCGGGCCGTCAGCTCATCGGGAAGTGACGGATCGCGTGCAGCTGCTTCTTGAGCTCGGGCCGGAAGTCGGGGTGCGAGATCGCGATCAGCGCCTCACCGCGCTCGCGCAACGTGCGGCCGTGCAGATTGACCGCGCCGTACTCCGTGACGACCCAGTGCACGTGGCCGCGCGTCGTGACGACGCCGGCGCCAGGCAGCAGCTCGTGCGTGATGCGCGAGAGCTTGCCGTCGTTGGCGGTCGAAGGCAGCGCGAGGATCGGCTTGCCGCCGCGCGACAACGCCGCGCCGCGGATGAAGTCCATCTGGCCGCCGATGCCGGAGTAGATGCGGTGGCCGATCGAGTCGGCGCACACCTGACCGGTCAAATCGATCTGCAGCGCGGAGTTGATCGCGACGACGCGGTCGTTCTTGCGGATCAGCGCGGTGTCGTTGGTGCGATCGCAGCCGTGGAACTCGACCAGCGGGTTGTCGTCGATGAAGTCGAAGAGCTTGCGCGTGCCCATCACGAAGCTCGTGACGATGCGCCCGGGGTGGACCGCCTTGTAGCGATTGGTCACCGCGCCGGTCGCGACCAGATCGACGAGCCCGTCCGAGAACATCTCGGTGTGGATGCCGAGGTCGCGCTTGTTGCCGAGGCGCGCGAGCACCGCATCGGGGATCGCGCCGATGCCGAGTTGGAGGCAGGAACGGTCCTCGATCAGCTCGGCGACGATCTCGCCGATCCGCGATTCGACCGCCGTCTGCGGGGCGGGAGGCGCCTCGAAGATCGGCCGATCGATGTGATCGAACGCGGTCAGCTTGTCGAGCGGCACCGACGTGTTGCCGTGCGTGCGCGGCATGCGCTCGTTGATCTCGGCGAGCAGCAGCGGCGCGACGTCGGCGGCCGCGCGCGCCGCGTCGACCGACGTGCCGAGCGTGCAATAGCCGTGGCGATCGGGCGGCGAGAGCTGCATCAACAGCGCGTCGATGCGGATGCGCCCCGACGAGATCAGGCCCGGGATGTCCGACAGGAACACCGGCACGAAGTCCGCGCGACCCTCGTTGACCGCGGCGCGCGCCGGCGGGCCGACGAAGAGCGAGATCGAGAGCAGCTTGCCCGCCTGGTCCGGCGCGACGAACGAGCCGCAGCCGGCCGTGTGCAAGTGGAAGATGCGCACGTTCTCGAGGTCCTTGCGGGCCGAGAGCGCGTCGAGCAACCCGGAAGGCGTCGCGCACGCGCCGTGCAGGAAGAGGTTCATGCCGCTCTTGACGTGAGCGACGACGTCCGCCGCGGAAACGGCGCGGCGGGTCCAGTCGGGGGTGGCTGTCTGCAACATGGTTGGATCTCGGGGAGCGGCGCCAGGAGATACCGCGCGCCGTGCGCTTCGGCCAGCGCAATCCGCGCCGTCTCGAAGGCGCGCGCGTCGACGACGATTCCATCGGATCCCGCTCGTCGGAACCATGCGGAGATCGGCGGGTCGAGCACGGAACGAACGCCACCGGCTCGCGCGCCTGCCTCCTTCGTTCAGCGCGCGGTCGCTCTTCGACGTATGGGATGCCGCTCGATCGTCGTCGAGCGATCCACTCGCGCGCGCTCTCTCTCGACTCCGCGTCTGGCCGTCGGCGAGCCCGCCGACCTGGGCCGACGGCCGCGGCGCGCTCCGGTCGCCGCGCTCGTCACGCGGGAGCGCCGCCGCGCCGCACCCAGCGCAGCTTCGCCGGCGCGGAGCGCGGGTTCGCCCGGCGTTCCTCGGCGGACGCACGGACGACTTCGTCGTTGACCTCCGACCACACGCCGTCGCGCACGCCCGCGGCGAACGCGTGCTTGACTCGGCGATCTTCGCCGGAATGGAACGTCAGCAGCGCCGCGCGACCGCCGGGACGGACGCAGGCCGGCAACTGGCGCAACAGCGCTTCGAGCGCCCCGAACTCGTCGTTGACCTGGATGCGCAGCGCTTGGAACACGCGCCGGATGCTCGACGTCGTCTCCTCCTCGTCGAGGCGCGGCGGCAGCGCGCGGCGCACTGCCTCCACGAGCGCGCGCGTCGTCGTCAGCTCGTGATTGTGGAGCCAGAGCGCGCTCGCGAGCCGCTCGGCGTGCGGCTCGTCGGCGTGCTCGACCAAGGCGCGTTCGAGTTCCTCGCGCGTGGTGCGCGCGAGCCACTCCGCCGCGGAGAGTCCCTTGCCCGGATGCATCCGCATGTCGAGCGGACCGTCGGCCTTGAACGTGAAGCCGCGCGACGGATCGTCGATCTGCATCGACGAGACTCCGAGGTCGGCGAACACGAAGTCGGCGCCGTCGCTCCAACCGAGCCCGAAGACCGCCGCGCCGAGCCCGGCGAAGTTCGTGCGCCGCACGACGAGCGCGTCGGGACCGAAACCGAGCGCGCGCAGCCGCGCCTCGGTCTTCTCGAGCTCGAGCGGATCGACGTCGAGCCCGAGCAGCGTGCCCTCCGGCGCGAGGCGCTCGAGGAAACGCCGCGCGTGACCGCCGTAGCCGAGCGTGCAATCGACCCCGCGCTCGCCGGGACGCGGCGCGAGCACTGCGAGCACTTCCTCGACCAGGATCGGCACGTGCTGGCCCGCCGGCGTCATGCCGCGCTCGCGGACGTGCTCGACGAGCTCGGGGTACTTCTCCGGCGCGAGCTCCTTGTACTTCTGCTCGAAGCGCCGCGGATGCGTTCCGGGGTAGCGCGGACGGCGAGGCGGCTTCGGATCCGGGTCGGTCATCGCACGATCATCCGCTCGCCGGCCCCGCGGCGCAAAGCCCGGCTCGCGCGCGACGGTCGCGCGGTCCGCGTTCGCGCAGCGCGATGCGCCGGGACCGACCGGGGCGAGCGTGAGCGACCGCCGCGACGACTCCGGCCGCTCGCAGAACCCCCGGAGCGTCCGCGCGGAGCGTTCCTGGGCCTCGGCGGTCGCTCGGCGGCCCGAGCGGCCGGCGCGCTCAACGCCGCCGGACCTCCGCGACCAGCGCGGGCGCGACGCGATCGACCAACAGGTCGACGCCGCGCTGATTGAAGTGGCACGCGTCCTCGTACAGGTCGTCGCCGACGTCGCGGAAGACGTCGGTCGCGTCGACGAAGGCTTCGCCGCGGGCGACCAGCTCGCGGCTCGCCTCGCGGACCAGCGGGTAGCCGAGCCGGATCGCCTCGCTCCAGGCCGGCAGCGCGCGCCCGCGTTCTCGCTCGCCGGCGGTCAGCGGCTTCGAGCCCTCTTCGAGCAACGTCGGCTGCAGCACGTGCACGAACGCGATCGACTGCTCGCGGCAGCTCGCGCGCAGCGCGTCGGCGGCGAGGCGCCACACGCGGACGCACGCCCGCAGGCGAGCGAGCACGTCCTGCTCGACCGGGAGCCCGCGTACGTGCCGCGCCGCGTCGCTCGCCGCGACCGCGGCGGAGAAACGCGCCTGCGCGTCGTTCGCGTCGGCGCGCGCGCGGTCGATGCGAGTCCACGCGACGTGCGCGAGCACCGCGCTTTCGAGCGTGAAGCCCTCGAGCGCGCCGTCGCAGAGCTCGAGCACGCGCGCGCGCGCGAGCCGCGCCGAGACCAACGCATCGACGCACGCGGGCTCTCGCAGTGGATCGCCGTTCAGCCGCAGCCATTCGGCCGCCCACGGAAACAGCGGCGACACGCCGACGCTCGCGTTCTGGTTCGCGACCGCGAGCTCGTTGAAGCCGTCGACCAGGATCACCGCGTCGGGCTCGCAGCCGAGCCCGAGCAGATAGTGGAAGAGATTGAGCGGCTGCGGTTGCTTGTACGCGCCGACGCCGTGACTCCACACGCGGATCGTGCGCCCCGCGAACGCCGGATCGCTCGCGAGCCGTTGCTCGAGCCGCGCGCCGCCCGAGATGCCGAACGCCGCGGCGACCGAGCCGCCGAGCACGACGACGTCGTAGTTCGCGCGCGCTTCCGGCGAAGCGAAGTACGCGAGCTCCTTCTCCAGCCGCGTGCCGACGCGCGTGAATTCGAAGCCGCAGTACGGATGCGCGGAGAGCGATGGTCCGGAGTCCGAAGCCGTGTGCGCGCCGCGCCCATCGGTCTCGGGCACCAGCGAGAGGAAGCTCGAACGCACCGCCGCGATCCGCTGGCGCGTCGCCTCCGCATCGAACGGCGCCCCTCGCGAGCGAGCGAGCAGTCGAGCGCCGAGTTCGATCGCCACCAGCGCCCCGAGCAGCGGAAGCGCGGCGAAACCCCAGCGCACGGCCGAGGCTCGGCGTCGCGGGGCGCCATAAGATGACGTGGCGGTCATCTTTCCAGTCTGCAACCGGCCCCACGGGGCGTCCAGGGCCATTCTGGGGGGCGAGGGGAGCTGCACGCGCCGCCCCGGGGCCCGCTGGACACGTCCGCTGCGACCGGCTGGCCGAGGTCGGCGCGCGCCGGACGACGCGCGCACGCGGCTCGGTCCGCGCGCTCGACCCGGAAGTTCGCGCCGGTCTGCCCCCTTCGCCGTGCGAGATTCTTCGCCCTCGTCTTCGCGTGGTTACGCCGAGCGGCGTACGCCGAAGGAGGCGAGTGCACCCCTATACTGCGGCGCATGTTGTACGAGCTGTTCGACGGGGCTCGGGGCGCGTCGGCGAGCGAGTGCGTAGCGGAGGAGCACATGAATCGGATGAGGCACGGCGGACCCAAGTCCTTCGCACTGCTCGGCTTGCTTTCCCTGGCAGCCTGCAGCTCACGTGAAAGTGGCCCGCGCGAGTTCGAAGCAGCGCGCACCTACGAACCGGTTGGCCGCAACGTCCGTTGGGACGCCTCGAGCGCCGAGCGCTTCGGCATGTCCAGCAAGGACTTCGCGATGGGCTCGGGCGCGCCGTCCGGTCCCGCCGCCGCGAGCTTCGTCCTGCCCCCCGGCTGGTCGGAGCTCCCGACCTCGCAGTTCCGCGAAGCGAACTTCCGCGTCGCCGGCAATCCGCAGGCGGAGTGCTATCTCTCGACGCTCGCAGGGGAAGGCGGAGGCCTCGCCGCCAACGTCAATCGCTGGCGGACGCAGATGTCGCTGCCGCCGCTCGGCGGCGACGAGATCGCGATGCTGCCGCGCGTCGACTGGCTCGGCAAGAAGGCGGTCAGCGTCGACTTCACCGGCACCTGGACCGGCATGAGCGGCGACAACAACGCGGCAGGTTGGCGTCTGATCGGGCTGTTGCTGGTCGAGCCGACGCAGTCGCGCTTCCTGAAGATGACCGGTCCCGGCGAGGTGCTCGAGCGCGAGGTCGAGAACTTCCGAGCGCTCGCGGCGTCGCTGCGCCTCGGTGCCGCGGCGCAAGACGACGGCTCGATGGACCTGTCGGGTGAGTTGCCGCCGGGGCACCCGCCGATGAACGGTGGCGGGAGCGCTAACGCCGGAAGCGGCGCGAGCGGCGCCGACTCGAGCGCGCCCGCCGCGATCCCGACCGGCAACCGCTCACCCGGTGGCTACGAGTGGACGCCGCCCGCCGGGTGGACGCGCGGCCCCGAGAAGGCGATGCGCGAGATCACGTACCTCGTCGGCGACGCGGAGTGCTACGTCACGCTGCTCGGCGGCACCGGCGGCGGCATGCTCGCGAACATCAACCGCTGGTGCGGGCAGATGGGCCAAGCGCCGTTCACGGAAGCGGACGTCGCCAAGTTCGCGCGCGTCCCGATGCTCGGCGCCGACGCGACGATCGTCGAGCTCGAACGCGGCTCGTCGTCGAGCACGGCGGCGGAGTACCTGCTCGGCGCGGTCTGCTTGCTGCCCGAGCGCTCGGTGTTCGTGAAGATGACCGGCCCGCGCGCGCTGCTCGAGCGCGAACGCGTGGCCTTCCAAGACTTCTGCAAGTCCGCGCGCGTCGCGGAGTGAGGCACCCATGCGCTTGATCGACGCTTTCGTGAAGGGGCTTTCCTCGCTCTGGCTCTGCGTGACGCTGCTCGTCCTGCTCGCGCTGCTGACGTGGCTCGGCACGCTCGAGCAGGTGCACACCGGGCTCTTCGAAGTGCAGAAGAAGTACTTCGAGTCGATCTTCTTCATCCACCACGCCGGTCCCGTGCCGATCCCGCTGCCGGGCGCGACGCTGGTGCTCGGCGTGCTGTTCGTCAACATCATCCTTGGCGGCATCGTGCGCTTGCGCAAGCGCACCGGGACGATCGGCGTGCTGATCACCCACGTCGGCATCGCGTTCCTCGTGATCTCCGCCTTCGTCAAGGCGTACTTCGCCGAGGAAGGCCACCTGACGCTCTACGAGGGCCAGCGCTCGAACGTGTTCGAGAGCTACCACAACTGGGAGATCGCGGTCCTCGAGAAGCTCCCCGACGGACAGCTCCGCGAAGTGGTCGCGCCGGAGAAGGCCTTCACCGACGCCGAAGACGGCGCGCGCGTGGTGCTCACCTCGAAGGACCTGCCGTTCTCGCTCGAAGTGACGCGCTACCTGAGCAACAGCCGCGTGCTGCCGAAGGGCCCGATGTTCGACGCGCCGCTTCCCGTGGTCGACGGGTTCTTCCTCGAGCGCGAGGAGAAGGCGAAGGAGAACGAGCAGAACGTCGCCGGCGCGTACGTCGCCGTGCTCGATCCGCAGAGCACCGGACGCAAGGAAGCGATCCTCTGGGGTGCGGCGACGCAGCCTTGGACGATCGAAGTCGGCGGCAAGACCTACGGGGTCGAGCTGCGCCGCTCGCAGTACCTTCTACCGTTCACGCTGCGGATGGACGACTTCGTCAAGGAAGACCACCCGCGGATGACGATGGCGAAGTCGTTCTCGAGCGACGTCACCGTCTTCGAAGGCTCGACGTCGCGGCCGACGAAGATCGAGATGAACGAGCCGCTGCGCTCGCAGGGGCTCGTGCTCTACCAGTCCTCGTGGGGACCGTCGAACGCGCGGCCCGGTGACCGGCTGTTCTCGACGCTGTCCGTCGTCCGCAACCCGGCCGACCAATACCCGCTCTGGGCCTGCATCGTGATCGCGGTCGGACTGCTGTGGCACTTCGGCCTGAAGCTCTTCCGCCACATCCGTTCCGAAGCTCGGGGGATCGCATGAACCGATTGATTCGCGCCTGCTGCCTGATCCTCGTCCTCGCGTGGGCCGCGCCGGCCTCTGCGCAGCACGACCACTCCGCGCCCGGTCACGACCATGCATCGCACGCCGGCCCGTTGCGGACCGTGCCGTGGACCAAGGAGGTCATCGAGCTCGCGGAAGGCCTGCCGGTCCAGGATGGCGGCCGCGTCAAGCCGCTGCACACGTTCGCCGGCTTCACGTTGCTGCGGATGAACGGCAAGCGTTCGGTCAAGACGCCGAGCGGTGAGACGCTGACGCCGACCGAATGGATGCTCGACCTGCTCTTCTTCCCCGACCTCGCGAACACGTACGCGATGTTCCGGGTCGACGACATCGCGGCGATCCGCGAGATCGGCGGGCCCACGGAAGGCAAGCAGAAGCGCGATCGGTGGAGCTACGAAGAGCTGCACAAGCACACCGAGAAGCTCTTCGACCTCGCCAACGCGTACTCGCAGATCGACGAGAAGGCGCGCGACTCCGTGCAGACGCAAGTCGTGATGCTCGCGCACAACGTCGACGAGTACATCCGCGTCTCGCGCAAGACCGCGTTCGCGCAGTCGCTGCTGCCGGTCGGCGCGGGCGACGGCCTGACCAAGATCTTCGGCGGGCGTGAACAGGTCCGCTTCAGCGAAGTGATCGATCGCGTGGACGAGCTGCGCACGCTGCAGGGCGACCTCGACAAGGATCCGAAGCGGGCCGCGGAGCAAGGTCCGCTGACCGAGCTCCTGCAGCGCACCGTCCAACTCGCCGAAGGCTCCGAAGCCGTCGCGATGTTCCCGCCGACCGTCGGCGCGAAGGCGCAGCCGGCCTGGTACTCCCCTTCCGACCTGCTGATGAGCGCGTTCGCGGGTGACGGACGTCACTCCGAGCACGTCGCGATGCTCGGCTTCCTCGAGAAGGCGATGGACGCGCGCGGCGACATGGGCGAATTCCACAAGTCGCTCGCCGGCTTCGCCGGGCAAGCGAAGGAACTCGCTCGCGCGCGCGGCGAGTACGAGAAGATCGGGCTCGAGCTCGTCTACTACAAGTCGAAGCTGCTCGACTACGCCCACTACGGCTTCATCCTCGGCTTCCTGCTGGTGGCGTTCCTCTGGCTGCGGCCGCAGTCGAAGTGGCTGTACCGCCTGACCGCGCTGTCGGCGGTGTTCTCGGTGCTGGCGATCACCGCGGTGATCGTGATGCGCTGCATGATCCGCGAACGTCCGCCGGTCAGCACGCTGTACGAGACGCTGCTGTTCGTCACCGGGGTCGGCACGATCGCCGCGCTGGTGATGGAGGCGATCAACCGTCGCAAGCTCGCGCTGTCGGCCGCGGTCGTGCTCGGCACGCTCGGCATCTTCCTCGCGAACCGTTACGAGGAGCTCGACAAGCGAGACACGATGCCGGAGCTCGTCGCCGTGCTCGACACCAACTTCTGGTTGGCGACGCACGTCACTGCGATCACGATCGGCTACTCGGCGGGCATGCTCGCGGCGCTGCTCGCGAACGTCTATCTGCTCTCGCGGCTGTTCGGCATCCGCAAGTCGGATCCGACGCACCTGAAGAGCCTGAGCCGGATGACCTACGGCGCGCTCGCCTTCGGTCTGATCTTCTCGGTGGTCGGCACGATCCTCGGCGGCATCTGGGCCAACGAGAGCTGGGGCCGATTCTGGGGTTGGGACCCGAAGGAGAACGGCGCGCTGCTGATCTGCCTCTCGCAGATCGTGATCCTGCACCTGCGCATGGGCGGGTACTTGCGCGACTTCGGCATCGCGATGGCGACCGCGTTCGGCGGCACCGTGATCGCGTTCTCCTGGTTCGGCGTCAACCTGCTCGGCGTGGGCCTGCACAGCTACGGGTTCACCAGCGGCATCCACACCGCGCTGTGGTCGTACTACATCGGCCAATGGGGCCTGATGGCGATCTGCGGCGTGCACTTCATGATCGAACGCGCCAAGCAAGAGGCGCAAAACGGCGCGACGCGCGAGCAACAGCCCGCGCAAGCGCCGCGCTCGACGGACGGACGCACCGCCTGATCGGCCGCGCGTCCCACCGACCGCAGAGAGAGGAAGTCAGTCATGATCGGCAGGATCGTTCCGGGCGGGACTCCGAGAGTCCTCGCCGTGGCGTGGACGCTCTTCCTGTTGCCGGCCTGCGCGACGACCGAGCCCATGGGCTCGCTCTACGTGCACCCCAACGCGGACTGGTCGAACTACCAACGTGTCGCCGTGCTCCCGCTCGAGAACCTGACGAACGAGCGGTACGCGGCGGAACGAGTGCGCGAGGTGCTGAACGTCGAGCTGAATGCGCAAGGACTGTTCGAGTCGCTCGAGCTCGGCGAGGTGAACCGCGCGGTCCGCACGCAGAACCTGGTCAACCTGACCGAGCTCGGGCCCGAGCAGACCACCGCGCTCGGCGAGGCGCTCGGAGTCCAGGCGCTGCTGATGGGCAGCGTGATGGAGTTCGACGAGCGCCGCACCGGCACGGTCGCGCTCCCCGACATCGCGATTTCGCTCCGGATGATCGACGTCGAAACCGGCGTCGCGATCTGGGCGGTCACCGACGCGCGCGCCGGAGCCAAGCTCTCGACGCGGCTCTTCGGCATCGGCGAGGAGAGCCAGACCGAAGCGACCGTGCGCCTCGTGCGCGACGTGCTCGGGACGCTCGAATAGGTCGATCACCATGCTGCGCGGGCTCTTCCCCGGTCTCCTGCTCCTCGCGGCGGCCGGCCCCTCGACCCCGACACCCCGCGGGGTCGAAGGTCCAAAGGCCGCCGAAGGCGTGCGCTATGCGCTCGTGCCGCCGCGCAATCTCTCGGGAGTCGACGGAGCCGTGGAGGGACTGTTCGGACGCCTGACCCGCGCGCTCGAGGCGCGAGGAGCGGAATTCGTGCCCGCGGACGAGGTCGACCAGACGTTGCGCACCCGCCGGATCCGCTACACCGACTCGCTCGGTCCGCGCGAGCTCGCCGGGCTCTCGCAAGCGACCGGCGCGACGTACACGCTGGTCGCGACGATCTTCGACTACACCGCCGGCAAGGAGCCGCGGCTGTCGTTCACGCTGCGGGCGCTCGACAACCGCGACGCTCGGCGCGCCTTGTCGACGGCGATCGCGCTGCGCGGGGTCGACTTCGAGGGTCTGCTCGGTCTCGGTCGGATCGAGGACGTCGAGACGCTCGCCGACGAGGCGGTCGCACGCGCCCTCGAGCAGTTCGACGCGCGCGGCGCACCGCGCGGCGATACCGCCGGCGAGCCCGCGACCTCCCGCCCCGAGCCTCCCGACGACGGCTACGGCTTCGCGCGCGAGGACTTCGATCCGAGCACGGTCGAGCGCCTCGGCGTGCTCCCGTTCGCCAACCGCTCCGGCAACATCGACGCGCCGACGCAGTTCGTCGAGTTCCTCGGCGACGCGTGGTTCCACGAAGCCGGGATCCAAGTCGCCGAAGTCGCGGAGCTGCGCGCGGCGCTCGTCGTCCGCAAGGTGCGCAGCATGCAGTTCGTCGATCTCACGCGCCTCGCCGAGATCGGACAGACGATGGGCGTGCGCTACTTCGTCCTGGGCGCGATCGAGCGCTGGGGCGACGAAGTGCTGGTCGACGACCAGCGCTTCCCCGAGATCGAGGCGACCGTGCAGCTCGTGGACACGCAGACCGGCCGCATCGTGGCCGCTGCTTCGCTCGCGCGGCGCGGGAGCGACTACCAGACCGTGCTGGGCCTGGGCGCGATTCGCGACCCGGCCGAGCTCGCCCGCCGCGCGGCGCGAGAGATCGTGATTGCCCTCGGAGGCTGAAGTGAAGACCCGCAACTCGAACATCCTCACCCGCGTCGCGTTCTGCGCTGCGCTCTTGCTCGCCCTCGCTCCGTCGCTGCGAGCGACGCAGGAAGCGCCGAAGGCCGAAGTGAAGCCCCCGCCGATCGTCCTCGCGGTCGTCAACGGCACCGAGCTGACGCTCGACGTCGCGATCGAGACGTTCCTCGCCTCGCACACCGGCCACGGCGTGCTCGTGCGCGGCGAGCCCGCGGTTCGCGACCTCGCCGGTCGCCTGGTCGAGCGCGAGCTCTTCCTGATGGAAGCGGAGACGCTCGGCGTGCCCAGCGAGCCCGGCGTGCTGGAGGTCGTGCAGTCGTACCGCGAGCAGGTCGCCTCCGACGAGTTCTGGAAGCGCGAGGTGCAAGAGCGCGTCGCGGTCACCGATGCCGACGTCGAGGCGTTCTACGAGAAGACCGATGTCGCGCTGCGCCTCAGGCTGATCGAGACCGCCGACCAGGCGAGCGCCGAAGCGCTCCGCGCGCGCGTCGCGGCGGGCGAGGACATGGGCGAGCTCGCGCGCTCCGCGTCGATCCACAATTCGCGCAACTTCGACGGGTTGCTCAGCCTGGTCCGCCGCGGCGAGATCGAGCGTCCGCTCGAGGAACCGGCGTTCGCGCTGACCGAGCCCGGCTCGCTGAGCGCGGTGACGCGCACCGACGACGGCTGGGCGTTCCTCCGGCTGGAAGAACGCTCGGTCAACCCCGACCGGCCCGCGCGCGAGACGGCGATCCCGCAGATCCGCGGCATCCTGATCGAACGCGCGCAGAAGAAGCTCGCGAACGACGTCGACACCCGGATCGCCGCGGAAGCGGAGCTCTGGGTCGACGAGGAGCGCCTGACACGAGACTTCGTGCTCGACGGCAAGGACGTGGAGACGATCGTCGCGCGCTCGACCGGCGAGACGCTCTCGCTCGCCGAGCTGCGCGAGGGTCTCGACCTCGAAAAGCTGCGCGCGGCGCCGCCGGAATCCGGCGCGGAAGCCGGGCTGCTGCTCGCGAAGCAGTGGGCGCGCGGTCGGGCACTGATCGCGGCAGCGAAGAAGCTCGGCCTCTTCGACGATGCGGTGGTCGTTCGCAAGGTCGCGACCTTCCGCCGCGACGTGATCATGAAGACGCTCTGCGACAACTATGTCTGGCCGGACACCGATCCGAGCGACGCGGACCTGAAGCGCTACTACGAAGAGCGCAAGGACACCGAGTTCACGACGCCGCTCGAGGTGCGACTCGCGTACATCGTCGTCGCGACCGAGGACGAAGCGAAGGTCGTGATGACGCGCCTCGGCGCCGGCGAGGACTTCGAGAAGCTCGCTCGCGAGCTCTCCAAGGACGCCGCGTCGGCGATGCACGGCGGCCGCATCGGCTGGGTCAAGCCCGGCGAGCTGCTGCCCGAAGTCGAGGAACGCGCGTTCAAGCTGCCGATCGGCGGCTTCGACGGCCCGATCTCGACGCCCGACGGTTCGTTCGTCGTCCGCGCGATCGATCGCAAGGAGCCCGCGCTGATCCCCTACGAGCGCGCGCGCAACGCCGCGATCAAGTCGCTGAGCAAGCAACGGCGCCAGGACGCGTACGCGACGTGGGCGAAGGCCCTGCGCGAACGTGCCGAGGTCGTGCTGAACGAGCAAGGGCTCGCCGAAGCCGTCGCGTGGCTCGAAACCGAGGCCTCGCGCCGCGAGGCCGAAGCCGCGAAGAATCCCAAGGTCCCGCGCGGCGAGAAGCCTCCGGGCCACGACGCGGCCGCACAGCCGCCGACCCGCAAGTCGAACGAAGGAGAGCAGCCGTGAGAGCGAACGGCTCCGGTACGAAACGGCTCGCGCGGGCGCTGGCGATCGTCGCCGCGTTCGCGCTCGTGATCGCCTCGGCGTGCGAGTCCGCGAAGACGCCGCAGCGCAACCGCGTGCAGCGGCCGGAAGCGAACGAGCCCGCCGCCGCGGCGCCGACCGCGGGCCCGGCGGCTCGCCTCGACGACAAGCGCGCGAACCGGCCGTCGCGCGGCGGGCGCACCTGCGTCGAGTGCCACGGCGAATTCATGCAGAAACTCGAGGGCAAGCACCCGCACCTCCCCGGCCTCGCGACTCGCTGCGAGGATTGCCACGACAAGCACGGGCTCGTCGGCGTGCTCAAGCTCAAGAAGCCCGAGGCCGAGCTCTGCGCGTCCTGTCACAAGGACGATCCGAAGCTCGCCGCCGCGACGCATCCGCACGGCGGCAAGGCGGACATCAAGTGCTCGGCGTGCCACGATCCGCACGCGTCGAGCGAGCCGAAGCTCGCGCTCTCGACGGGCGCGGACCTCTGCTTCCGCTGCCACGACCGCGGCGCATACGAGTCCGGCAACGTGCACGCGCCGGTCAAGGACGGTTGCCTCGTCTGTCACGATGCGCACCCCAACGGCAAGCCTGCCGACCTCAAGGCGCCGGTGCCCGAGCTCTGCGCCGGCTGCCACGACGCGTCGAAGGCCGAGTTCAAGTCCGCGCACGCCGACTACGACCTCGCGCGCTCGGACTGCAACTCCTGCCACGCCCCGCACCACGCGGAGGAGAAGGGGCTGCTGCGGCGCGTCGCGCACTCGCCGATGAAGGAGTCGAGCTGCGACATGTGCCACGTCGCCGCAGAGGACGTCCCCGCCCCGACGGCCGCGAACGCGAGCGCTTCGCTGCCGCTGGTGATGCCGGCCGACAAGCTCTGCGCCGTCTGTCACGGAGACAAGTGCACCGAGTTCGCCGCGCTCCCGGGCGCGCACGCGCCGGTGAAGGAAGGCAAGTGCACCGAGTGCCACTCGGCGCACGCGACCGATCACGACAAGCTCTTGCTCGCCGAGCCCAACGCGACCTGCGCGAAGTGCCACGATCCGAAGGCGAGTCCGGCGACGATGCAGCCGCGGATGCCCCACCGGCCGTTCGCCGATGGGCGCTGCACCGATTGCCACGCCGCACACGGCTCGGAGGACGAGCGACTGCTGAAGAGCGATGAGCCCGAACTCTGCCTCGGCTGTCACGAGGGCATGAAGCCGGTGCTCGAGCGCAAGAACGTGCACGCGCCCGCCGAGCTCTGCAGCACCTGCCACACCGGCCACGGCACCGACTTACCGGGCCTGATGCGCGGCGCGAGCAGCGATCTCTGCCTGCGCTGCCACCAGGACCTCGCCGAACGCTTCAAGAACGAGAAGCTGCACAAGCCGGTCGCGCTCGGACACTGCTTGGACTGCCACGATCCGCACGCGTCGGACGCGGAGAAGCTCCTGATCCGCGACGGAGCCGCGCTCTGCACGTCCTGCCACGCCGACATCGTCGGCGAGAAGCCGGGCGGCAGCTCGCACGCGCCGGTCAAGAAGGGCGAATGCCTGACCTGCCACGATCCGCACTCCTCGCCGCACAAGGGCTTGGTTCGCAAGGAAGGCGGCGAGCTCTGCGCGAGCTGCCACGGTCTGACTCAGCAGGCGATCGCGAACGCGCCGGTGAAGCACCCGCCGGCGGCCGCCGGGGCGTGCCTGGCGTGCCACTCGCCCCACAACGCGCCGAACGAGCACTTGCTCGCCCAGTCGCTGCGCGAGACCTGCGCCGCATGCCACCGCGACGTCCTCGCGGAAACGACGCAGCCCGGCTTCTCGGCGCACGCTCCGGCGCGCGCCGGCGAGTGCGGCGAGTGCCACGTCCCCCACGCGTCCGATCACGCGGGTCTGACCAAGAAGGCGGTGCCGGAGCTCTGCGTCGGTTGCCACGACACGCAGAAGGCCGAGTTCACCGCCGCGCACAAGTCGATGGCGACCTCGACCACCGATTGCTCGTCCTGCCACGCACCGCACGCGGCGCCCGGCGAGGGTCTCTTCTGGCCGAACCGACACGTGCCCTTCGCGGACAAGAAGTGCGAGGAGTGCCATGAGAAGAAGTGAACGACTCGGAATGCTCGTGCTGCTCCTCGCGTTCGCGTTCGGCGGTGCGCCGTCGACCGCGGTCGCTGAGGAGGTCGAGCAACACGGCGCGGCGACGCAGGACTGCCTGCGCTGCCACGAACCGCTGAAGACGACGATCCAACGCGGCGTCGCGCACAAGCCCGCCGCCGACGGCGAATGCGTCAAGTGCCACTCGCCGCACGCGGCGCGGTTCCCGAAGCTCCTGAACCAACGTGAGCGCGCGCTCTGCGCGACGTGTCACCAGGAGAAGATCGTCGACTTCATGAAGGGCAACGTGCACACGCCGATCAAGAACGGCCAATGCACGCCGTGCCACGAGGTGCACGGCTCGGAGAACGAGCACCTGCTCGCGCGCACCGGCAACGAGCTCTGCACGAACTGCCACAAGGAAAAGCACGAGGAAGCCTCGCTGCCGGCGGTGCACGACCCGTTCGTCAACGGCGAGTGTCTCGACTGCCACGCGGCGCACAACTCGCCGTTCCCGAACCAGCTCAACGCTCAGACCGCGAACCTCTGCCAGGTCTGCCACCCCGCGGACTCCGCCGAGCTCGTCGCCGCGCACACCGACATCCCGATCGCGGGGGCGAACTGCGTCGGCTGCCACGACCCGCACGCGTCGAAGACCAAGGGCCTGCTGCGCTCGGTCGTGCACTCGCCGTTCGGCGACGGCAGCTGCGAGATGTGCCACATGACCGACAGCGACACGCCACGGCTCGTCCGAGCCACCGGCGGGCGTCTCTGCGCGATGTGCCACCAGGACTACCCGAGGAAAGGCGACACCGTCGTCCACAAGCCCGTCGGACAAGGCGAGTGCGCGTCGTGCCACGTGCCTCACACCGGCGACGTCAAGGCGCTGCTCGCGAGCTCGCCGAGAGAGCTCTGCAGCTCCTGCCACCAGGACCTGATCGCGCGCGGAGCCGCGGCGAAGTCCGCGCACCCGATCGTCGACGAGAAGGGCGCGTGCCTGGGCTGCCACTCGCCGCACTCGTCGACCCAAGAGCACCTGCTCAACTCGGGCCCGATCCGCACGTGCCTGAGCTGCCACGAGACGGCGAAGCACGGCCACCCGCTCGGCGAGGATCGCCTCGACCCGCGCACCGGCAAGGGGATCACGTGCGTCACGTGCCACGACCCGCACGGCACCGCCTTCTCCTATCAACTGCGCGGCGATCAATCGCGTGGTCTGTGCATCGAGTGCCACGACACCGACCACAACACGCCGAAGAAACCCGATGCCGGCAAGCGCAAGTAGCCTGCTGGTCGTCCTCGCGCTCCTCGCGCAGGACGCCGCGACTCCGAAGGGAGCCAAAGCCCTCGCGGCCGAGGCGTACCCCTGGGAGATCGTGCCGCAGGACGCGCTGTGGGGACACTTGACCGACGGCAACTTCCGGGAGCCGATCGGAGTCTTCTTCGAACCGACGGCGAAGGAGCTCTACGTCGCCGACTCGAAGAACAGCCGCATCGGCATCTTCGACGTCGAGGGCACGCCGGTGTTCTCGTTCGGCGGCGCGGCGGTGCTGCTCGAGCCGAAGTCGGTGCTCGCGTCGCAAGACGGGACGATGTTGGTGCTCGACGCCGATCGCTCGAAACTCAGGCGCTTCAACTACCGCGGCGAGCCCGAGGGCTTCGTCGAGTTCCACGTGACCGCGAACGAGGGCGAGTCACCGCGCTTGATCACGTTGTCCGCGGTCGCGCGCGACGCGAAGGGTCGCTGGTACGTCGCGGATCGCGAGCTCGGCCGAGCGTGGATCCTCGAAGCGGACGGCAAGCAGGTCCTCGAGCTCGAGCCGCCGATCGGCAAGGATCATTTCGAGTCGATCTCCGACATCGCGGTCTCGCACGACGGCCTGGTCGCGATCTCCGATCAACGCGGCGAGCCGGTGATCCACGTCTACGACGCCAAGGGCAAGATGATCGCGGCGTTCGGCGAGCACGACATCGGGCTCGACAACTTCACCGCGGCGATCGCGCTCGAGTTCGACGAAAACGGCTTCCTGTACGTCGTCGACCTGCTGCGTCACGACGTCAAGGTGTTCACGCCCGCGGGCAAGATGCTCTCGCGCTTCGGCGGGTGGTTCACGCCCGAGACCCGCGGCCGCGCGCCGGGTGAGCTGCTCTACCCGACCGACATCGCGATCGCGCCGGACGGGCCGATCTGGGTCGCCGAGCGCTACGGACAGCGCGTGCAGGTCTTCCTGCGCAAGCCGCTCGCGGAACGACAACGCCCGGCGACGCAGACGCCGGTCAACCGCTAGCGAGCTCCACACCCCGAAGCCTCGAGCAGGAACATGCAGCCGGCACGACGAACGACGACGACCGCACGCCGACCCTCGAGGCACGCACCGCGCTCCGTGTGGCTCGCGGTCGCGGCGGGGCTCGCGCTCGCGGCGCTTCCCGCGTGCCATCGGCCGCGACGCGACGCCCCGGCGCCGGTCGAAGCGACCAGCTCGCGAGTCGACGTCTTCCTCCGCTGCACGGATGCGACCGCGCGCGAACTCGGCTTCTCGGTCGCCGCGGTCGAGCTCGTCGACGAGGGCGGCGCGTCGCGCGCGCTCGCGACCTCGCGTCGGCAGATCCTCGCCACGGACGCCTCGAGGCGCTTGCCGCTCGCAGGGTCGATCGTCCCTCCGGCGCGCTACGTCAAGCTGCGCGTCACGCTCGACGGCGCCTGGTTGGATCGCGGCGACGGGAGGCAGGCGCTCGAACTCGAATCGACCGATCCGACCGCGGAAGACGTGCTGACCGAGGCGAAGCGCAGCTACGAGCTCCCGCTGGACCTGCGCCTGCGCGAACGCGACGCCGCGTCGATCTTCGTCGACTGGCAAGCCGCCGATTCGCTGCGCGGCGGCGCCGGCTTCGCGCCGAGCTTCACGACGTCGCTCGAGCGGCCGCAGACCACGCTCGGCATGCTCTTCGTCGCGGACGCGGGCTCGGGCTCGGTGTTGACGCTCGATCGCTCGACCGGCCAGATCGTCGGGACGTGCAAGGCGGGCTCCGAACCCAGCGCCCTCGCGCTGGCCCGCGACCGCCGTCGGTTGTGCGTCGCCAACGCCGGCGACGGTTCGCTCTCGATCGTCGACGTGCGCCAGGGCCACGTCGAGAGCTCGTTCGCGATCGGATTCTCGGCCGGGACCTCCGATGTCGTGCTCGCCGACCTCGACCGCTTCGTCGCCGCGGCGAACCCCGCGCTCGATTCGGTGACGTTCGCGACGCTCGCGCCGGGCGGGACCGCGCAAAGCGTCGCCGTCGGCCGCTCGCCGACCCGGCTGACCGCCGCGCCGTCGCTCGGGCGGCTGTACGTGTGCGAGTCGGGCGGCGATTCGGTCTCGGTGATCGACACGAACTCGCGGTCGGTCGTGACCACCGTCTCCGTCGAGTCGCAACCGTCCGACGTCGAGATCGATCGCGACGAGCTCGAGCTCTTCGTCGGCCACCGCACGTCGCCCAACCTGCTGGTGCTCGACGCGCGCTCGCTCGCGGTCTCCAGCACGGTATTCATCGGGGGCGACGTCACCGACGTGCTCGCCGATCCGCAGCGCAGCCGAATCTACATCGCGCGCTCGCGGCCCGCCGAGGTGCTGGTCGTCGAGCGACGCCTCGGTTCGATCGTGCGCCGGATCCCGGTTTCCGGTCGCATCCAAGCGCTCGCGCTGACGCTCGAGGGCAGCCGCTTGTACGGCGTCGTGCCGGAGAAGGGCACGCTGCTTTCGATCGACCTCGTGCTCGGCAAGGAAGAGGCCGCGATCCCCTGCGGCTCGCGACCGATGGACGTCGTGATCGCGGAATGAGCGGAAGACGGTCCCCTTGAACGCCCAGAGCCGATGCCGACGTCGCACGCGAGCGCTCCTCGAGCGGCGCGGACCGTTCGCCGCGCTCGCGATCTCCACGACGGTCGCGGCGTGCACGACGAACCCGATCCGGCACGTGCGCAGCACGTACGAGCTGACCAAGACCGGCTCGACCGAGGTTCAGACCGAGACCGATCTGATCGAAGTCGGCGTGCAGGATCGGATCGGGCCCGACCTGGAGTATCGCGTCAGCGACAAGTTCGTCTACGGCGCGCAGAAACTCGATACGGGCTCGACCTCCACGTACGACGAGTCGACTCTGCACAGACCGTCGGTCGACGTCGTGATGACCTCGGGGCCGGTGCGGTGGACGCAGCTCTTCCAGTCGCAAGAGGATCGCACGCTCTCGGGCAGCGGGCCGGACAACACGCTGGTCCGCAACGACTTCCTCGAGAAGCTCGAATGGGCGCCGAACGACTTGCCGCAGGTGACCGCGTGGTTGAACTACCGGACCACCGAGGACGAGTTCTTCGTCGACCAAGAACGCATCGAGACGCGGCTGCAGGTCTCGCAGTCGATCGAACCGTTCGACTACGACTACAGTTTCCGCCGCGAGAACACCGACGACCTCGACGCGGACGTCGAGAGCGAACGCACCGAGCACATCGCGCGACTCACGTACCAGGATCGCCACCTCGACGACAAGCTCTCGACGACGGTCAGCGTCTTCGCGAGCGAGCGCGACAACTCGACCGACGTGCCCGCCGGCACGATTCCGTCGCTGCAGGTCTTCCCGACACTCGCATTCGCCGACGTCGACACGACGCCGCAGATCTCGTCGCTTTCGACCAACGCGGCGCTGATCGACGCCAACTTCGCGACCTCGACCGGCATCGACATCGGCGGGTTCGGGTCCGGCGGCCAGATCTCGTGGAACCTCGCGGCACAGCTCCCGCCCGGCCAATCCGTCGACCGCATCGAGCTCTCCACCGTCGCCGTCGTGCCCTCCAACTTCGCGAACCCGTTCGCGTTCTCGGTGTGGGCCTCGGACGACAACACGTTCTGGACCCTGGTGAAGAGCTCCGCGGCGTACGTCTACGATCCCGCGTTCCAGCGCTTCCGGCTCTCGATCCCGAGCGTCAACAAGCGCTTCGTCAAGGTGGTCAACACCTCCTCGCCCGCGGGCGCTCCGGCGGTGCTGATCTCCGAGCTCGAGGTCTTCCGCTCCGCGGGTGGTTCGAGCACGACGACGACGAAGGTCGACGAGTCGGTGCACAGCGCGACGACCAACGTCTCGTGGCAGGTCGCGGACACGGTCAGCGTCGGCGCCGACGTGATCGCGCAGCAAGCCGATGCCGACGCGAACGGGACGACGACGCGGGACGAGCAGCGGCTCGACGCCGGCGCGTGGGCGTCCTGGACGCCGACCGAGAAGTTCGACGCGAACCTGCGCGTCGCGGATCAACGCATCGACGATCCAGTGCTGCGCGACGAGGAGGTCGTGACCCTGCTCGGCGTGCTTTCGTACCGACCGATCCGCACGCTCGACTTCGACCTCAGCTTCCTGCGCAGCGACCGCGACGTCGACGGCGTCGACGACTTGCGCACCGACGTCGCCCAGGCGCTGGCCTCGGCCGAACTCCTTCCGACGTTGCGCGCGGAGGTTTCGCTGGAGCACAACACGACCGAGGATTCGACCAACCAACGCGATATCGAGCGTTGGATCGGCGGCGCGGCGCTGATCGCCGAGCTCACGCCGACGCTCGACGCCACGGTGCGCGCGCGCAGCGACGACGCGTCGGTCACCGGCTCCGGCTCGACCGGCATCCCCGACCCGTCGGAGGATCGCTACGAGCTCACGCTCGTCTACCGGCCGAGCGAGCACCTGATCGGCGAGGCCGAGCTGCGCTGGATCGACAGTTTCGCCGGCAGCGGGCTCGACCAGCGACTGCGCGTCGACTGGATCCCGTTCGGCGACGGGTCGCTGGACTTGCAGTTCGACTTCGACCGCACCAGCACTCAGTCGTTCGCGGATACGCAGACCGATCGCTGGCGGGCGCTCGCCCGCTACGGCTTCAACGCGTACACGTTCCTCGAGATCCAGTACGCGGCCGAGGTCCCCGACCAAGGCGACACGACGCAGGTCTTCACGGTGTCGGCGAGCTTCAACAACTGACCCCGGCTCGGCCCCTCCGACGCGCAACCGTCCGCCGGTCGGGGCAACGCAACAGGGTCGACCGCGGACGCGGAGCGACCGCTCGACGGCAGTCGCGTGCAGTCGCGTGCAGTCGCGTGCAGCCGCGTGCAGCCGCGTGCAGCCGCGTGCAGCCGCGTGCAAGCGCGTGCAAGCGCGTGCAAGCGCGTGCGGTCGCGTGCGGTCGCGTGCGGTCGCGTGCGGTCGCGTGCGATCGCGTGCGATCGCGTGCGATCGCGTGCGGTCGCGAGCGGTCGCGAGCGCGCGCGCGCGAGCACCGGGATCCCGGCGCGGGCTCGCGCTCGATCGCGTCAGACGCTCACGGCGCGAACGGCGACTCGCCGTGGCACTGCCGGCACAGGTCCTCGACCGCGCGGCCCTGCGTGTCGCCGTTCTCGGTCAGCGCTCCGGTTCCGGAGCGATAGATCAGCCCGAACGCGTTGTCGTTGCCGTGCGCCTTGTGACACGAGATGCACGTCGGCGTCAGCTCGCCGTTCGCGGTGTTCCATGCGCCGAGCGAGCTCATCACCTTCACTCGGTTCTTGCGGCCGAGATAGGTGTCGACTCGCGTCCATTGACTGCCGACGGAGCCGAGGTCGACGCCCGACGTCGGGTGACGCACGAACGCGGTCAGCCCCTTGCCGCTCGGCCGACCGCCTATGTTCGCGTCGACGCCGGGGATGCCGTGGAACTCGTCGTGGCAGCCCGCGCAGAAGCGCGCGAGCGCTGAGTCGCGGCGATCGGGCTCGTTGAAATCGACATCCGCCTCGTCGTAGCTCAGAGCGCGTCGCACGAACACGTCGCGCGTCAGGTCGTTCGAGCCCGCGCGGTCGGAGTTGTACGTGACCAGGCCTTCGCCCGGGCGGTTGTTGCCGGCGTCGCTGCGCAGGTTGCGATAGGCGGGTGTGCCCGAGCCGCTGCCGTGCGGCGCGTGGCAGTTGATGCAAGTGAGCCCCTGTCCCGTGCCGTTCTCGTCCTCGGCGCTCCACGGCGGCTCGGAGCCCGGCGCGAGATCGGTCGAGCCGAGCGTGTGCCCCGTCGAGGCGAACCCGACCCCATGGATCGAGTTCAGGAAGCCGGCCTGGCGCACGTCGCCCGCGGAGCGCCCCTGATTGCGCCCGAGCACGTCGACGGCTTTCTGGGAGCCGTCGTGGCACGAGAGGCAGAGCTCGTTGATGTCGCGACGCAGCAGCGGGCCGACGTCCGCGTCGGCTTTCGCTCCGGCGACGACGAGCGGGGCTTTCTCGCTCGGCTTGACGTGCATCACGTGACACTCGGCGCAGTCGAGCGTGCCACGGTCGTGGTAGTCGCCGGCGTGGGCGAGCCCGCCCCCGAACAGCGCGGCCGTCACGAGGCCGAGGATCGTCGCGAGGTCGGCCGCGGACCGCCCGGCGAAACGGCGGATGGAAGGAGCCATGGGGCGGCATGGTTCGGCCGCGCCATGCCGCGATCTTGATGCGAACAAGGAAGGCGCATTGCTTCCCCACCGCTCCTCCGGCGCGGTCCGCCAGCGCTGCGCGCGCGGGCCGCGAACTCCTCCGCACCCAAAGACCGCGGGGCGGCCGCTAGCGACCGCCCCGCGTCGACCGGAGCCCCGTCGGGGCTCCTACAACCGATTACCCGAGATCACGGGTTGTTGAAGAAGTAGCGACCTTGCACGTGGCATTGGCCGCACAGGTCTTCGAGTTGGTTGCCGGCAGTGTCGCCGTTCTCGGTCAGGGTGCCGGTGCCTTGGCGGAAGAGCAAGCCGAACGCGTTGCCGTTGCCGTGGCCCTTGTGGCAGCTGATGCAGGTCGGGGTGACGTCACCGGGGTGAGTCGCGCCCCACACACCGGTCGGGCTCATGACCTTGACCTTGTTGGTGTGCGCGTTGAAGAGGGTCAGGCTCGAGTGGCCGCCGCCCAGCACGCCGATGTTGACACCGGCCGACGGGTGACGAACGAAGTCCGCGAAGCCCGCGCCGGAGGCGACGCCGCCGATCTGCGCGCTACCGACTTGGCCGTGGAAGTCGCCGTGGCAGCCGCCGCAGAACTTCGCGATCGCGGAGTCGGCGGTGTTCGGCTCGTTCCAGTCGACGTCAGCTTCGTCGTACTCGGCCGCTTGACGCTCGAACACGTCGCGAGTCAGGTCGTTGGTGCCGTGGGCGGTGTAGTTGTAGGTCACCACGGTGCTGTTCGACGCCGCTTGGCCCGCGGTCACGCGCAGGTTGCGGTACGGGCTGTAGCCCGGTTGACCGTAGGTGGAGCCCGACTGGCTGCCGCCGTGTTGGTTGTGGCAGTTGACGCAGTTCAGGCCGGCCGGATCCGACCAACCCGCGCCGGTCGAACCCGGAGCGATGTCAGTCGAGTTGAGCGTGTGGCCCGACGCTTCGGTCGGATCGCCAAGACGGTTCAGGAAGCCACCGAGACGCACGTCGGACGGACCGTTGCCGGTGTTGGCCGAGCCGTAGACGTCCGGCGCGATGCCGTTGTTGTCGTGGCAGGTGAGGCACATGTCGTTGACCGGCCCACGCAGCAGGAACTCGTGGGGGGTGGAGCCGATCGGCGTGAAAATGAAGCCGGAGCCGTTGGGGTTGTACCCGTGCGACTGGCTGAAGTGCATGACGTGGCACTGAGAGCAGAGCAGAGTGCCATCCTTGTGGTAATCGCCGGCGGAAGCTGATCCAACGAGGATCGCGGGGACCGCTGCGACGAGACCTGCCAGGATGAATCTCATGATTGAACCCTCCAGAGGTGGTGGAACTCGACCCGATTTGCGACCTCGAACGCGGGTGCGCACCCACGATCTAGCCCCCCATCAAGGGAGCCGATCCTTGCGTGTTCTGTTGAACGGTCGTGGATCGCTGAACGCATCTGGGTCGCTCGATGTGTTGCACGAATCAGACCACGGGAGCGCAGGGGGAGAAATAAGGACGGTGCGCTCAAGGAATACGCAACTCGCCGTACCGAACGGACGTTTCTGCGCGACCGACGCCCGAAAGCGCGCGGGGATTCCTTCCCGCTGCGAGTGATTCTTCGCGAATCGGCGTGTCGAACGGACCTTTGCCGCTCGTGATCGCGTCGCGACGACTCGCGCACACCTCGCCGTCGATTCGCGATCGTCGCGAGTCTCGTCGCGAGTCTCGTCGCGAGTCTCGTCGCGAGTCTCGTCGCGAGGCGCGTCGCGAGGCGCGTCGCGAGGCACGTCGCGAGGCACGTCGCGAGGCACGTCGCGAGGCACGTCGCGAGGCACGTCGCGAGGCACGTCGCGAGGCACGTCGCGAGGCAC
>JADLBP010000226.1 GCA_020847695.1 Planctomycetota bacterium
CTCAGACGCTTGCGCAGCGCGGAGTGCTCGGAGACCGCGAGCGCTTCGGAGAGCGCGAGCGTCGCGATCGCGTGGTCGTAGACGAAGTCGGAGGGGACGTAGCGGCGTTCGACTCCCGCGGCGTCGCGCTCGGTCCAGTCGGCGAAGAACATCCCGGTCTTGCCGTCCTGGAGCTCGAGCAGCACGCCGACCGCCCGCGCGACCGACGAGGCGAACGGGCCGTGCTCCGGCGTGTTGCCGTCCGCGAGGAACGCGAGCAGCGCGAGCCCGGTGACCCCGACGTAGCGACTGCGCAGCACGGTGCCGTCGCACACCGACCTGCCGATGCGACCGCAGGAGTCCGCGAAGTTGGCGGTGTCCCACCAACCACGGATGTCCTGGTGCGCGGCGAGCCACGCGAGTCCCTCGCGCACGGACGCGAGCAGCTCCGGCGTCGCGTCTTCGCGTGGCGCGAAACGCAGCGCGTAGCGAGCGATCGGCGTGCGCTCGTGTACAGCGAGTGCGCGATCGGGTTCGAAGATCGGCGGCGCGGCGAGCAACGCCGCGCGCGCGGCTTCGGTGTCGTTGGTGCGCGGCTCGCCGCGCAGGTCGATCGCCCAGTACGCGAGATCGTCGTGGGTCAGCGCCCAGAGCGAGTACCACGAGCGCAGCCATTCGAAACGACCGGCGTTCGCGGCCGGCGTGATCCCGCGCGGCAGAGGGAAGCTCGCGCCGACGAACGCTCGCCGGAAGTACTGCACGTCGAAGCGCTCCGCGAGCGACGCGCCGGGCGCCTTGGTCAGGTCGATGCGCGCGAGCTTCTCGAGCACCACCGGCAGCGCGGCGCGACCGTAGTAGGCGAGCCACTGGAACGCGGCCGCCTGAGCCGCGGCGTCGTTGCCGCTCGCTTGCTCGACGAACTCGGCGATCCGAGTCGCGAGCACCGCATTGGATTCGAACGCGCTCGCCGCCTTCGGATACGCAGCGAGGTCCTCCGCGGTTTCCGCCTTGGCGCCGGCGCTCGTGGCAGGCTCGCTGCGCGTCCCCGCGGAGTACGCGCCGGTGATCAGCGCGGTCGCGACCCGTCCATCGGGGTGGAGCAGCTGCCAACTCCCGCTGCGTTTGCCCGCGGAGTAGGTGCCGCTCACCTGCGGCTTGCCGTCCTCCCAGAAGCTCGTCCACGCGCCTTCGGCGACGCCGTCGACGTAGTGGCCTTCGCCGTGCAAGGTCCCGTCCGCGCGGTGGAACGTCCAGCTGCCGTGGCGCAGGCCCGCGCGGAATTCGCCGTGCCAGTCCGGCGCGCCGCTCGGCGCGCGCGAGGTCCATTCGCCGTGTCGCACGCCGTTGCACGTGTAGCCCTCGTCGCGGGGCGTGCCGTCGGGCCACGTGCTCGACTGGAAGCTCCACACGCCGGTGCCCGCGGCATCGACCGAGCCGTCGGCATTCCACGCCTTCCACCGGCCTTCGCGTCGACCTTTCGCGTACTTGCCTTCGAGCTTCTTCGTGCCGTCGGGCCAGTGCTCGGTCCACGCGCCGACGCGCTCGCCCTTCGCGAAGCGTCCGCTCGCGAGCGGCTGGCCGGCGTCGCCGAAGAAGCTCCACGCGCCGGTCTCGAGGTCCTTCTCGAACTTGCCCTCGCATTTCAGCGCGCCGTTCGCATGCCACTCGCGAAAGGTCCCGTGCTTCTGAGTGGTGCCTTTGATGTCGGCGACTTCGTACTCGCGCTGCGGTTTCCCGTCGGGGAACGTCTCGAGGACGAGCCGCGTGGGTGACGCGGCGGGCGACTGCGGGAGGCAGAGTGCGAGCGCGAAGAGCAGCGTGAGCATCGTGGACCTGTCGGGCCTCGGACCGTGGGAATCGGACGGCGTGGACATGCTAGCGCCGGGTCGCGGCGCGGCGGAGCGAGTCGCGAACTCACGGGCGGTCGTGCGGTTCGTACGAAGCGAGGGCCACGGGCGCGGATGGGCAGCGGCGCACTCCGGGACGGTTCGATCCGAGTCGTCCCGATCGCGCGCCCTGCTTGGGCTCGAGTGAGGCGTCGCGACGGGTCGGCGGAAGTCGGTCGGTCGACGTGAGCACCTGGGAAAGGTCGATCGTGACGACGCGGCCGACCTTTCGCGTCGGGGTCGAACGCGCGCCGCTACAATCCGCGCGCTCGTCGACACCCGAACCGGAGGACCGCATGGACGCGTACGACCCGACTCCCGAAGACCGCTTCTCGTTCGGCCTCTGGACCGTCGGCAATCCCGGTCGCGATCCGTTCGGCGAGCCCGTGCGGCCGGTGCTGAAGCCGACCGAGCTCGTCAGGAAGCTCGCCGAGTGCGGCGCGTGGGGCGTCAACCTCCACGACAACGACCTGCTGCCGTTCGGCGCGAGCGCGAAGGAGCGCGACACGCTGGTCGCGGAGTTCAAGGCGACGCTCGAGGACACCGGCATGGTCGTGCCGATGGCGACGACCAACCTCTTCTCGCACCCGATCTTCAAGGACGGCGCGTTCACCGCGAACGATCCGCGGGTCCGCGCGTTCGCGCTGCAGAAGACGTTGGCGTCGATCGAGCTCGGCGTCGAACTCGGAGCGAAGGTCTACGTGTTCTGGGGCGGGCGCGAAGGCGTCGAGTGCGACGCGTGCCGCGATCCGCGCACCGCGATCGCTCGGATGCGCGACGCGCTCGATTTCCTCTGCGAGTACGTCAAGGACCGCCGCTACGACCTCGTCTTCGCGCTCGAAGCGAAGCCGAACGAGCCGCGCAGCGACATCTACATGCCGACGACGGGGCACATGCTCCACTTCATCTCGACGCTCGCGCATCCCGAGATGGTCGGCGTCAATCCGGAGGTCGCGCACGAGAACATGGCCGGGCTGTCGTTCGTGCACGCCGTCGCGCAGGCGATGGAGGCGAAGAAGCTCTTCCACATCGATCTCAACGCGCAGAAGATCGGTCGCTACGACCAGGACCTGCGTTTCGGCTCCGAGGACCTCAAGCAGGCGTTCCTGCTGGTGCGCTTGCTCGAAGGCACCGCGGGCGGCGAGCCGTATCGCGGACCGCTGCACTTCGACAGCCACGCCTACCGCACCGAGGACTTCGACGGCGTGTGGGAGTTCGCGCGCGGTTCGATGCGCACCTACAAGATCCTGAAGGCGCGCGCCGCAGAGTTCGACGCCGATCCCGAGGTGCGCCAGCTCGTCGCGGAGAAACGCGACGCGAAGCTCGAGCCGCTGCTCCGCGGCTTCTCGCGCGACAAGGCGAAGCAGCTCGCCTCGCTCGAGCTCGACGCGAGCGCGATCGCTCGCGAGGGCCTGCGCTACGAGCGGCTCGATCAGCTCCTGACCGAGCACTTGCTCGGCGTGCGCTGAGCGCGCCCGATCGCGGAACGTGGGTTGCGGCGCGCGGCGCCCTCGCGCGGATCGAGCGCCTGGAAGCGCTCGCCGACGCGCCGCCGTCCGATCTCGTCCCCGATCCGGAGAGTCCGCATGACCGCTGCATGGGTCACGTCGTCGTTGCTCGCGCTGCTTCCCCAGTCGCCATCGGCGAGCCCACCTCGCACGCTCGCGCAGGTGCCGGAGGGATTCGCGCTCTCCGAGGAGCTCGTGCGGACTGCGGAGCCTTCGACCTATCGCCGAGGGACGTCGCTTCGCTTCGCATCCGACGGAAGCCTGGTCGCGTACGTCGCGCGCCGCGGCGACCAGGCGCACCCCGTGGTCGGATCCGAGCTCGGCCCCGCATACAGCGACGTTTCGACGCCTTGCATCGCCGGCGGTCGGGCGTTCTTCGTCGTCTCGCGCGTGACCGGCGAGAACACCGCGAGCAGTTGGGTCTGGGTCGACGGCAAGGAAGTCGAACGCGAGGATTGGATCGGCGAGCTGGCGGTCTCGCCCAACGGGAAGCGCGTGGCTTATTGGACGTTTCCCGGCGCTCGCTATGGCGATGCGCCGACGCCAGAGGTGCGCAAGCACTACCTCGCGGTCGCCACGCGAGCCGATTCCGGCCAGTGGTTCGTGGCGCGCGGCAAGGCGTGGCAGGGCTGCGTCGAACAGGTGCCTTTGTTCGACGCGACCGGCGCCGCCTTGCTCGCCGGCGCGTTCGACGGAAAGGCGGGGATCCTGATCGAGCGACGTCAACGCGAGACAGTGGCGTGCGAGGGCGGCGTGTCGATCCGTTCGTTCGCGGCGTCGCGCGATCTCCGTGCGACGGCGATCGAAGGCACGAACGACAACTCGCAGCGCAGCGTGCTGCTCTTCAAGCAGAAGCGAGTCGGCTCGGGTTTCCCTTCGATCGGCCGACCCGTCGTCGATGCTGGCGGCAAGCACGTCGCGTACGTCGTCGCCACCGCCGACGGTCGCTCGGTCGCGATCGACGACGAGAAGACCCCGACCGGTCGGTGGGATCACGTGTTCGAGCTCGCCTTCGATCCAGCGGGCGAAGAGCTCGCGCAGGTCGTGAACCGCGGCGGCTCGACGGATCCCCAGTACGAGCCGTGCATCCTCGGCGGCGAGCACTTCGTCGTGGTGCGCGCGCTGGGTCGCGCGGAACCGCGCGCCGACGGTCCGAAGTTCGGTGCGATCCGCGATCTCGTGTGGGACGCGAAGGGCGAGCGACTGGCGTACTCCGCGCAGGACGCGCGAGGCTGGCGCATCGTCTGCGGCGACGTGCAGGGCGAGCCGTACGCCGACGTCGGCGCCGCGGTGTTCACCGCGCGCGGCATCGAGTTCGGCGCGCGCGACGGGCGCGAGCTCCTGTGGTGCACGCTGCCGCTGCCGTGACGCGCGC
>JADLBP010000227.1 GCA_020847695.1 Planctomycetota bacterium
AGCCCCCGCTGATCGCGAGCACCAGGTCGAGGCGGTCGCCGGCGCGCACCGTCGCATCGGGCTCCAGGCGCTTGCCGTCGCGGAACACCGCCGGCACCGGCGAGCCCGCGGCGAACAGCGCCGGCCCGTCGATCCGGCTTGCCTCGAGCGCGCGCAGCACCGCGGCGACGTCGCACGGCAGGCCGAGCTCGACCTCGCGATCGCCCCCGTAGCCCGCGGCGAGCGCACCGCTGGCGACGACGCGCACGCGCCCGAGCGCGCGCGGCTCGCGCGGCGCGTCCGAACGGAGCGAGGCCGACGGAGCCGACTCGGCGGTCGCGCGCTGGTTCGCTTCGAGCGCGAAGCGCCGCGCGCGAGAGAGCGCCGAGTCCGCCGTCGCATCTGCGGGCTCGCGCAACGCGAGGTACTCGTCGAGCATGCCCGGCAGCGCGAGCTCGGCGCTCGCGAACGCCGCCCGATCGACATCGGGCGCGGCTCCGAAGCGGCGCTCGAGCACGCGGACCCACGCGACCGTGCGCGCGCCGCCGTCGAGCAAGCGCCAGCCGGCGTCGTCGTCGGACCGCCAAGCGCGCGGCGCGATCACGCGCGCGAGTTCGTCGAGCGTCACCGTTCCGTCGGCGAGCAGTGCGCCCGCGGAGAACGCGCAGAACCCGGCGACGTCGAGCGCCGCGGCGAGGTTCTCGTGCCACCACACGAGCCGGCCCTTGCCCGCGGCCGCGTCCGGGTCCTCGGCGAGCGCGGGAAGAGCGAGCGGCGCGACCAACGCGACGAGCCGCGCGCGCGACGCCGCGTCGGTCGCGAGGAACGGGAACGTGCGCATCGGATCGGGCCCGCGCGCGGCGACGCACTGCCCGAGCAACGACGCGAGGCTGCGCTCGCGCCGCACCGCTTGGCCGCGCGCGACCGCGGCGTCGAGCCCGAGCTCGCGCGCGACCGAGGCGACGCCTCGCGCGAGCAACGCGCCGATCCCGCGGCCTTCCGCGGTCGCTTCGATGCACGCGAGCAGCGCGTCGCGATCGCCGAAGCGCGGCGCGTCGGCGATCGTCGCGAAGGCGCCGGGCATGGTCCCCGCGGCGCGAGCGCGCGCCACGAGCGCGAGCCCGGCGCCGAGCTCCTTCGCGTCGAGCCCCGCGCGGTCGCACGCCGCGAGCAGCAGGAACGCGTCGTCGCCGTGCTCGAGGCCGAGGTTGAGCCCGAGCGCATGCCCCGCGGAGAAGCGAGCGCCGCGCCGTTCGCCGCGCGCGCCTTCGAGCACGACCCCGCACGGCGTCGGACAGCCGCGACAGCCGTGGGACGCGCGCGCGCCGCGATCGAGCGATTCCGCGACGCGCCGCGCTTGCTCGCGATCGACCGCGACGCTGCCGCCGCGCGCGAACAGATCGCCGCGCGCCGCATACGACTCCGGCAGCTCGAGCGTGCCCTCGTTCGCGCGCGCGGCGAGCCGCGGCGACGCGAGCAGCCAGCGCACGAGCTCGGGATGCGCCGTGGTCTCGATCGCGGGCGCGCGCACGACCAACGCCTTCAGTCCGCGCGCCGCGAACGCCGCGCCGAGCCCGCCGCGGCCGACGTAGTGCGCGAGCGCCGTGGCACCGGTGCCCGACGAACAGGCGGCGAGGTTCGCGATCGGCACGCCGCGCTCACCCGCGCGGCCGATCGAGAGCGTCGCCGCCGCGCCGAAGCGCGCTTCGAGCCGAGCGTGCGCCTCGCGCGGCTCGAGGCCGGCGAGGTCCGGGACGAGCTCGACGCTCGCTCCGTCCTCGTCGAGCACGAGCACGTTGCCGCGCGCGCGTCCGCGGAGCACGAACGCGTCGCCGAGCGCCGCGAGCCGGCGCGCGAGGTCGCTGCCGACCTGGCCGTCGGCGACCAAGCCCGAGAGCGGCGAGCGAGCGACGACGCTCGTGCGCGACGCCGTCGGCAGCCCGCGGCGCACGGCTTCGCCGACCGCGAGCACGAACGGCGGATCGTCCCGGCGCGCGAGCTCGACCAGCGCGAGCGCCTCGCCGGACGCGCGGCCGAGCCGGTCGAGCTCCGGATCGTCGGACGCGAACGGCCGCCGCGACGCGCCCCAAGGCTCCGACCTGCCCGGCGCGAGCCGGTCGAGGTCGAGCTCGATCACCCACGGCCTGTCCGCGCGCTCGTCCATGCGTCAACTCGGTGTAGTGTAGGCCGTTGCACCGGCGCGAGCCCGCGAGCGGCGGCTCGCGTCGCAAGGAAACCGACCGCCGCGCGTACCGGGATCCGTTTCGCCCCTTGTCCGGGCGCGCCTCCCCCACCAAGATCTTTGCCCCTTCGAAAGCCCCCGGAGTGTTCGGATCTTTCTCGATCGGCCGCCTGTTCGGCATCCAGGTGCGCGTGCACTGGATGTTCGTCGCGCTGGTCGTCCTGCTCGCGGCGAGCTCGCCGCAGCCTTGGGCCCACACGGTCGCCGAGGTGCTCGTCGGTTTCGGGTGCGTGCTGCTGCACGAGCTCGGACACTCTCTGGTCGCGATGCGCTACGGCATCCGCGTGTACGACATCACGCTCTGGCCGCTCGGCGGCATGGCGCGGATGGATCACATCCCGGAGAACCCGAAGATCGAGTCGTTGGTCGCGATCGCGGGCCCCGCGGTCAACTTCGTGCTGGCGGGCGTGACGATCGCGGCGATGGTCGGACTCGGTCTCTTGCAGCTCTCCGCGCCGTCGCTGCGCGAGTGGTTCGTGCGCGAGGACTGGATCGGCGCCGCGGCGGCGGCGTTCGTGCTCTACAACCTGCTGCTCGGCACGTTCAACCTGGTGCCCGCGTTCCCGATGGACGGCGGACGCGTGCTGCGCGCGATCCTCGGCGCGTTCCACGACTGGGTGCGCGCGACCGAGATCGCGGTCAACGTCGGACGGATCGTCGCGCTGTTCATGTTCGCGCTCGCGGTGTTCCTGATGTTCCAGAGCGGCTTCAACGGCTTCTCGATCTCGCTCCTCTTGATCGCGCTGTTCGTCGGCTGGGCGGGCACGCGCGAGCTCTGGGCGGTGCGACTGCGCCACGGGCAGTTCCCGTTCGGCAACTTCGGCGGCCAGTTCGGCGGCGTGCGCTTCCAGTTCGGCGGTCCCGGCGCGCGCGGCGGCGCTCGCGAGCCGGTGCACGAGCCGCTGCGCGCCGCGCCGCGGCCCGAGCCCGCGCCGTCGGACGCGGTCGATCCGGAGACCGGTGCGCGCCGTCCGGTCGCCGACTGGCGCACCGAGGGCTTCGGCCGCGAGCGCATCGACGACGAGGCGATCGCGAAGCTCGAGCGCTTCCACGGCCGCTTGAAGGGCGGCGACGAGCCCGCCGAGTAGCTACGCGAGCAACTTCGGCTGCACGACGCCCTCGACGTCGGTCAACCGGAAGTCGCGACCCTGGAAGCGGTAGGTCAACCGCTCGTGATCGAAGCCGAACAGGTGCAGCAGCGTCGCGTGCAGGTCGTGCGCCGAGATCGGGTCCTCGACGACGCGGTAGCCGAGCTCGTCGGTCGCGCCGACGCTCGCGCCTCGCCGGATGCCCGCGCCGGCGAGCCAGAGCGTGAACGCGTGCGGGTGGTGGTCGCGGCCGAGGAACTGCGAGCCGTCGCGTTCCTCGTTCATCGGCGTGCGCCCGAACTCGCCGCTCCACACCACCAACGTGTCGTCGAGCAACCCGCGCTGCTCCAGATCCTCGAGCAACGCCGCGATCGGCTTGTCGGTCTCGTCGCAGCGCTTCTTCAGGCTGGTGACGATGTCGTCGCTCGGGCTGGTGCCGTGGCTGTCCCAACCCCAGTGGTAGAGCTGCACGAACCGCACGTCGCGCTCGAGCAGGCGCCGCGCGAGCAGGCAGTTGTTCGCGAACGACACCTTGCCGGGCTCGACGCCGTACGCCTCGCGCACGGACTCGGGCTCGCGGCCGAGGTCGATCAGGTCGGGCACGCTCGCTTGCATCCGGAACGCGAGCTCGTACTGCGCGATGCGCGTCTGGATCTCCGGATCTCCGGCGCGCGCGAGCTCCTCGGCGTTCAGCGCGTTGATCGCGTCGATCGAGCGTCGTCGCGCGGCGCGGTCGAGTCCGTCGGGATCGGAGAGGAAGAGCACCGCGTCGCCCTGCGACCGGAAGCGCACGCCCTGGTGGATCGTCGGCAAAAAGCCCGAGCCCCACAGCGACGTGCCTCCGTCGGGCGCGTACTGGCCCGAGAGCAGCACGACGAAGCCGGGCAGGTCGCGGTTCTCGGAGCCGAGGCCGTACGTCAGCCACGAACCGAAGCTCGGCCGCCCGATGCGGAAGTGCCCGGTGTGCATGAAGAGCTGCGCCGGCGCGTGGTTGAACTGCGTCGTGTGCATCGAGCGCACGACGCACAGCTTGTCGGCGACGCGCGCGAGGTTGGGCAGGAGCTCGGAGATGCGCTGACCGCTCTCGCCGTGGCTCGCGAAGGAGTACGGCGACGCGAGGATCTTCGGATGCCCCTTGATGAAGGCGAACATCTCGCCTTTCAGCAGGCTGTCGGGGCAAGGCTGGCGATCGAGCTCGCGCAGCTTCGGCTTCTCGTCGAACAGGTCGAGCTGCGACGGCGAGCCCGCCATGTGCAGATAGACGATGCGCTTCGCCTTCGCGGGGAGCGGCGGCGGCTTCGGCGCGAGCGGATCGCGCGCTCCGAGATCGTCGGCGGCGCGCGCGTGCGCGAGCTCGGGCCCGAGCAGCGAGGCGAGCGCGAGCCGGCCGAGCCCGGCGCCGCACTGGCGGAAGAACCAGCGGCGCGACCTCTCGGCGGCGAGGGGATCGTGGCTCGGCATGCTCAGCTCTTGGTGATCGTCTCGTCGAGGTTGAACAGCGCGTTCGCGACGACGATCCACGCCGCGAGCTCGGCGCTCGCGGGCTCGTTCGCGAGCCCGCTCGCCGCGCAGAGCTTGGCCGCTGCCTCGCTCTCGGTCGCGAAGCGCTCGCGCTCGCTCGCGAGCAGTCGCAGCACGATCGCGAGCTCCTTGGGCTCCGGCTCGCGCGCCGTGCACGCGCGGAACGCGAACGTCGCGCGCTCGCGATCGTCCGCGGCGCGGGCGACGATCCGCCGCGCGAACGCGCCCGCCGCCTCGACGAACGCGGGATCGTTGAGCAACGTCAACGCCTGCAACGGCGAGTTCGAGCGCGGCCGCCGCGTGCACGCGAGCTCGCGCGTCGGCGCGTCGAACGTGTTGAACGTCGGATACGGCGCGGAACGGCGCGCGAACGTGTACAGCCCGCGACGGTAGCGATCACCGCCCTCGCTCGGCGTCCAGCGATCGCCGTTGTACGGCAGGTTCCAGATGCCCTCGGGCTGCGGCGGGAACACGCTCGGACCGCCGAGCCGCTCGACCAACAACCCGGAGATCGCGAGCACGCCGTCGCGCACCTTCTCCGCCTCGACGCGGCCGCGCGGACCGCGCAGGAAGCGGCGGTTCTCCGGGTCGGCCTCGAAGCGCGCGGGATCGACCGCGGAGTCCTGGCGATACGCGGCGGACGTGACGATCAGCTTCACCAGCGCCTTGGTGCTCCAACCGCGCGCGACGTACTCGGTCGCGAGCCAGTCGAGCAGCTCCGGGTACGTCGGCGGCTCGCCGCGCGTGCCGAAGTCGTCGCTGGTCGGCACGATGCCGACGCCGAAGAAGCGCTCCCACAGGCGGTTGACCGCGACGCGCGCGACCAATGGGTTCGCGGGATCGACCAACCAGCGCGCGAGGCCGAGCCGACTCGGCGGCGCACCGTCGAGCGGCGCGAAGAGCGCGGGCACGCCGGGCTCGACGCGCTCGCCGGGATTGCGGAAGTCGCCGCGCGTGTAGACGTGCGTCTCGCGCGGCTCGGCGCGCTCCTGCATCACCATCAGCGCAGGGAACGACGCTTCGAGCGCAGCGAGCTCCTTCGCGACCGCTTCGGCCT
>JADLBP010000228.1 GCA_020847695.1 Planctomycetota bacterium
ACGTCGTGTCGCTGTCGAAGGAACCCGCGGCGCACGAGCTCGTCGTGCGTACGCTGGAGTCGCCACGCGAAGAGCTGCGCGCCATCGCACTGCGCATGTTGCGCCGGCGCGGGACGCCGGAGGCGCCAGAGCCCGGTCAAGGCCGTCCCGAGGACTTCGATCGCGTGTTGGTCGCGCTCGATCGCGCCGGAGCGACGACGATCCGCGAGTGCGCGTTGGTGCTCTTCGACCTCGATCCGGCCCGCGCCCAGGCGCAGTACGTCGATTGGATGCAGCGCGGTCGCTTGCAGGAGCTCTGGCCCGAATTCGCGCCGTACCTGGCCGCGGCCAGCGCGCCCGCGACGGTCGAGGCGTGCCGGGCGCTCCAGCGCGACGCGGCTCCGCTGGTGCGGCCGTTCCTCGCGGTCGCCGCGGCGCGCGCGGGCGACGCCGAGGCGCTCGCGTTCCTGCGCGAGGAGCGTTCGAGCGACGCGCTCCAGCGGCGCATGCTCGCGATCGCGGCGCTGACCGCAGGACGCATGCTCGACGAGCTCGAGGAAGTGCTCGCCCGCGAGCCCAACTGTGAGCTCCGCCTGATGGCGCTGCGCGAGTTCGCGCTCGCGCCGGACGACGCGCGCGCCCGCGGCGTGCTGCACCAAGCGACCGCGGACGCGTGCGACGAACTGCGCTTCGTCGCGCTCGACGCGCTGGTCGCGCGCCGCGACGAGCGCGCGTACGACCGTGCGCTCGCGACGCTCGACTCCGCGAACGCGCTCGACCTGACGTTGACGATGCGCGCCGTACGCCGCTCGCTGCCGAACGACCTCGCGTTCGCCGAGCGCGTGCTCGATCGATTGCTCGCTCGCCACGAGCGCGAGGCCGCGCAGCCCGCCGGCGAGCGCGCGCAGCTCCTGCAGTCGATCGGCCAAGTGCCGCTCGAACGCGCCGCGCGCTTCCTGCTCGAACGCGCGCGCGTCGAGACCGATCGCATCCAGACGTTCGAGCCGCATCGCTGGCTCTGCCTCCAGGCGGCGAACACCGGCGCCGCGGGCACCGCGACGTTCGTCGCCGAGCTCGCGCGCGAGCGCGATCCGCGCCGACGGCTCGACCTGCTCGAAGGGCTCGCGGCTCCCGCGGTCGAAGGTTCGCGCGCCGCGTTGCTCGAGCTCGTCCAAGGCGACACGCTCTCGCCGCAGGAGCTCGTGTACGCCGCGGAACGGCTGGTGACGCTCGGCCCGGTCGCGCGGATCGCGCCGGTCTTGAAACGCGTGACGTTGCGCGTCGAGGAACCGGCCGCGCGGCGCGCGCTGCAAGCGTTGCTCTGGCGCAGCTACCCGTCGCAGAAGCGCGGCTGACGCGTCACTCGTTCGAGCGCGTCGCGTCGCGCCAACCGGCGGCGGCGTCGAGCGTCGCGAGCTCCGGCGCGCCCGCCAGCCCCGACCAGCGCGCGGCGTCGTTCGGATGCACCAGCGGCGCGGCGCCGACGAGGTCGACGAACACACGTGACCCGGTTCGGCCGGCGTGCCACGGCCACGCGCGCACCGCGAGCCGCTCGTCGGGCCCCTGCACGACGTCGAAGAGGTAGCCGTGGCGGCGCAAGAGCTTGCCGTCCTCGAGGTACTCCGCGTCGGTCATCCATTGCGCGAGCCCGTCGCCCGCGGCGACCAGGTCCGCGACGTGCGCCGGGCGTTCCGCGGCGTGCACCTCGAGCGTCGACGCGAGCCGGCCGAGCAACACGCGCGCGTCGTTCTCGTTCTCGCGCAGCGCGAACTCGCGCAGGCGCGGCAGCGAGATCATCACGACGACCGCGGAGATCGCGACCAACGTCAGGTAGCGTCCCCAAGACGGCGAACGGCGTGCGACTTCCTCGGCGGACATCGCGCGCGATTGTGGAGTTCGCTGTGCTACGCTTCAAGCGATGCGTCGTCCTTCGATTGCGCAGTGCCCGACCGCTCTCGCGGAGGTCGCGCGCTCGGTCGCGCGGAGACTCGCGAGCTCGGGACACCGCGCGTGGATCGTCGGCGGCTCGGTGCGCGACCTCGCGCTCGGCCGAGCGCCCGAGGACGTCGACATGACGTCGGCGGCGACGCCGGACGAAGTCGAGCCGCTGTTCGAGCACGTCGTGCCGCTCGGCCGCGCGTTCGGCACGCTGCAGCTCCTGGTCGACGGCATCGAGGTCGAGCACACGACCTTCCGCTCGGAGACCGGCTACGCGGATTCGCGCCGGCCGACGTCGGTCGCGTTCGGGCGGACGCTGGAGGAGGACGCGGCGCGCCGCGACTTCACCTGCAACGCGCTGTACCTCGATCCGTTGACCGACGAAGTCGCCGATCCGACCGGCGGGCTCGCCGACCTCGAGCGTCGCATGCTGCGGACGGTGGGGGAGCCGCGCGAGCGTTTCCGGGAGGACGGGTTGCGCCTGGTGCGCATGGCGCGCTTCGCGGCGGCGCTCGGGCTCGAGATCGAGCCCGCGACCTGGGAGGCCGCGCGCGCGTCGCACGCCGCGTTGGTCGGCGTCAGCGTCGAGCGCGCGCTGGTCGAGCTCGAGCGGATGTTCGCCGCGCCGGGCGGGCCGCGCGCGGTCGAGCTGTTGCGCGGCGCGGGGCTGTTGGAGCTCCTGCTGCCGGGCCAAGCCGGCCTGCACGGCCCCGAGCTCGACGCCGAGCGCGCCCAGGCGATCCGTGCGGCAGCGCTGAGGGTGCTCGAGCCCGCGCCCGGCGTCGCGCTCGGGCTGGCGGTGTTGCTCGATCCCGAGCCGCTCTGGACTTCCGGGGGCGCCGGCTCGTCCGATGCCGACGCGCTCGCTCGGCCGGGCAAGGTCGCCGGCCCGGGCTCGACGGGTCGTTCGCGCCGCTCGGGCGGGCCGCCTGGGTCGGCCGGGCACGAAACGGGCGCCGCGCCGGGGCTCGCGAGCACCGCCGAAGCCGCGCTCGAGCGCTTGCGGCCGTCGCGCGAGCTGCGGCGGACGGTCGAAGGCCTGTGGCGGCTGAGGCGCGAGCTCGAGAGCCTCGCCGCGAACGACTCCGCGCCGCGCTCGCGCAAGGCGCGCACGCTGCGCGAACCGCTCGCCGACGACGCGCTGCGCGTCGCGA
>JADLBP010000229.1 GCA_020847695.1 Planctomycetota bacterium
CCGCGCGCGTGTCGAACTCGGCGCCGCGAAGCTGACCGTCCTCACGATGTCGGGACACAGCGTTCAAGCGGTTCCCTCGGACGCGGACGAGTTCACCCGGCTCGCGGCCGCCCGAGTGCGCGTGCGACCGGACGGAACTGGATGTGCGCAGTTCGTCGTCGCCCCGGGGCGTTGGACGATCGTCGGCGAGGCCGGAGCGGTGCTCGGCGAGGTCGACGTGGGCGCGGAGGGAGCCGAGCTGCGCGCCCCGTGACCCGGCGCGTCAGAGCGCCGCGTTCGAGTGCACCAGGCCGTCGACCATCACCATCTGGCGTTGGCAGCGGACGGCGAGGCGTTCGTCGTGGGTCACGAAGAGCAGCGAGAACTTGCGCTCGGCCTGCTCGCGGAAGAGGAGCTCGAGCACCTTCTCGCCGGTCGCGCGGTCGAGGTTGCCGGTCGGCTCGTCCGCGATCACGATCGGCGGGTCGTAGAGCAACGCGCGGGCGAGCGCGACGCGTTGGCGCTCGCCGCCGGAGAGCTGGGCCGGCCGGTGGGTGAGACGTTCGGCGAGGCCGAAGCTCGTCAGCATCCCGCGCGCCGCCGATTCGTGGCGCGAGCGATTCCTGCGGTACTCGCCCGTCGATTCGCCGACCATCGCGGGCAACAGCACGTTCTCCAGCGCGGTCAGCTCCGAGATCAGGTGATAGAACTGGAAGACGAAGCCGATCTTGCGGTTGCGCAGCCGAGCGCGTTCCTCGTTCGGGAGCTCCCACGCGTTGCGCTCGTCGAGCGAGACCGACCCCGACGTCGGCCGATCGAGCAAGCCGAGGATGTGCAGCAGCGTCGACTTGCCGGCGCCCGACGGACCGGTCAACGCCAGGATCTCTCCGGGATGCAGCGTGAAGTCGACGCCGTGCAAGACCTCGATCTCGCGCTCCGCGACGTGGAAGGACTTCTTCACGTTGCGGGCGGTCAGCACGGACGGGAGCTCACCGTGAGTCGTGGATTGCGATGCCATCGTCACTCGTACCGCAGCGCTTCCAGCGGATCCATGCGGGCCGCGCGCCACGCCGGGATCGCGGCGAAGAGCAACGCGCACACGAACGCGCCGAGCACGATCACCGCGACCCACAACGGCTCGACGACGCTCGGGATCTCGTCGAAGTAGTAGATCGAGCGATCGAAGATCTGCACGTCGAAGGTCTTCGAGAGCCACTTCTCGAACGGATCGATCTCGATCGCGAGCCACGTGCCCAGGATCGCGCCGATCACCGCGCCGACGAGCGCGTCCCAGAACGCGATCATCAGGAAGAGCTGCATGACCCCGCGCGGCGTCGCGCCGAGCGCGGTCAACACGCCGATGTCGCGGCGCTTCTCGGTGACCATCATCGAGAGGATCGCGAAGATCGAGAAGCACGCGACGACGAGGATCAGCGAGAGCATGATCGCCATCAGCACGCGCTCGTTGCGGATCGCGCCGAGCAACACCGAACGCATGTCCTCCCAGGAGATGATCTCGGCGGGTTGGCCGTCGAGCAGCTTCTCGGCGACGAGCCGCTGCTTCAACTCCTCGCGCACGCGCACGCCGTCGCGCTCGAAATCCTCGAGCATCACCAGCACGTCGCTGTAGCGCGCATCGGTGCGCAGGAAGTCGGCGAGCACGTGGCGCTCGACGTACGCGCGACGCGCGTCCACCTCGTTGTCTTTGGTGCGGAACGAGCCCGCGACGATGAACGTCTTGTTGGAGCCGACCAGCGTCTTCGACTCCGGATCGAAGACGACGGTCAGGAACGTGAGCTCGTCACCGCGATGCACCCGCAGCCGCCCGTACAGCGCGTCGCCGAGCACGATCCGAGGGTGCTCGAGCCCGTCCGGCCGATAGCCGCGCGGCCGCGCGAACGGATCCTTGGGATTCGCGACCGAGGAACCCCGCAGCGGAGCTTGGGTCAACGCGTCGTCGAACCCGGTGGTCGCGAACTCGCTCTCGACGTCGATGCCGACCAGCTCGATCGCGTTCTGCTGGCTGTCCATCGGACGCGTGATGATCTCGGTCGCGTTCGCGGTGTCGGCTCCGCCCGGCGTGAGCATGCCGTACCACGAGTACTGCGGCGTCGCCGCGCGCACGCCGGGCACCTTGCGGACGACCTCGAGCACGCGGTCGGGCTCGTAGGGCACCGACGGATCGCCGCCTTCCATCAGCGGCGCCGGTCGGATGAAGAAGTCCGCGAGCGTCCCGCGCACCGAGGCGCGCGTCTGCTCGAGGAAGCCCGTCATGATCGACAGGATCAGGATCAGCGCGCCGACGCCGAGCAACACGCCGACGATGCCGATCAGGTTGGTGCGCCGATGCAGCAGGTAGCGCCAGCTCAGGAAGGAACGGAACACGGCTCTAGGTCGCCTTGGGAGCGTTCGGCTCTTGTGCGGCGGCTTCCTTCGCGATCGGACGCAGCGCGGGGAAGAGCAGCACGTCGCGGATCGAGTCCTGGTTGGTCAGCACCATCACGATGCGATCGATCCCGAGGCCGAGGCCCGCGGTCGGAGGCATGCCGTACTCGAGCGCCTGCACGTAGTCGACGTCGACCTCGCCCGGCGCCTCGGGGTCCTTGGTCGCGACCTGCTCGCGGAAGCGACGCTCCTGCTCCTCGGGATCGTTCAGCTCGCTGAACGCGTTGCCGAGCTCCATGCCGGCGATGAAGAGCTCGAAGCGCTCGGTCAAGCGCGGATCGTCGGGGCTCTGCTTGGCGAGCGGCGAGATCTGGACCGGGTAGTCGGTGACGAAGATCGGGCCGGTGAGGTGCTCCTCGACCGTCGCCTCGAACACGTCGTTCATCAGCTTCCAATAGCTGCCGGGATCCTTCAGGCCGAGCTCGCGTGCCTTGGCGCGCACCGCGGGCTCGTCGTCGAACTCGCAGGCGGCGTGGCGGCGGAAGAGCTCGGTGTAGCGCTCGCGCGGGAACGGAGCCTTGACGTCGTACTCGGTGCCGCGGAACGTGACCTTGGTCGTGCCGTTGACGGCGCGCGCGAGGTGCTCGAGCAACGTCTCGGCGATCTCCATCATCCGACGGTAGTCGGCTTGAGCCTCGTAGAGCTCGAGCATCGAGAACTCGGGGTTGTGGCGCGTCGAGATGCCTTCGTTGCGGAAGTTGCGCGCGATCTCGAACACGCGCTCGAGCCCGCCGACGATGCAGCGCTTCAAATAGAGCTCGGGCGCGATCCGGAGGTAGAAATCGCAGTCGAGCGCGTTGTGATGGGTGATGAACGGCCGCGCGGTCGCGCCGCCGGCGATCGGATGGAGCACCGGGGTCTCGACCTCGAGGTAGCCCTGCGCTTCGAGGAAGCGGCGGACCTCGCTGACGATCTTCGAGCGCTTCTTGAAGACCTCGAGCACGCCGTCGGAGGCCCACAGGTCGACGTAGCGATGGCGGTAGCGCGCTTCGACGTCGACCAGGCCGTGCCACTTCTCCGGCGGCGGCGCGTAGCTCTTGGTCAGCAGCTTGATCTCGCTCGCCCAGATCGTGAGTTCGCCCTTCTGCGTCCGCCCGAGCTCGCCGGTGACGCCGACGAGGTCGCCCGCGTCGAGCTCCTTGCGCAGCGGCCACCACGCTTCGAGCGCGTCACGCTTGAGCGCGATCTGCAGCGTGCCGGTGACGTCCTTGACCGGGGCGAAGATCAGCTTGCCGAAATCGCGCAGCGCGCCCAGGCGGCCGGCGATCGTCACCTTGTGGCCGACGCGCGGCCCGGGCGCCTCGACCGTGCCGCCTCCGGCGATCAACCCGGCGATCGGCTCGGCGACCACGCCGCGCGGCGGGAACGGATCCTGCCCGCGCGCGCGCATCGCACGGGCCTTCGCCAAGCGGTCCGGATGAGCGAGGTCGGTCATGGGAGGCGAGCAAGATACCGGCGCGCTCGTGCGACTCCTAGCGCGGCCGAGCGGCGTCGCGTTCGGCGCGCGCGGCGTCGCTCGGGAACGCCGCGGGAGCGCGCGGGGGGAGTGCGGACGGAGCGCGCAGAAACGCGGCGAGGGCGCGCATCGTGCACGCCCTCGCGGTGGACTTGGTGGAGGATAGGGGAGTCGAACCCCTGACCTCTACAATGCCATTGTAGCGCTCTACCAGCTGAGCTAATCCCCCG
>JADLBP010000230.1 GCA_020847695.1 Planctomycetota bacterium
ATTCGTCGCGGACCTGGTGGAGGTCGGAGTGGCAGACGCCGCAGAAGAGCACTTCGATCCGCACGTCCTTCGCGAGCGGTGCGCGGCGCCGGATGGTCGCGGCGGCGAGCGGAGAGCTCGCGCTCGCCGCGGCGAACGCGCGGGCGTCGTAGGACTTGGTCGAGACGGAGGACTGGGTCGGTGTGGCTTGGTTCTGGCTCATGGTCGATGCTCCAAAGCGCAAGATAGCGCGAGCCGAGCTCAGGATTCCCTCCCCAAATCCACCGGGTTCGCACCGGTGAAGAGCGCACGCGACGCTCCGCCTTCGACGCATGGACGCCCGCAAGCCGCACCGCGCGCGAGCCTCGACCAGCGAATCGTCCGTGCTCGCGCGTTGTGACGGTGGTCGCGCGAGCGACGAGCCGCTCGACGAGAGCCGAGTCGGCCGAGCGTGACAGAACGTGCACGCTCGGAATGCTCGCGTCGCTCGAGTTCGAGGGCGCCCCGCCCGCGAGTTCGTCGCTCGCCGGCCGCGCGAGAACCCGCGTCGAGCGCTCCGCGCGAACGGCTCGTCGACGCGCGCCGTCGATTGCGGACGTCGGCTGCGCTCCTCGCTCGGTTGACCTCGTGCCTGGGACCGCGCGTCGGCCGCGCGCTCACTTCACGCGCCAGCGCAGCGTGTCGACGCGCGAGCGGACCTCGCCTCGGTCCATGTCGAAGTCGACCAGCACCGCGCGCACGAAGAGCGAGCGCGAGCCGTCGGCGTGCTCGTCGACGAAGAAGCGCCCGCTGCCCCCGAGCGGCGCCGCGGGCGGATCGAGCGGCTCGAGCGCGCCGACCTTCTTCTCGGTGCGGACCTCGGCGGTGTAGACCAACGTCTCCTCGTTGCGGCGATGCTCGCCGTCCCAACGCGATTCGACGCCGACACCCGCGGCGCGCAGCGCGGTGATCTTCTGGCTCGGATCGCGCTGCCAATCGGTCGGCGCGAAGACCTCGGTGCGCCACCACTCGCTCGGCGCGTGCAGCACCAGTTGTCCGCCGCGCAGCTCGGCGCGCGCGGGCTCGAGCTTCGGCGCGGTCGGCAGGCGCAGCGACAGCGCCGGATCCGCGTACAGCGCCGCGGCGTGGAGCTCGTAGCGATGGAGCCCGTGCTCGCTCTCGCCGTGGTCGAGCATCGCGGCAACGACGCAGTTCAGCGCGCGGCGATGCGCGCGACCGACGCTCGCGCCGGCGAGCAGCGCGTTCCAGAGTTCGCTGCGATAGAGCTCGTACTGCGCGACCGCGCGGCGCGTGTTGCCCGCGAACGCGACCGCGCCGTTGCGCAGCAGCCGAGCCGCTACCGAACGTCCTTCGGGATCTTGGTCGAGCGACGCGGCGCTGCAACCGCCGGTCTCGACCACGCACGGCGCGAGCAGCGCGCTCGAATCCGCCGCGTACGTCGAGCCGAGGCCCAACCACGACGCGTGCGAGGCGTGCACGAGCGCCGCGACCTCGACGAACGGCGAGCCGGTCTCCAACGCCGCGCCCGCCGGCTCGACGAGGCGCGTCGCGAAGCCCGCGCGCGCGAACGCCGGCGCCGACTCGCGCTCCCATTCGGCGATCGTGATCCGGCCGCTCCACGCGGGCTCGAGCAGCTCTTCGTACGCCAGGCTGCGCGCGGCGAGCAACGTGGCGGAGAGCGCGTCCTCCGCGATCACGCGACCGCACGCGAGCTCGACGAACGGATCGCCGTCGACGTTCGCGTAGCGGAGATCGGTCACCGGATCGAGGTCGATGCCGGCGGCGCACGCGACGGTCGCCATCGGGATCGCCTCGGGCATCGCGACGATGCAAAGCGTGTCGGGCGTGCGTCCGAGCTGCTTGCGGAAGTCGCCGAGCGCGCGCTCGGTGAGCTCGACGCGCGCGGCGTCGGTCAGCGGCGGCTCGCCCGCCGCGCGCTCGAACTCGATCGGCGCGACGGCGCCGTGTCGGCCGGCGGCGAGCGCGGCGGCGGCGAGAGAGAGCTTGCGCACCTTACCCGCGCCGCGATCGACCGGCGCGGTCGCGGCGACGTACTCGATCGCGAGCGCGTGTTTCTGCATCCAACGCGCGACGTCCGCGGCGCTTTCGAGGCGCTCGAGCGCCGGCACCGAGCCCGCGACTCGCTGGGCGTCGGCGCGAGCGCCGACGAAGCATGCCGAGCGCACGCCGAGCGCGCCGAGCGTGTCGACCGCGCGCGTCGACAGACCCGCGTCGGAGCTGAAGAGCAACGGCGCGCGCCAGCGAGCCGCGAGCACCGCGGCGGACAGCGCGCTCGTGTAGTCGTCGCCGCGACAAACGACCGCGCGCGTCGAACGCGCGAAGCAGCGCGTCGCGAGCTCGCACGCGACCGCATCGGCGTCGTCGCCCGCGACGACCTCCGGCTTCGGCTCGCGCGGCTCCGAGGGCTGCGCGCCGATCTGGAGGATCCGTCCGGGCCGGTAGCGGCGCAGGAAGTCGCTCGCCTCCGCGCGCATCGAGCCGTCCGCGCCGACGCCGATCACCCGCGGCGAGCCGTCGTTGAGCGCGGCGGAGGCGGAAAGCGCGGCGAGGAACGCGAAGTCTTGCCACGCGGGCTCGACCGGCAACGCGACGCAGACGATCGAGCGCGTGCGTTCGGTGGTCGGCTCGCCCGCGCGCGCCACCGCGACGTGCGCGACTGGGCCGGGCGCGACTGGGCCGGGCGCGACTGGGCCGGGCGCGACTGGGCCGGGCGCGACCGCGGTGCACGCGAGTGCGACCTGCGCGCGAGCGACGTGACCGACCGGAGCGCTCGCGATCGCGGCGCGTGAGACCACGGCGAGCGCGAGCACGCCCGCGAGTGCGATACGGAACCCCATGCGTCGGTCCAATCGAGGCTATCAGGTCGCTCGCACCTCACAAGCTGAGCAGTGCGCAAGGCGACACGAAGTGCGAGGCCGCCCATGACCGCGCGCGAGTCCGCGCGCACCGCGTCACCGGGCGAGCCACGGCCGCACGAGCTCCGCCCACGCGCGATAGCCGTCGCGGCTCAAGTGAAGCCCGTCCTCCATGAAGTACTCGGCGCGCGGCCGGCCGTCGGCGCCGAGCATCGCCGGCCACACGTCGACGAACTCGACCGCCGGATCGCGCTCGGCAAGCGCGCGGACGAGCTCGTTCGCGCGGCGCATGCTCTCGGCGAGCGCCCAGCGTTGCACGCTCGGCTTGATCGAGATGAAGACGATGCGTGTGTCCGGCAGCGCTCGATGGACGAGCTCGACCAGCTCGCGGAAGTCCGCGAGCACGCGCTCGGGATCCTTGCCGTTCGCGATGTCGTTGTCGCCCGCGTAGAAGACGATCACCCGCGGCTCGTACGGCAGCGCGATCCGCGACGCGTAGCGCACGCTGTCGGCGACCTCGGATCCGCCGAAGCCGCGCTGCACGCACGCGAAGCCTTCGAAGTCCGCTCGCAGATCCCAGAGCCGGATGCTCGACGAGCCGAGGAACAGGTTCGCGCCGCTCGGCGGCGGCGCCGCGGCGTCGGCGGCTTCGAACGCGCGGATCGCTTCCTCCCACTGCCCCGGCGACGGCGCCGTGATCGGCTCGCGCGACGCGGGCTCGGTGGTTTCGGTCGCTGGGCTCGTCGGTGCGTCGGCGGGCGGTGTGTCAGCGGGCTCCGCGGTTTCGGTCGCCGTGCTCGCGCGCGCAGCGTCGGTCGTCGATGCGCTCGGCCCCGCGCAGGCGAGGAGCCACCCGGCGGCCAACGCGGCGAACAGCCAACCTCGGACAGCCAACGTCGCGCGGAGCGAGCGCCCCGCTTGCCTAGCGTCGTGCGGTTTCGTTTGCATCGTGCGGCCTCGGGTTCGGAGCGGTGTGCGCGCGAGCGTCGCGCGGGCCGAGATCCTGCCGCGAGACGTCGGCGAACGGAAGCGTCGCGCTACGCTGGCGCGATGAGAATCGCTTCGATCGATCGCGCGCTCGGACTCGCTGCCGCCGTTCTGCTCACGCTCGCTTCGTGCGCGACCGAGCGCTCGCCCGCGCGCGCGACGTCGGGCAATCCCGTGTTCGACGGTTGGTACGCGGACCCCGAGGCGGCGATCCTCGACGGTCGCTACTGGATCTTCCCGACGACGTCGGCGCCGTACGACGAGCAGCGTTCGTTCGACGCGTTCTCGTCGCCGGACCTGGTGCATTGGACGAAGCACGAGCGCGCGCTCGACGTCTCGAGCGTGAGCTGGGCGACACGCGCGCTCTGGGCTCCCTCGGTGCTCGAGCACCGCGGCCGCTACTACCTGTTCTTCGCTGCGAACGATCTACAGCGCCCCGGCGGACCGCTCTGGGACCCGAAGGACGAACGCAGTCACACCGGCGGCATCGGCGTCGCGGTCGCGGAGCGGCCCGAGGGTCCGTACCGCGACGCGCTCGGGAAACCGCTCGTCGGCGCCTTCCACAACGACGCGCAACCGATCGATCCGTTCGTGTTCCGCGACGACGACGGAGCGCTCTACCTCTTCTATGGAGGTTGGGGCCGCTGCAACGTCGCGCGGCTCGACGTCGAGCCCGGTGACGACCTCGGCGGCGAGCTCGCACGCGCGCGCGACGGCGAACTCGGAGGCTTCCGAGCGTGGCCCGACGGCTCGATCTTCCGCGACATCACGCCCGCGGGCTATGTCGAAGGTCCGGTGCTCTTCCGGCGAGGCGAGCACTACTACTTCCTGTGGTCGGAGGGCGGCTGGGGCGACGGCTCGTACCGAGTCGCGTACGCGATCGCGCGCTCGCCGGCGGGTCCGTTCGAACGCGCCGGCACGATCCTCGAGAAGGACGACGCGATCGCGACCGGCGCCGGGCACAACTCGGTGCTGCATCCGCCGGGCACCGACGATTGGTACATCGTCTATCACCGCCGCCCGATCCCGAACCTCGGCCGCGACCATCGCGTCACGTGCATCGACCGCATGGAGTTCGACTCGGACGGCAAGATCCTGCCCGTGCGGATGACCTTCGAGGGCGTCGCGGCCGAGCCGTTGCGCTGACGCGACGCGGCGGTCTTCGCAGCGCGCGGGCGACGAGCTCGTCGAGCCGGCGCGCGGCCTCGCGTCAGCTCACGGCCTTCTTCACGAGCGCCGCGATGCGAGCCTCGTCCGCTGCGCTCAGCGACTTGAGCCCGAACGCGGTCGGCCACATCGCGCCGTCGTCGAGCTTCGCCGAATCGCTGAAGCCGAGCGTCGCGTAGCGCGTCTTGAACTTCTGCGAGCTCTGGAAGAAGCAAACGACCTTGCCCTCCTTCGCATACGCGGGCATCCCGTACCACGTCCGCGGTTCGAGCGTCGGCGCGCTGGCCTTGACGATCGCATGGAGGCGCTCGGCCATCGCCCGATCGGTTCCGGTCATCTCGGCGACCTTCGCCAAGAGGTCGCGCTCGCCGTCGGCCGAGCCCGACGCTCGCCGCGCTTCCGCCTTGGTCTCTCGCGCCCGCTCCTTCATCGCGGCGCGCTCCTCCGCCGTGAACGCTTCCGTCGCCTTGCGCGCGGCGCCCTTGGCCGACGGCTTCTTGGTCTTCTTCGTGGTCATCGAATCCTCGTGTGCGGAATGAGTCCGGAGCGTGTTCGCCGTTCGAAGTCGTTCCGAACACGCGCGCTCGCTGCCCGATGTCCTTGACGCGCGTCGAACCGCGCAACGGCCAGCCGCCGCGATCGCCCGCCAGGCATCGGACGTGCAGGATAGCGCTCGGCCACGCTCCCGAGCACGTTGCGATCCGCGTCGAGATTGCGAGCTGGCGCGACCGCGGGCGCGACGACGATGCACGGTTCGTGACAGCGCGTTCCGCCGTGCGCCACGACGCACCGAGCCTTCGCAGCAGGATAACGCTCGGCCACGCTCCCGAGCACGTTGCGAACCTCGTCGAGATTGCGAGCTCGCGCGACGGCGAGCGCGACGGCGATGCACGGTTGGTGACATCGTGTTCCGCCGCGCGCCACGATGCGTCGGGCTC
>JADLBP010000231.1 GCA_020847695.1 Planctomycetota bacterium
CGCCGTGCGCCGCGCCGTGCGCGCCCCGGTGCGACGGCGACGGGTTCGCCGCGCGCGCTCACTGCTTCGCCTCCGAGCCCTCGGTCGCGCTCGTCGGTCCGAGCCACGTCCGCGACTGCCAGCGCTGGCGCGCGCGCTCGGCGCGTTGGAACCACTGCTCGCCTTGCGCCGCGAGCTCGGCGCGCGCCTCGGGACCGACCGCCGCGCCCTGCAGGTGGCCCCGCGTGCGCGACGCGGAACGGTCGTGGAAGACCTCGCGCACTTCGTCGCGGTGATCGGCGTCGTCGCCGAACCACGAGCGCACGAGGTCGAGGCTGTCGCTGCGGCCGGGCCAGACGCGCTCGAGACAATGCGACCGGTCGAACGCGGCCCAACCTTCTTGGTAGCCCGAGCTCGCGAACGCGAACCCGCGCGACGCGCTCGCACTCCCCGAGATCGCATCGAGCAGCGCCTCGCCGTGCATCTCGCCGTCCGGCGCGAACCCCGCGCACGCGAGCAGCGTCGGCGCGACGTCGACGAGCCCGACCGGCGACTCGTACACGCGCGGCGTGAACGCGACCGACTTGCCGGGGCGCAACACCCACGGCACGTGCAGGTCGGCGTCGGAGAGCGTGCCCGAGTCGAGGTAGAGCCCGCTCTCGCCGAAGCTCATCCCGTACGCGCCGACCAGGCAGATCGTGACGTCGTCGAAGCGCCCGACTTGCTTCATCCGCGCGAACAAGCGTCCGAGCTCGCGATCGAGGTGCCGCACGGCGCCGTCGTAGCTCGCTTCGTATTCGCCGAGCGTGCGCGCACTGCCGCGCCAGCGCGATCGAGGCAGAGCGAAGAACGTGTGCGAGCCGACGCCGATCGGCGGCAGCACCGCGAGCTCCGGCCGCGCGGGGAAGAACGTGTCCCACTGAGTCGCCGGCTCCGACCACGTGCGCTCGAGGTCGTGCAAATGCAGGTACGCGAACCAGTTCTCGGCGCGCGGGAGGTTCTTGAGCCACTGCTCGAAGTGCTCCGACACGCCGGACACGCCGAGGTCGCGCGGCTCGGTCTCGTCGTCGATCTCGCACGCCATGAACTCGGCGAAGCCGCGCGCGAAGCCGAACGTCGGCGAGATCGCGGGGTCGTCGACGAACGCCGCGGTCGCCCATCCGTGCCGCAGGAACTCCTGCGCGAGCGACGGCGCGTCGTCGGGCACTCGCCACGTCGTCAGTTGGTTGGGCGTGACCTCCGGCGGGAGGATGCGGCGCGCGACCGTCGAGTCGCAACCGGTCAGCAGCGCGGCGTGCGATGGCACCATCCTCGGCGCGGCGGCGAACGCGAGCTCGAAGCGCGCGCCCTGACGGCCGAGCGTGTCCAGGATCGGCGTCGTCTCGCGGTCGTAGCCGCCGGAGCCGGTGTGATCGGCGCGCAGCCCGTCGACGACGATCAGCAGGACGCCTCGTCCGCCGACCGAGCCGCCGTCACGACCGCACGCCGCGCTCGAGACGAGGGCGAGCAGGCCGAGGAGCCACGCGCAGTGCCGCATGGCGTGCCAGCGTACGCAGCCGCCGCGCGCGGAGCCAGGCTCGACCGCGGACAACGCCCGGGCGTCAGCGCGCGAGCGCGAACACCGACTCCGCCCGCACCCAACCGGACGCGTTCTCGACGCCGGTGACGCGGACCCAGCCCGGGAGCTCGTCGAGCCGCCGCACGCCGCTGCCCGCCGCGAGCGTCTCGATCGTCGTCGCGCCGTCGCGCGGCTCGCTGCGCAGGGGCGCGCCGGACTTCTCGATCACGAGCAACGCGTCGGCGCGCTCGCGTTCGAGCGCGCGCACCCACGGCACGATCGCGAGCAACGCGCCGGCGCCGCAGAGGATCGCGAACCGCCGCCAACCCGCGCCGCCGCGCAGCGCTTCGAAGAGCAGCACCGCGAAGAACAGCACGATCGCGCCGAGCGCGATCCAGCTCGCCTCCGCGACGGTCCAGGCGTCGAAGACGCGCTGGAGCGTCGAGGTCAGGTCGCCTTTGTCGAACGGCTCGAACCCGGCTTCGCGCCGCGCGAACTCCAGGTTCGCGAGCACGTCGGCGTCGCGCGGCGCGAGCCGTTGCGCGGCGCTGTACCAACCGACCGCGGCGCCGAGATCCTGCGAGCGTGCCGCCGCGTTGCCGAGCGCGAAGCAGAGCGCCTTGCGGTCGACCTGGTCGCCCCCGGCGTCGAGCGCGGCGAGCCAGTGCGCGCGCGCTCGGCCGAAATCGCCCGCGCGGTACGCCGCGACGCCGGCTTCGAAGCTCGCGCGCGCATCCGCCGGAGCTCCGGGGCTCGCTGCAGGGCTCGTTACCGAGCTCGTTCCGTCGGCCGGACCGGCGGTGGATTCGGCGGCGAGCGCGCGCGGTGCGAGCGCTGCGAGCAGACACACGAGGATCGCGAGCCAACGCCCCATCACAGCCCCCCCGCGATCAGACGGTCCGCGAGCGCGAGCAGCCGCCCGCGGTCGGTTTCCCGCGCCTCGCCCGACCACGCCGCGTGCTCGAGCGACGCCAACTCGCGCTCGAGCTCGCGCTCGAGTTCCGGCGCGAGCGGCGTCGCGAGCCCGGGCACGCCGCCCTGGGCGCCGCGTTCGAAGCGCCGGCCGATCCACGCTTCGCGCGACTCGCGGGTGCGGGCGCCGAGGAACTCGCAGAACGCCTCGAAGCGACCACGCGCGTCGGCGGCGGACGCGAGCTCGCGCTCGAGCTGGCGCCGCGCCTTGCGCCGACGCTTCTCCGCGGGCGCGTTCGGGTCGCCGCGGCGCCGCACCCGCGCCCGCACGCCGAGCGCGAGCGCCGGAGCGAGCACCAGCGCGCCGAGCAGCACCTCGCCGGGCACGCGCGGCAGGCTCTCCGACGCCTCCGCGCGCGCATCGATGTCGACGAGGTCGCGCGCCGAGCGCTCGGCGGAGCCTTCCGCCTCGAGCGTCTTCGCGTCCTTCAGCGGACGCACGTGGATCGTGATCGGCGGCGTCGCGAGCCGCACGTACCGCATCGCCTCGGGATCGAACACCGGCATCTCGAGCGGAGGGATCGCTTGCAGCGTCGACTCGAGCGGCGCGAGGTCGTACACGACGACGCGACGATCGACGCTCTTCGTCTCGGTCTTGCCGTAGACGCGGAAGCCCTTGAACGCTTCCTGGTGCTCGGGATCGGGCGCTTCGAAGAACTCGAGGTTGCCCGCGCCGGTCCATTCGACCTTGAACTTGATCGAATCGCCGGCGGTGACGTCGCGCGGCTCCGCGCCGGCCTTGACCGAGAACGTGCCGACCGCGCCGCCGAAGTCGAACGGCCGGCCGGACTCCGGCAGCGGGACGACTTCGATCGAGAGCGGCTCGCCGCGCGCGAAGAACTGCTCCGCACGCTCGAGCGACTGGCGGAAGGCGAAGAAGTCCTCGCGCGCGACGACGCGGCCGAACTCCAGCGAGCTGGTCGAGAGCTCGAGCTGGCCGGCGCGCGTCGGCGTGAAGCTCTTGACCATCCGGAACGTGCGGAACGTGGTCCCGCGCAGCGTCGTCGGCTCGATTTCCTCGATGCCCTCGAAGCGCTCGTTGTCGATGAACGCGTACACGTCGCTCGGCGGTCGACCGCTCGGGGCGAGCGCGTTCTCGACCGTGCCTTCGAGCTGGCGCCACCAAGGCAACGACAGGATCGCGTAGTTGAAGCGCGTGCGCCGTGCGTCCCATCCGAAGCGGACTTCGACGGAGAACGGTTGCCCGTCGATCACGCGCTTCGACGACGGGATCACCTGGATGAACCCGAGGTCCTCGCCCTGCAGGTCGGCGACGACGGTCAGCGACAGCGCGGCGGTCTGCGCGACGCGATTGCCGATCTTGACCGACAGCGGCGGGATCGTGAACTCGCCGGTCTTCTCCGGCCGGATCGCCGCGTTCCACGTCAATGCGAGGTACTGCACGACGCGACCGCCGGAGAACGTCGTCGAGCTCTCCCGGAACGGCCCCGAGAACGCGCCGACGCGCAGACCCTCGATCGCGGACGGCGGCACGAGCGTCGCGTCGGCGACGTTCTCCGCGATCACTTGCAGCGTGATCTGCTCGCCGAGCTTCGCGACTCCGGTCGAGAGCTTCGCGGTGACGCGAGGCTCGGCGCTCTGGGCGAATGCGCAGAGCACCAAGGCGACCAGAGCCGCCGCGGCGCGGAGCGCGTGAACGAACCCGTCCTTCATCGCTACCAATCCTTCTCCGCGCTCGCGCGTCGCGAGCGCTGCAGCCGCGCCCGCACGGCCTGGCCTTCCTTCTCGATCTCCTCGAGCTGACTCAAGAGCCGCAGGATCTCCTCGCGCGTCATCACCCGCTCCTCGGGCTTGGCCGGCGGCGCGTCCTTCGGGTCCTTCGTGTCCTTCGGATCCGGTTGCTGCTCGCCCGGCTGCTGCTCCGGCTTCTGCTGATCCGACTGGGTCGGATCCTGCTGCTCGCCGTCCTTGGGCTCGCCTTCCTTGGGATCCTGCTGCTCCGACGGATCCTTGCGCTCCTCGTTGGAGGACGAGGGCTGGTCCTTCGGGTCCTTCTGATCCTGCTGCGGGTCGGACTTCTGCGGATCCTTCTGGTTCGGATCCTCGTCCTTCGAGTCCTGCTTCGAGTCTTGCTTCTGTTGCTGCTGCTGTTGCTGCTTCTGCTGCTCGCGCTGCTTCTCGATCTCGCGCAAGCGGCGCTGGATGAGCTCGAGGTTCGCGCGCGTGTCCTCGTCGTGCCAATCGGCGCGCAAGCGCAGCACGAGCTCCTGCTTCGCCGCGCGGTACGCGGACTCCAGCTGGTCGAGCGGCTCGCCCCCCGGGATGCCAGAGCCTTGCGGACCCGGCGCGCCTGGCGGACCCGGCTGCGGCGCCTGCTTCTGCGCCTCGCGCAGCCGCTCCGCCAACCCGAGCGCGATCGCGCCGACGTTGTAGCCCGCCTCGAGCCGCAGCGAGCCCGGTCCCGCGAGCGCGAGCGCCGTCTGGAACCGCGCCGCAGCCGCCGCCGGATTGCCGCCGCGATCCTCCGCGACGCCCGCGGCGTAGTGGACCTCCGCGCGCGCCTTCGACGTCGGCCCTCCGACACCGAACCACGCGACCGCGGGCTCGACCGCGTCGAAGCCGCGGCGCAACCACGCGTGCTCGCCCTCGAGCCCGGTGCGCAGGCGCGACCATGCGTTCGGCGCGAGCAACGCGTCCGCGAGTCCGAGCGCGACGTCGTGCTTTCCTTCGCCGACCGCGAGCCGCAGCGCGGTCAAGCCTTCGGCGAGCCCGTCGAACTCGGGCAGGACCACCGGCGGTCGCGCGGGCTCCAGGTCCGCGGGCGCGCTCGCATTCGGCGGGTTCGATCCGGAGCTCTGCATCCCCGGCGCTTGCACGGCCGGTCCCTGCACCGCCGGCGGCGCGCTCGCCGTCGGCGCCTGGAAGAGCGCGAGTCCGAGCACGAGGAGCTTCACGACGCCACCTCCGTCCGCGCGACGGCCGCGCTCGCGCGCGACTCGGCGCCCGCGGCGCCCGCGCGACGCTCGCGCAGCGCGAACTCCGCGAGCATGCACGCCAGCGCGAGCGCGAGGAACCATTGGAAGCGATCGTGCGGCACGCGCTCCTCGCCGGTCTCGTAGACACGAGACTCGAGCTGCTTGATGCGCTTGTGGTAGAGATCGGAGAGCGGCGTCGGCGATTGCGTCGACGCGAGGAAGGTGCCGCCGGTCGCTTCCGCGAGCGCGGTCAGGCTCCCCACGTCCATCGCGGACACCACTTCCTTGCCTTCGCGGTCGCGCAGGAAGCTCTCGACGCCGTCCTCGCGGACCAACGGGATCTTGCCGCCCTGCTCGGTGCCCATGCCGAGCACGAACACGCGCACGCCGCGCTCGGCGGCGCGCTTCGCGACCTCTTGGCCGTGTCCGGAGAGATCCTCGCCGTCGGTGACCAGCACGATCGCCTGCGACGAGCTCGACTCGGCTTCGAGCGCGAGCAACGCGCGCTCGATCGCGCCGCCGAGGTCGGTGCCGCCGAGCGTGTTGTCCTCGGTGTCGACGAACGACAGCAGCTTCTCGAGCGTCGCCGCGTCGTGGGTCAGCGGCGCGACCTCGCGCGGCTCGCCGCTGAACGCGATCAGCGCCGCGCGATCGCCCGCGAGCTCCTGGAACAGCGCCGAGATCTCGCGCTTCGCGCGCGTCAGTCGATCGGGCTTCACGTCGCGGACGAGCATCGAGCGCGACGTGTCCAGGCAGACGACGAGATCGAGCCCGCGCCGCTCGACCGGCCGCAGCGTGTACCCGCGCACCGGCCCCGCCGCCGCGAGACCGAGGAACAGCGCCGCGAGCACCGCGAGCACCACCCTCGTCCGCTCGCGCGTCACCGAGCCCTGCGGGAACATCCGACCGATCGCCTTGATGCCCGACAGCCGGCGTCGATCGCGCGCGCGCCGCGCGAGGCCGAACGCGCCGAAGACCGCGAGCGCCAGCGCGGCGCCGAGCCACGCGAGCGCTTCCGGGCGCAGGAGCTCGAAGCCGAAGAGCGTCATGCGACCCTCCGCGCCCACGTCGAGGCCGAGATCCACGCGAGCAGGTAGAGCGCGAGCGCCGGCTCGAGGAACCAGCGGTAGAGGTCGAACGTCTCGACGAAGCGCCGTTCCTCGCGCGGAGTGCGCTCCAGGCGCTCGATCTCCGCGTACGTCTTCTCGAGCTCGGCCTCGTCGCGCGCGCGGAAGAACCGGCCGCCGGTTTCCTTCGCGATCAGCTCGAGATCGGTGGTGTCGAGCTCTTGCTGCATCGGCCGCAGACGCCCGAACACGTCCGGCTGGTAGACGAACTTGCCCGCGAGGATCGTGTACACCTTGACGCCGGCTTCGGCCGCGAGCTTGGCCGCCGCCGCGGGCGTGATGTCGTCAAGGTTGTTCTCGCCGTCGGTCAAGAGCACGACGACCTTCGACTTCGCCTTGCTCTCGCGCATCACCGCGACGCACTTCGCGAGCGCGCGACCGATCGCGGTGCCGTCCTCGGCCTCGTACTTGACGAGCTCGACCGACTTCAGGAAACCGGTCAGCGCGTCGACGTCGAGGGTGAACGGGCAGAGCAGCTCCGGGTAACGCGCGAACACCAGCAGCCCGACGTTGTCCTGTGCGCCGACCTCGTCCTTCATCCGCCGCGCCGCGAACGCGCCGACGACCTGCTTGACGACCTCGAGGCGATTGAGCTTCGGGTCGAGGTCCGGATACTGCATCGAGCCCGAGCGGTCGACCGCACAGAGGATGTCGACGCCTTCGGCATCGACGGTGCGCTGCTCGTTCGCTCGCACCGGCCGCGCGAGCGCGACGGTCGCGAGCAGCAGCGCGACGAGCTGCGCGGTCGCGACCAGCCACGTCAGGCGCTGCGGCCACGATCGCGGCAACGCCGCGGCCGGCAGGAACGACACGCGCGCGGCGGCGCGACCCGCGCGCACGCGGCCCCACGCGAACAGGCAGATCCCGACCGGCAGCACCGCGAGACACCACGGATTGGCGAGGTAGTAGTCGCCCCAGACGTGCCATTCGGCCGCGCCGGTGCCCTTCTGCTCGCCGACCGTCTGCAACAGGAGCAGCGCGTTCATCGCGGCGCCTCCGCGGACTCCTCGAGGCGCTTCAGGATCGCGCGCGCGCCGCCGATGCGCTCGCGGGCGGCCCAGTGAGTCGCAGGCGCGCCGCCGTACTTCACTTCGCGGCACGCGGCGAGCAACGCGCCGAGACGCTCGCGCTCCGGGCCGATCCGCTCGGCGAACCCGGCGTCGGCGAGCGCGCGTGACAGCCATTCGTCGTCGTCGAGCGCGGCGCGTCGAACGCCCGCGCGGCGATCGATCTCGGAGCGCAGGA
>JADLBP010000232.1 GCA_020847695.1 Planctomycetota bacterium
GCACGGACGAACCCGGGAGCGGAGAGCGTCGCGCGTGGCGTACTGCCCAAGGTCTCGGGCGTTGCCACCGCGACGAACTCGCCGAGTGTTGGGAACTCCTCGAGCACGCGCGATCCTTGGCCCGCGGAGAACGCATACTCGGCGGGCAACCGAGCTTCACCGTCGATCCGAGTGCGAACGCGGACGTGCATTTCGCGCGCCAGCCGAACCTCCAGGCTCGCATCGCCGTGCTCGAGGTCGACCGTTCCCGCGGAGCGCATCGAGTCCGTCCCGCCCGGCCCGACGACTTGCACCCGAACGCGTTCTCCAAAGAGATCCGCGCAGGTCGCAAGTCCCGACGCGTCCGTCATCGCCCACGGAGCCAGTGCCTGGTTTCCCGGACTGCGAGGTTGCACCGCGGCGTTCGCGACCGGCACGCCATCTGCGTCGCGCACGCGCACGGAGAGCGTACGCGCCCGCCGGAAGACTGCCGGCTCACCGCGATCGGATGCCGCCTCGACGCTCAGGCGAGCGACTGCTCCTTGGTTGCTTCTCGCGATGAAGGACGCGCGCCCGTCGACGCGGTCGACGACGATCTCTCCACCGCGAATGACACCGCTCTCCGGTCCGGGCTCGCCCTTGCTGCGCGTGCCGGGTTCGAATTGCAGTCGCACGAGTTCACCTTCTGCTGGCACGGCGGTCTCTCCGTCCCCGATCGGCCAAGCGACCGTACGACCGCCAAGCGGCGACAGCGCGATGCGCAGATCGCCGGTGATCGACTCGAGGCGCGCATCGCCCTGCTCGTCGTTCGGGAACGGCCGATAGCCGTCGCAACGGACACGGAGGAATCCAACACTCCCCGTCGGCCAGGCAATTCGCGCACGGCCGGAAGCATCCGTGACCCTCGTGAGCTCAGCGCGCCGCACGTGCGAGTCGAGCATCCGATAGTCGAGCGCGAGCGCACGCCGAACGGAACTCTGCGTCCGCTCAGAGCCTTCGATCGTCGCGCCGACGAGCGGCGCGCCGGTCGACGCGTCCTCGACGACGACCTCGATCTCGCGCTGCGGCTCGAGCGCCAACGTCAGACGTGATTCGTCGGGCAGGTGTGCGACTCGTTGCAGCCACGCGCTCCCTCTCCGAGCCTCGATACGCACGAGACCAGCGGGAATCGCGGGAAGTAGGAAGACGCCCGCCTCGTTCGTGATGCCGCGTGCGATGCCCGGGTAGTCGGGATCGAGATGCGCAGCGACTTCTGCGCCCGCGGCGGGAAGTCCACCCTCGAGCACGCTGACGACGACCGCGGTCGCCGGAAGCAACGGGATGGGCGCAACGAGCACCTCCGGCTCGACTGGGACGGGCGGAGCGTTGCCCGGCCACGCCTGCGAGTCTCGACCCGGGATCCAGATCGCGCGCGCACCGGCACGATCGTGGCCGAGACGCGCCCAGAACGTCGCCCGCGCGCCATGGGTCGGGCGGGCGCCGAGCGCGAACTCGAAGCTACCGTCTTCCCCTGAGATCGCCGTTCGAGCAGCTTCATCGCCGAGCGTGAACTCGACCGTGGCGCCCGCGGCGGGCAAACGTCGTTCGTCGACCACAAGACCGCGAACGACGACCTCGTGGTCCGCCGCAGCAACCGACCGAGGTACGGAGTCGTCGCGAGATCCTGGATGGCTCGATTCCACGACCGCCGTGCTGCGAGCGCCGTTCGGCACCTGCGCCGGATTCCCGAACACCGGGCTCGCGGCGACCGTCGGCGAGCCCGAGGCCGCGCCGGGTGGCGCCGTCGGTCGCGCGAACCACCAGCCGCCGGTCGCGGCCAACAGGATCAACGCGGCCACGAACCCGAGCTTCGTCTGCGTCTTCATCAGCAACCCTCCCCCGACCGTCGCGCCCTTGGCGAGCGGGACGACGCACGCGAGCCAGTTCCCCCGACCGCCTGCACGGCGGTCGAGTTTCTCGCGCAGGCGTTCGAGCGCTCGCGCGAGGCGCGTGTGCACCGTGGCGACCGGCACGCCGAGTCGGTCGGCGATCTCCGCCGGCGAGAGTTCGTCGAAGTAGCGGAGCAACACGACGGTCCGGTACGGCTCGTCGAGCTCGCGGACCGTGCGCACGACGAGCTCCGCGCCGTCGAGACGCTCGGCGGAGTGCTCTTCGAGCTCCTCCGGCCGCGCGACGCGCTCTTCGCGCTGGCCGCGGCTCGAGTCCTCACGCCAACGGTCGCGGCGCAAATTGCGCATCACGGTGCGGAGCCACGCCCGCGTCGTCGACCCCTCGCGCGGCGAGCGCTCGAGCGCGGCAAGCCACGTGTCCTGCACCAGGTCATCCGCCGCTGCGGCGTCGCGCACCAGCGACCGCGCGAGTGCCACGAGCCATCCCTGGCGTCGCATCAGGCTCTCGAGCTCGGCCGGGCGTTCGTGGTCCATCGGCGTCATCGTGGCAGTCCGCTTGCACGGAGCGGAAGCCTGCTGCTCTTCGACGATCTCGGATTTCGGTTCGCGGCGAGCCGAAAACACCGCGAGGCGACCCGAAGGCCGCCTCGCGGAGATCACGAGCGCTCGCGCGCGGTCACTGGATCACGAATTCGATCGCGTCCGAGAGGCCGGTGTTGTTCGGCGGCGAGAAGCCCGGGTCGCGGAACCAGTACTGCGCGTCGACCAGTTGGCCGGCGAC
>JADLBP010000233.1 GCA_020847695.1 Planctomycetota bacterium
CGAGGCCTTCGGATTGCGCATGCGCGCCCGCACCGACGAGCACGGCGTCGCGCGCTTCCGACACGTGCGCCCGTTCCAACGCGAGGATGCGCCGGAGCCGTGCGGGGTCACGGTCAGCGCGCTGCTGACCAGTCGGCCGGAGCTGGCCTTCGACGCGTTGATGGAGCTCCCGCCACGGGTCGAGCTCGTCCTGCCGCCGTGCGGCGCCGTCGACGTCACCGTCGTCGATCAGGGCGGGTCGGTGGTCGCTGCGTCGGGTGCCTTCGACGCGACGGTCGTCTCGGACGACTTCTTCACTTCACACTTCAGCACCGTCCGCGAGCGAGCCGCGCGCGGCGCGTTTCGCCTCGCACCGGTCGAGGTCGGGGCGCGCTTCGAGGTCGTCGCGTGGTTCGAGGGCATGCAGGAGTCTGCGAAGGGGACGCTCGACGGTCCGACGCGCGACGGCGAGGTGGTCGCGGCGACGCTCCGGCTCCAGGCGCTGCCGGCCGCGGTCTTCCGTGCCGTCGACGAACGAGGTCAGGTGCTCGTGCAGCAGAGACTGAGGGTGGTGATGCGCGATCTCCTCGGCGACTGGGACGAAGGATCGCCCCTTGGGTACTCCGAGTTCGTCACCGATGACGCCGGCCGGTTCCGCGGGCCGTACGACTCGAGCGACTCCGATTCCGACCAAGAGCCGCGGCGCACCATCGAGCTCTTCACGACGCGTGCGAGCGACGGAGTCGAGCTCTACTTCCACACCGAGTTCGACACGCAGCCGCCGGGCGAGGATCGTGAGCGCGGCGATGCGATCTTCCTGCCCGCGCAGCGCATCGTCGCGGGTCGGGTGGTGGATCCGCTCGGTGTGGCGGTCGAAGGTGCGATCGTGCGGCTCTACGTGCCCGTCTCGATCGAGAACGAGACCGCCAATCCGCGAAAGCGCGACTTCGACGCCGTGCGACATCCCGCGTGGCTCGTCAGCGACGCGCAAGGTGCTTTCGAGGCGCGCGGTGTCCTCGATTCGCCGCGAGTCCGCGTGATCGCGAACGCAGGCACCCCGTGCGAGAGTCCGATGACCGAGGTGCAACTCGGCGCGGGCGACGTCGTGTTGACGGTGCCGCGTCAGGGTGGACTCGAGGGCTCGATCGTGTTGCCCGACGGTGTGCTCGCGCACGAGGTCAGTTGTCGCTGGTCCGCGCCGGGCGGGCCGAACGCGAATGCCGCCGTCAGCCAAACCCAAGCGCGCGAGGCATCGGAGCCCGGGCTCGCCCGCTTCTCGTTCGACGATCTGCCGGCCGGCCGCGGCGAGCTCGCGGTGGTCCTCGGCTCGCAACCGATCGTGCGCATCGCCGATCTGGAACTCCAGCCCGGTGCACCGACGCGCGATCCGCGGGTGCAACGCATCGACATGCGCGCACTGATGCGTGTGCTCGAAGTGCGAGTCGAGTCGCCGGACGGCTCGCTCGCGCCCGACGGGGTCGTGCAGACGTGTCCGAGCAGCGCGCCGGAGTCGCGCAGTATGTGGTCGATCCGCCGAGGCACGGCGCGGTGTCTCGTCGGCATCGAGCCGGTCGATCTGTGGATCGCGATCGTCGGTGCGCGGCGCGAGCGCGTCACCGGCGTCGTCGCGAACGCGTGCACCGTGCGGATGCGGCCGCCGTATGAGCTCGAGCTGACGTTTCGCACCCCGGAGGTGCCGAGCGGTTTGCTCGCGGCGCTCGAGATGCGCGGCGAACCGCAGGTGACGTGCAACACCTCGACGCCGGTTCCCGATGGCGCGTCGATGCGGTTCCAGCCAGCGGCGACCGGACGTGCTCGCGTGCGCTTGATGAGGCAGCCGGATCCCGCCACCGGTCGCGAGCTCCGCACGCTCGGCGAGTGGTCGTTCGAGGTCGCCGACCTCGACGAGCTGCAGACGTTCGCGTTCGCGCTCGACCCGACAGCGGTGGAGGCCGCATCGCGATGAGGCGTGGTAGCTTCGGCGGCGGCGTGGGACGGATCGGGAGCTCGCGGACGTTGCTCGTGGTGCTCGTCGCGTGCGTCGGGTTGCTCGGCGGCGCGGCGTGGTGGCTCTTCGTCGTCCAGCCGGTCGCGCCCAGCGAGCGCGCGCCCGAGATCGCGAGCACGCCGAGCGAGCCGGCGGCGAGCGTCGCGCCCGAGCCCGCCGCGTCGACGACGGCGAAGAGCGAGCTCGCGGTGCCGAGCAACGAGACCCACGCGCCGACGCGGATCGCCGCCGGCCGCGAGCGGCCAGGTGCGCCCGCCACGACGCCGGTGCCGAAAGGTCCAGCGCTGGTCGTCGTCGACGCGGCGACGCGCAAGCCGATCGCCGACGCGGAGGTCGCGTTGCTCTCGCTCGACAAGGTCGCCGCGCGCGAGCTCGTCGAAGGGTCGCGGCTCGCCGCCGAGACCGAGCGACGCGGCAAGCGCGCGCGCACCGACTCGCACGGCCGCGTCGAGCTCGCCGCGAAGCGCAATTCGATGCACGCGGTCGCGTGGACGAAGGATCGCTGGGGCTGTGGGCCGGTCGCGCCCAAGGGGAACACCGAGCTCGCGTTGCACCTCGACGGTCCGCTCGAAGTGCGCGTGCACGACTCCGCCGGTCGGCCGGTCGCCGGCGCGCCGATCGCGCTCGCCTATTACTTCCCGTCGAGCGCGTCGTACCAGCGTTGGGTGGAGACGCTCACCGACGAGCGCGGTCGCGCCGTCCTCGAGCACGGTCGCGCGTGGCTCGAGTACATCCGACCGGCGCCGCTGACGGTCTTCGTCGACGGCGCGTTCGTGGAGTTGGTGAAGCGCGAGGTGACGCTCGACGACGTCGGAACGCTCGTGCCGCTCGAAGTGCCGACGTTCGGTTCGGTCGCGGTCCGCGTCCTCGACTTCGAAGGTCGCGAGGTGACCGCCGGCGCGACGGTGAGCCTCGCGGCTCCGGGGCCGAGCCTGCCGCCGGCGCCGGGCAAGGCGCGCGAGCTCGTCGACGGCGTCGCGGTCTTCCCGGCGGTCGCCGTCGGCGTCGCGGCGAAGTTCCAGACGACGTTGCGCGTCGGCAAGCAGCAAGTCGGACCGATCACCGCGTCGACGACGGTCGAGAAGGCGGGCGAGCGCGTCGAGCTCGTCCTCGGCGGGCCGAACTCCGTGCCCGTGTTGGTCGTGCGCGTGCTCGACGACGAGCTGAAGCCGCTCGCGAACCAAGCGCTCGACGTCAATCTCGTACCGCCGGTGCCCGACGGCGCCGGGAAGCCGCCGACGCCGGTGACCACCGATGCGAACGGGCTCGTGCGTCTCCACTTGCCCGGATGGCCGAACGGCGGCGGCGCGGTGCGGTTGGTCGCCGCGCCGACGCGCTGGCGCAAGATCCTGACCGCGGTCGTCGACGTGCCGGTCGCGCTCGCGCTCGGCGAGCAGACGCTAGGCGACGTCGTGCTGCGCGGTCTGCCGCTCTTGGTCGCCGGTCGCGTCGTCGACCAGCTCGGTCAGCCGATCCCGAACGCCAACGTCAACGTGCTGCGGCGCGCCAAGGACGGCGTCGGTTGGAGCGACGTCGGTTCCGCGGACCTGACCGATCCGATGGGCGAGTTCGCGATGGACGCCGACCCGGAGTCCGGCGAGTTCGCGGTGCGCGCGAGCGCGACCGACTGCGCGCGCGCCGAGCCGGTGCCGTTCACGCGCGGTAGCTCGGGGCTCGAGCTCTCGTTGGTGCGCTTCGCGTCGCTCGACGGCACCGTGCGGATCGATCCCGAGCTCTCGCCGCAGGAGATCAACGTCACGTGGATCGTCGACGATCCGGCGGGGAAGGCGCGACAGCACACGCTGGTCGGACGCCCGATGAAATCGACCGATGGCATCGCGCGCGCGAGCTTCTCGCAGCGTTCGTTGCCGACCGGCATCGGCAAGCTCGAGATCCGCGCGATCAGCACCGTCGTGCACACGCTGGAGCCGCTCGAACTCCGGCCCGGTCCGAATCCGACGATCCTGGAGGACCTCGACCTGCGCCAGCTCGTGCGGATCTTCAACCTGACGATCCGCGATCAACAAGGCCAGGACATCCGAGCGGGCCAGATCCACTTTCGCCCGAGCGGCAGCTCCGAGCCGTGGCAACTCTGGCAGTTCCAGAAGGGCCGCGCGCGGATCCTCGCGCTCGCGCCGGAGCTCGATCTCTCGATCTTCGGCGCGCCGGGGCGAATGACGCTGTTCGAGCGCGTGCGCGGCGAGAACGAGCTCGTGCTCGACGGGCCGATCTGGGTGAAGCTCGCGGTCGACGGCAATCCGTTGCGCGCGCCGGACACGTTGACGTTGGTGGTCGAGCTCGCCGAAGCGAGCGATCCATCGCTCGTGCCGACGCTCAGGAACCCGATCAAGGTCGCGCCGGACGACACGGGGCGCGCGCTGGTCGCGTTGGCGGCCGCGGGCAAGTACTCGGTCGCGTTCCAGATCGGTTGCACCGAGCGCGGCAGTTCCGCGCAGGTCGGGCCGAAGGTCGAGTTCGAAGTGCAGGCGCGCGACGGCGAGCAAGACGTCGCGATCGAAGCGCCGCGCGCGGCGATCGAGCAGCTCCATTCGCGGTTGCTCGAGGCTCCGTCGGAGAAGCGCTGAGCGATGGGGCGCAAGTCGATCGTCGCGTGGGTCGTGGCGCTCGCGTTGCTCGTGTCGATCGCGCTGCGGATCACGCGCACCGCCGAGCCCGAACGTGCGGAGCCCGTCTCGCCGTCCGAGTCCGAGCGCGCCGAGCCGGTCGGTGCGAGCTCGCCGGCTCCGAGCCGCGCGCCTGACGCGTCCGCCGGGTCCACCGGGTCCGCAGCGGCATCGGACGGGCGCTCCGAGCTCGCGCAACCGCTGACCGATCCCGTCGTGATCGCGGTGATCGACTCGGCGACCGGTGCGCCGGTGCCGGGCGCGTTGGTGCGCACGCTCGACGCGCGCGCGCTCGCCGGCGGGCCGATGGACTTCGAGCAAGATGCTTTCCACGAAGCGCAGCTGCTGGAGCACGGCACTCGGTGGATCGCCGACGAGCTCGGCGAGGTGCGGATCGAGCGCTTCGCGTTCTCCGGAAGGATCAGCGCGGAGAAAGACGGCGCGTGGGGCTCGCGTGAAATCGACAGCCGCGACTCGAAGGCGGAGCGGTGGGAGGTCGCGATCGCAGCCGATCGTCCGCTCGTCGTGCGCGTGCTCGGTCCCGAACGACGACCGATCGCGGGCGTGCCGGTCAGGCTGCGGTGCTACGACGGGCTCGGCTCGCTCGACGATCCGACGCTGACGGCGATCAGCGACGCCGATGGGCGCGCGGTGCTGCGGCACGCGTCGACGTTCTTCGCGAGGCGTGCGGCGAAGCGGTGGTTGGTGCACGTGCTCGCCGTGCTCGACCCGCCGGTGTTCGTCGACGTCGACGCGAGTTCGTTCGAGCACGAGCTCGAGCTCGTGCTGCCTCCGACCGGCTCCGTCGAGCTGTCGGTGCTCGACTTCGAAGGGCGACTCGCCGCGCGGCCGACGCACGCGTGGCTCTCCGCCGTCGCGCGCGGTTTCGGCGACGACGCGATCGTGGTCGAGACGCTCTCGCGCGTGCAGGGGCTGACCGATGGAGGGCGGATCCTGTTCCCGTGGGTCGCGCTCGGGCTCGAGCTCGAGGCGTTCTCCGCGATGCCGGAGCCTCCGCTCGGCAACTACTTGCGGCGCGCGGCGGGTCCGACCCACGTCGGCGAGGTCGTGGTGATCGAGCTCGGCGGTCCAGGCGAGGCGTTCGCGCTCGCGGGGCGCGTGCTCGGGCCCGACGGCGCCCCGCTCGGAGCGGGAACGATCGGCGTCGGGCTCGAGATCCGCCGCGACGGCAGCATGGTCCAGAGCGGCGGCGCACCGCACGAGCTCGACTCCGACGGACGCTTTCGAATCGTGCTGCCCGCGAACGTCGCGCGCGGCGTGCAGCGCAAGTTCACGCTGCGCACGTTCCGCGGGGGCGCTGCGGAGAGCTCCGGCAGCTTCCAGTTCGACTCCGATCTCGAAGCTCCGATCACGCAAGTCGGCGACGTGCGGCTCGCGCCGCTGTCGCTCGTCGTCGCGGGGCGCGTCGTCGACGAGCTCGGCCTGCCCATCGGGCCGGTGCAGGTCTTCCCGTGCGCGGCGAGGGATGCGACGCGCGGTCCCGGACTCGCGGGCTGGGCGAAGCTCGGGGCGCTGATGCGTCCGTCGGAGCGCGACGGCACGTTCCAGGTGCGCGCCGACGATGCGCTCGGCGCGCAAGGCGTGTGGGTCGAGGGCTCGGGGTTCCTCCAGGCGGAGGTCGTACCGTTCGAGCTCGGTGCCGCGGAGGTCGTCGTGCGCGTCACGCGCACCGCGACGGTCTCCGGGACGATCCGATTCGACGCCGGCTTCGAAGCGCGCGACTTCGATGCCGTGTTGGTCTCCGCGGCGGACGAGCGCGCTTGGCTGCGCGTGCCGCTCGCGTCGCAACACGACACGACGCGCGCCGCGTTTCGTTTCGATCCGGTGCCGAGCGGCGTGCACGAGCTCCGCATCCGCGTCGGCGAGGAGGTCGTCGCGCGCATCGTCGGCGTCGACGTGCGCTTCGGCGGACCGCCGGATCCGCGGCTCGCGGAGATCGACGTGCGCGGCACCGTGCGGGCGTTCGAGCTCTGCGTCCTCGACGACGCGCGCAAGCCGCTCGATTGGGGCTCGGTCACCGTGCGCGCGGGCGGCGACGGCGCGCATTGGCGCAGCCGCACGTTGGCGTTCGGCTGCGCGCGGGTGCTGACCACCAGCGCCTCGCTCGACGTGGCGATCGAGCTGCCCGGTTTCCGGCCGGTGTTCGAGCCGCACGTCACCGGCGCGCGCGAGTTCGTCCTGCAGCGCGGGATCGCGGTCGAGGTCGAGCTCGAGCACCCGCCACTCCCCGACGACGCGCTGCTGCGGGTGATCTTGCGTTCGACCGAGCCCGCGCCCGACGGGTACCCGGTCGGTTGGCCGCTGAGCACTTCGACGCGCGCGCAGCGCGAGTCGCGCTTCGAGCTCGTCGCACAGGCGCCGGGGCGCTACACGGTCGCGGTCGAGTTCCAGCTCGGCGGCGCCGCCGGTTCCGTGCCGATGTTCGACGTGACGCCGGAGCCGCTCGAGATCCGCGACGTCGACGGCCAGCGCTTCCGCGTCGCGCTCGACCCCGCGGTCGTCGCCGAGAAGCTCGCGTACCTCGAGAGGCAGCGCTAGCGAGCTCGCGACGCGTTGCGCTCGCGCTTCGCCGGCTCGTGCGGCTTCGCTCCGGGCACCAGCAGGCTCGCGCCGATCGCGCCGGCGAGCTCGCCGAGCTCGGCGACGTGCACCGCCGGCGGTCGCTCGGGCGTGAAGAGGTGGGGGAGCATCGCCGCTCGGATCTTCGCCGCGTACGGCTCGCCGAGCCGCGAACCGAGGCCGCCGCCGATCACCACCGCTTCGACGTCGAGCAGGTTGCACGCCGACGCGAGTCCCGCGGCGACCGCGGCGACCGCGCGCTCGATCAGCCACGTCGTGTACTCGTCCTCGCGCTCGAGCGCCTTCGCGATCACGCCGCTCGAGAGCTGCGTGCGGCCCTTCTTCTCCATGATCTCGAAGAGCTCGGTCTTCTCGCCGCGCGCGACGTCGCGGCGAGCGCGCGCTTCCATCGCGCGACGGCCCGCGTACGCCTCGACGCAACCGCGCCGGCCGCACGGACAGCGCGCGCCGTTCCGCTTGATCACCATGTGACCGATCTCGCCGGACGCGCCGCGGCCGAGCCAACGCTCGTGGCGCAGCACGACGCCGCCGCCGATGCCGGTGCCCCACCAGAGCCCGACGAACGAATCGTACGTGCGGCCCGCGCCGAGGTACGCCTCGCCGTCGAGCGCGACGCCGACGTCGTTGCCGAGCTCGACCGGCGCGCCGAGCAGCTCGGAGAGCGCGGCGGACAGATGGAAGGGCTCCTTCCAGTTGGGCAGGTTGTTCGCGTTCGCGACCGTGCCGTGGCGCGCGTCGACGTGGCCGGGCGAGCCGACGCCGACGCCGAGCAGGCTCGACGTCTCGACATCGGCCTCCCGCGCGGCCGCGGTCAGCGTGCTCGCCATCGCCGCGGCGACTTCGCGCGGACCGCCGGTCGTCGGCGTCGAGGTGCGGCGCTCGGCGAGCACGCGGTGCTCCGCGTCGACGATCACCGCTTGGATCTTGGTTCCGCCGAGGTCGATGCCGCCGCGCGTGTGCATGGTTC
>JADLBP010000234.1 GCA_020847695.1 Planctomycetota bacterium
CTCGAAACCGCGCAATCCTTCACCGCGGACCACCAGGCCGCCCTCGGAGTGCGCGAAGCTGAGCACCGCCGCGTCCGCCTCGCGCGCCCAACCGACGAACTCCGGGCCGGATGCGACCGAAGCGCGCCCGTACACCGCATTCGCGGCCCAGCGGACGAGCCGAGCTCCGACTTCCCGTTTGTTGCGCGGGTGGATGTCGCCCGACTCGCCGAGATCGATCGTCGCGACCAAGCCGGTGCGCGGCAGGCACGTCGCGCGACGTTGCGCTTCGCGGACGACCTGCCAACCGGCGTCCGGCCGTCCCTCGGCGAAGTTCGGCAGCTGCACGAACGCGAACCACAGGTCCTCGCGGCCGAAGCACGCGCGCCAGTCGCGCACCAGGAGCTCGAGGGACGCGCGGTAGGCACTCGCGCGCATCACGTCGTTCTCGCCTTGGTACCAGACGACGCCGCGCAGAGCGAACGGCGCGAGCGGCGCGATCTTCGAGTTGAAGAGGTGGCCGACGCTGCCGACGCGCATCAAGTACTCGCCGCCGTTGCGCGGCTTCTCGGGAGGCGCGCGCCCCGCCGAAGCTGCCGTGCGACAGGCCTCGAGCCAGCGCTCGTACTCCGGCCAGTACGACGCGAGGTAGCCGACGATGTCGAAGTCGCGGTACTCGGCGTCGACCTCGCTTGCATGCTCGCAGAGCTCGACCGACGCGAGCTGCGCGTCCGCGCGGATCCAGCGATCGATCGACGTGCCGCCGAGCGACGAATCGACCAGCCCGATCGGCACGTCGAGGTCGCGCGCGAGCTCGCTGCCGAAGAAGAACAGCGTGCCCGAGAACTCGCCAACGGTCTCCGGCGAACAAACGACCCAACGCCCGACACAGTCGAACTGCCGTTCCGACGCGGGCAGGGAATCCTCGCGGAACATCCGCACGCGCGGCAGCTCTGCCGCCGCGCGCGTCGCCTCGAAGTCGCTGCACGACGCGACCGGCATGTGCATGTTCGACTGGCCGGAACCGAGCCAGACTTCGCCGACGAGCACGTCGTCGAACACGAGCTCGTTCGCGCCGCGGATCGAGAGCGTGTGCGGCCCGCCCGCTTCGAGCGGCGGCAGCTCGACGCGCCACTCGCCGCTCGCGTCGGCGCGGACCGTGCGCTCGACGCCCGCGCACGCGACGGTGACGGGCTCGCCGGGAGCGGCACGGCCCCACACCGGCACGGCGAGCTCGCGTTGGAGCACCATGTGCGAGCCGAAGATCGCCGGCACGCGGACCTCGGCGTGCGCGAGGCTCGGCGCGAGCACGCAGAGGACCGACGACGCGCGGTGCAGCATGCTCGACGAAGCTCCGGCGAGCATGTTGCCACGCTCGGCGCGTCCTGGGGAGTTCGGCGGGGCCTGACGTTCGTCGAGCGCCTAGTGGCACTCGTTTCGAGGCCGCGTGCTCAGCTCCTCACCGACCACGGGATCCACGCGCCTCGTCGTGTCTCGCTCGAAGCCACACTCTTCCTCGCGGCCACGCTTTCACGCCCCAGCACGCGTTCGCCGCAGCGCGCCACGTGGACGCAACTCCTCCAGCGCGTGTTCGCTCGTCGACTGTTCGCCTGCGCAGACCGCGGCGCCCGACGCGAGCTCCTCGGCGTTGGCAACTCGGTGGGCGTCGGGCTGCATGTCCGAGCGACGAAGCGGCGAGCCTCGATCTCGATCGTGGCGGGAGCCGGCGACGATTCGTGCGCAGTCGAACCGGGCTTCCGTGGTGGGTACGAACCACGCCGGATACGCAATCCTGCAATCGCGCTACGCTTGACCGCGAAGTCCGACTCACGTCTCCGTCGAGCACCGCAGCTTCCGCGCGATCGACGAAGAGACTGACGGCTTCGGAGGTGCTCGCATGCGCTCGACTCTCGCTCGTTCGACGTCCTTCGCCGTCGCCGCGCTCGTGGTGGCTTGGCATGCCGGTCCCGCGCGGGCTCAAGACCGCGTGATCGTCTGGGGCGGATGCCGCTACGACACGGAGTGGAACCAGACGACCTTCGCCAGCGTCGGCGCCGGGAACTATGTCACCGCGGGGCGATGCCCGGATGGCACGTTGCTGGTCCAAGGCTCCAACTTCCAGAAGAACTGCGACGTGCCCAGCTTGCCGGCCGGAGTCACGTACATGGAGTCCGACGGCGGCTACGACCACTTGGTCGCACTGTGCAGCGACGGTTCAGCGATCTCGTGGGGCACGAACTCCCACGGCCAGTGCGACGTTCCGCCGCTGCCCGCCGGGCGCGTGTACACCCAGATCGCCGCCGGACTCTTCCACACCCTCGCGTTGCGCGACGACGGCGTCGTGCTCGCGTTCGGCGGCAATGGATACGGCCAGTGCAAGGTACCGCACTTGCCGAGCGGCGTGACCTACGTCGAAGTGACCGCTGGCGGAAACTACTTCGGGAGCCACAGCGTCGCGCGACGCAGCGACGGCTCGATCGTTGGTTGGGGCGCGAACCTCATGGGGCAATGCAACGCTCCGCCGCTGCCGCCCGGAACGAGCGCCGTGCAACTGAGCGCAGGAGGCTGGCATACCGTTGCGCGGCTCAGCGACGGTTCGGTCATCGGTTGGGGCAACGACTTGTGGTCCCAAGCGAGTCCACCCTCGCTGCCAAGCGGGCTGCAGTACGTCGACATCGCCGCCGGCGAGGACCACACGCTCGCGTTGAGGAGCGACGGCTCGATCGTCGCGTTCGGTCGCAACGACTCGGGGCAATGCGATGTCCCACCCCTGCCGCCGGGAACCACCTACGTGGAGGTTGCTGCCGGCGCGCAGCACTCGATCGCGCGTCTCAGCGATGGGCGTGCCGTCGCGTGGGGCGACAACTCGGGCTTCCAGTGCGGCCTCCCGTCCGCGCCGAGCGGCGTTCACTACGAACGCATCGTGGGAACGAAGACCAACTTCTTCGTGTTGAAGAGCGACGGAACGGCGGTGTCCGCAGGAAGCAACTCCGGCGGCAAGAGCAATGTCCCGCAGCTCCAGCCCGGCAGGACGTTCGTCGACATCGCGCCGGCGGACCAGCACACGCTCGCACTGCTCGACGACGGAACGGTGCTCGCATGGGGTAACAACCCGAACGGACAGTGCACGGTGCCGCCGCTGCCACCCGGGCTCTCCTACACGCGCATCTCCGCGCAAGCCGACCACAGCACCGCGCTCCGCAGCGACGGTCGAATCCTGGCCTGGGGAAGCAACACGAACGGGCAATGCGACGTGCCCGTCCTCCCGCAGGACGTGACGTACGTGGACCTCTGCTCCGGCGGCTTTGGTCCCTACGGCTTCAACGTCGCCCGTCGCAGCGACGATGTCGTCGTCGCGTGGGGCTACAACTGGCTGGGGCAGTGCGACGTGCCGACGCCGCCGGCCGGCGTCACATACGTCGAGTTCTCGCTCGGCGACGCCCACGGTCTCGCTCGACGCAGCGACGGAGCCCTGGTCGCGTGGGGGCGCAACTTCGAAGGCCAGTGCAACGTGCCGCCGCTCCCGCCGGGCACGGCGTACGTGACCGCGGTCGCTGGCGAGGAACGCTGCGTCGCGCGCCGGTCCGATGGCGCGCTCGTGTTCTGGGGTGACGGTCCATACGGGATCAACCTCCCGCCGACGCTCCCAAGTGGATTCGTCGTGAGCTCGATCGCGCCGGGCATCTACTTCAACGCGGCGATCGTCCAGCCGGCGCCCGCCTGCGGCTCGACCGTCGTCACTTGCGCTCCGCCCGCGCCGAACTCCGCGGGGACCTCGGGCGCTCGCTTCACGATCGGCGGTTGTCCGAGCCTGACCAAGAACGACCTGGTGTTCGAAGTCCGAGGTTTGCCTCCCGGAAGGCCGGGGGTGTTCCTCTACGGTTCGCAGTTGCAGCACGTGCCCTTCGGCGTCGGCTCCCTCTGCGTCGGCGGCAGCGGGCAGTTCGTCGCGCCGGCGTCGGTCGCGGACCCCAACGGCATGGTCTCCGTCGCCATCGACTTGACGTCGCACCCGTTCGGATCCGGAGCGCACGCCGTCGCGCCCGCCGTGCCGTGGAACGTGCAGTTCCTCTATCGCGACATCGTCGGTGCGACCCCCACGGTCAACGCGTCCGACGCGCAGTTCGTGATGCTGACACCGTAGGCGAGCGCAACCTCGTGCATCCTCGAGCGAGCGAGGTCGTCGCGAGCGACGCGCACGGTCGCACCTGCGTGAACCCGATCACGGTTCGCCGACGAACGCATCGGCGAGCACGGACCTGCTGCGCTCGCTCGCGCCGACTTGGCGCTCAGCGCGGCAATTCGCGCGCGTACAGACCGACGCCCAGACCGCCCGAGACCGGGATGACCGCGCCGGTGACGTACGACGCCCTCGGCGAGCAGAGGAACGCGACGACCTCGGCGACTTCCTCCGGCGTGCCCGCGCGGCCGATCGCCGTGTTGGCGAGGATGCGGCGCTGGAACTCCTCGGCGACGTTCTCGCGGATGCGCTCGGTCGCGATCAGGCCGGGCTCGACGAGGTTGACGGTGACGCCGAACGGCGCGCTCTCCGCGGCGAGGCTCTTGGTCAAGCCGATCAGCCCCGACTTCGCCGTCGAGTACGCGACCTGGCCGTCCGCGCCGACCTCGCCGGCGATCGTGCCGATGTTGACGACGCGCCCGAAGCCGCGCGATTTCATCGCGCCGATCAGGTGGCGAGCGAGAGCGAGCGGCGCGCCGAGCGTCGTGTCGAGCACGGTCTGGATCGCCTCGGCCGGCACGCGTTCGAGGTGCGCGTAAGGTGCGAACGCGGCCGCGTTGTTGACCAGCACGTCGATCGGACGGCGCAGCGCGTCGAGCGCGACGAGCGATGCGGGCTCGGTGACGTCCGCGACCAGCGCTTCGCCCGAACCCTTCACGCGCACGAGCTCGGCGACGGTCTCGGCGAGCCGCTCCGCGGTGCGTCCCATGCAGACGACGTGCGCCCCGTCGCGGGCGAGCGCGACCGCGATCGCGCGGCCGATCCCGCGGCCGGCGCCGGTGACCAACGCGGTGCGACCGTGCAGAGCAGCTTTGGAGACGTTCGTCATCGAGCGCCCGAGCGTGCGCGTCCGTTCGCCGCGGGTCAAGGGCGCCGAGCGCTTCCGGATCGGCCTCGCCGAGGGTACGTTGCGCCGGAACCATGAACGCACGTCGGATCGTGTTGCTGCTGCTGGCTTTCGTCGTCGGAAGCGTCACGGCGTGGATCCTGAAGACCAAGCTCGCGCCGGACGCCGAGCTCGCGACCGCCGACAAGCCCGGCGCGGCGCAGGTCGAGAGCCCCGAACGCACGACCGCGCCGACCTCCGCGCCCGACGCGCAGCCTTCCGAGGTCGCCGAGCCCGAGCAATCCCGCGCGCCCGCGACCGAACCGGCGAGCCCGACCGGCCGCATCGTGATCCGCGGCCGCGTGTACGACGCGCTCAACGGCGAGCCGTGGTTCGGCGCGACGATCGAAGCGCGTTACGTCGGCGGCGAGACCTTCATGGACACCGAGAGCGACGAGGCCGGGCTGTACCGACTCGAGATCGACGGCGCGCCGGCGCGGCTCGACCTCGCGGCGTTCGTCGAGGAGCGCGCGGCGTTGCTCGTGTCCGACGTCGCCACCGACGGCGGCAAGAACGAGCTCGTGATCGACTTCGCGCTGCCCGGCGCGTTCGCGGTCGCGGGGCGGGTGCTCGACGCGCGCACCAAGCAGCCGATCGCCGGCGCGGAGCTCAAGGTCTTCGCCGACGGCGAGGCTTTCGAGGAAGGTTGGAACGACGGCTTCTCCGACGAGAAGGGACGCTTCCACCTCGACGAGCTCGAGGACCTGCCGCGCAACGGGCTGCACTTGGTCGTGCTCGCGGAGGAGTATCAGCCCGCCCACCTCGCGAACCTCGCGGTGCCCGCCGGCGCGGACACGTTGACGCTCGACGTGTTGCTCGACGCTCCGCGTGCGCTGCGCGGTCGCGTCGTCGCCGCGGACGGCGGCGCGCCGATCGCCGACGCGCGCGTCGAGACGTCGTCGCGCATCGACGAGTTCGCCGAAGCCGGCGAGGAGACGCGCACCACCGAGGACGGTTCGTTCGAGCTACCGCTCGGCGACCTGCCGCCCGCGGATGCGTTGCTCTACGTGCAAGCGAAGGGCTTCGCGACGCAGCGCCTCGACGGCCTCGCGAGGTTCGAGGACGGCTCGGTGATCCGCCTCGCGCGGCCCTGCACGCTCGCCGGTCGTGTGCTCGACGGTGCGACGAAGAAGCCGCTCCCCGAAGTCGAGGTGCGGATCGAGCCGCGCGGCATGCCGGCCTCGGTCGCGGTCGAGTACGCGGACACGACGCCGACCGACGACGACGGCCGCTTCGAGGTCCAGCTCGAGAGCACTCCGCTCGGCGCGGCGCGCGTCTTCGTCTCGGCGGACGGCTTCGCGCCGCTCGAGCGCGACGTGACGTTGCCGCTCGAGGCGCCGCTGGAGCTCGCGCTCGAACGCTCGCTGCTCGTCACCGGTCGCGTGACGCGCACGTCGGACGGCCAACCGGTTCGCGGAGCCCGGATCCGCGCGTTGCCGGGCCGCGACCGCACGCTGGAGCTGCCGAGCGCGCTGACCGGCAAGGACGGCGAGTACGAGCTCGAGCTGCCGCTCTCCGCCGCGCGCGAGGCGGCGTGGGTGCTCGAGTACCAAGGCCGGCGGCACGCTCTCGAGCCGCTGAACCTCGCCGGCGACCCGCCGCCTTCGCTCGAACGCGACCTGGTGCTCGACCTGCCCGCACCGCGCGGCGTGCGCGTCGA
>JADLBP010000235.1 GCA_020847695.1 Planctomycetota bacterium
GTAGAACGCGAGGCTCTTCGCCATGTCGCGCACGGTCAGCATCAGGCACAACGGGTACTGCTTGGTCTGTTGGCTCATCGGAATCTCCTGTCGCCCGGTCACCGAACGGTCCGAGGGTAGCGCGGAGTCCTCGGACGGGGAGCCCTCTCGTATGGGGAGCGCGTAAAGCTCCGGCGAGCTCACGGTGTGACGACCGTGAGTTCGCGCCAACGGAGCTGCAACGGGACCTTGCGCAGCACGGTCTCGCCGTGGAGCAGCACCAACGTCGCCGCCTCCTCGGGCACGATCGTCAGCGGGAACTCGCCGTCGATGCGCTCGACCTCGTGCCCGTCGCTCGAGAGGCTCGGCGTTTCGAAGCGCACCAGAAGCCGTTGACCCTCGCTGTCGAACACGCTGAACCTGTCGCACCGCTCCGGCGCGCCCTCGAGCCGCAACGAGAACTCGCGCTTGGCGACGAGCACGCTGCGCTCACAGTCGGCGTCGGTCGGTGCGGGGAAGCTCGCGTCTTCGACGCCTTCGCTGCCGACCGAGAGGTACGCCGACCGACCGATGTCGCGGAACTCGAAACGTCCGGAGCGATCGGTGACCGTCGAGCGCACGGCCGACCGCCGCCAGCCGCCGAAGTCGAACACGACCACTCCGGCCTGCACGACCACACCGTCGAGCGGCGTTCCATCGGTCGCATCGACGCGCCCCGCGAGGCGAGGCCGCACGGCGTCCGTTGGTACGCGGAGGTCGAGCTCTTGCCCCGCACGCACTGGCTCGCTTCGGAGTTCCGCCAGCGTTCCTGGATGCCACGCATGGACTCGATAAGGTCGATCGAGCAATCCGCCGAGCTCGAAGCGACCTTCCGAGTCGAGCTCGTGGCCGTCCTGCTGTCGCGTCGACGCGCTCCACTCCTCCACCGTCAATGACGTCGACGCAAAGCGCGTCCCGTCGAGCAAAGCGACCCGCCAGCCTTTCGCCGGAGCTCCATCTACGTCGAGCACGCGACCGCGAATCGGCGGCAGAGTCGGACCCAACACGAGATTCGGCGCAGTGACATCTTCACCCGTCGGACGCTGTTCCGCGAAGGCCTCGATCAATGTCGGGCGCAGCCCGACCTTGCTCGCGGTCAAGAGCGTGCGCTCATCCGGCCAGTAGCGAACGCGAAGCGAATAGGCGCCGCTCTCATCCGTGCTGGCTGTGTCTTGTCCGAGCGCGACGGTCGCACCTTCGACCGGCGACCCGGTTTCGTCGACCACTCGGCCGCGCACCCAGTTCACCTTCGGCGCGGCTTGGAGCTCGGTCGTGATGCGCAGCTCGAGCTCGGAGGAGCCGTCGAGCACCGCGTGACCGTGCCAAAGACTGCCGTCGGGATTGCTGCGTTGCGCGTTGATCCACTCGCCGGCAACGCCGGGCGCGCTCGGGAAGCGGAAACGTCCGACTCCATCGCACTCCGTCGACCACGAACCGATCAGCTCGATCCGCCGAACGCGCCGATCGGGGAGCGCCGGATCGTGCCAACCAGCGGATAGATCCACGCGCGCGTTCGCGAGCGGCAATCCGTCCGCATCGACAACGACGCCGGCGAGCTCGACGCGCGGCGCGACGACGAGCAGTGGCCGAGGATCGTCCTCGTCGTCGGCCGACGCGACGAGGATCCAACGCGAGCCTGCCGCGCGCACCGAGCCCCGCGCCGCGTCGTCGTGAACGAGCTCCAGTTCCCCATCTGGCCCGCTCTTCGCACACGGACGTCCGAACGGCAGGCCGAGGAGCGCCTCGCGCATGCCGAGGTAGCCGGGATGCTCGGCGACGACCTGGTCGACGAGCTGGGGAATGTTCCGATACCGCTCTCGATCGCGGTCCGTCACTCCGAAGCCCTGGTTGCCCGTCCACACAGTCCCGGCCTCGTCGACGCGCACCTCGCGTTCGTCGACGAACTCGAACTCGATGCCCGCGAGCGGTCGACCTTCGAGATCGACACACCGCGCGACGTAAGTCGCCGACGCGCCGACACCCGGCACCGCGATCGCACCCGATCTGGGAGAGTCTGGAACGACGGGTTCGCGACCCAGGCTCGACGCGTCGACGGAGACGAGCGGCTCCACGCTCGTCGGCGGCGCGACGGCGACGCTGCCGTCCGGTTCGTTGGTCCCACCGGCGCGCCACGACCAGACCGCGAGCAACGCGATGGCAACGAGTCCGGCGACCCACGCCGCATGCGGCGTGCGCAGTCCGGACTCCGTCGCGCGCCAGGTCGGCGGGATCCGATCCCGCGCAGCGAACGGCACGAACGCCGCGAGCCACGTCGCGCGGTCGCCGTGGCGACGATCGAGCTTCTCGCGCAGGCTCGCGAGACCGCGCTGCACGCGCGTGCGCACGGTCGCGACCGGCACGCCGCTGCGCGCCGCGATCTCCGCGGCCTCGAGGCCTTGGAAGAAACGCAGGAGCAGCGTCGAGCGGTACGGCTCGTCGAGCTCGACGACCAAGCCCGCGAGCTCGCGCTGCAGGTTGGTCTGCTCGACGAGCTCCGCCGCGCTCGGCAGCGCGTCGTCGCGCGCGACGTCCGCCTCGCGCGCCGCGCGGCGCACACGCTCGCGTGCGAGCTTGCGCGCCGCGTTGCGCACGACCGTGGCGAGCCAACCGCGCGGGTTGCTCGCATCGCGCGGCGGATGGCGCAATGCCGCCAACCACGCTTCCTGCGCGACGTCCTCCGCCTGCGCCGAGTCGGCGACCAGGGTCCGGGCGAGCGCCCGCACCCAGTCTGAGTGCTCGAGCAGCGCTTCGACGTTGGTTCCAGCGTCCATGGGTTCCGTCGGACGAGTCCCGCGCTCGCCGCCGATGATTCGACGATCCCGCGAATCCGCGTGGGCCCGAGCACGAC
>JADLBP010000236.1 GCA_020847695.1 Planctomycetota bacterium
CTCCCCGAGAGCTTGCGCTTTCCGGGCGTCGGACTGTTGCTCGCCGTGCTGATCGTCGGAGCGCTCGGCGTGCTCGCCAGTGCGAGCGCGACGCGCGAGCGCATCGCGGCGTTGGAGCGCGTGCTGCTGAGCGTTCCCGGCGTGAAGTGGCTGTACGGCGCGGTCAAGGACTCCTCGAATGCTCTGGTCGGCGACACTCGTCGATTCGACAAACCGGTGCTCGTTCAGCTCGGCGGTGGCTTCGATGCCGGAGTGATCGGCTTCGTCACGCGCGAGGACCTCGCGAGCCTCGGACTCGGCGACTGCGTCGCGGTCTACTTCCCGCAGTCGTACAACTTCGGCGGGAACTTGCTCGTGCTTCCGCGCGACCGTATCCGCGCGCTCGAGGTCGACAGCGCGCGAGCGATAGCGTTCGTCGTCTCCGGCGGCGTCGCGGACACCGAAGGCGATCACGGAGCCACGATCGCGAGCCGGGCGCCGCCTGCGGTCGGGCTGTGGGGACGCGCGGTGCGCTGGCATCCGCGTTGAGCGAAGCCGCTCGCCGACGTGCGCGCTTCGAGTCACGCGCGGGCACGCTATTCCCGTCGCTGCGATCCGCGAGCACCGCGCGCGCGTCGATCGGCGCCGAACGCCGCCGCCGAAGCGGGGGCGAAGTCCACTGGGCTCGCACCGAGCGCGGGAACGAGCTCGCCACGCCGAACTCAGTGGTTCTGGGAGGGCCCGAGGGTGCGCAAGTTGCTCGACGCCGCGCACTTCCGCATTCCGGGACGCCCATCGGCTCGCAACCGATCCGCGCGCGCCTCGACGATGCGACCACCCGCCGGACCCGGGAAGGAATCGATGCGCAAACAGTTGAGCGACCCGTTGGCGACGCTCGCGGCACTGGGCCGCGTGCTGCGGATCTCGACGACCGGCGTGATCATCGCGTTGGCGTTGCTCGTCGCGTTGCTGGTGGTCAACACGGTGATGACGTACGAGAGCATGACGCGCCTGAAGACGGACTCGGAGAAGGTCCAGCGCGCGCACTCGGCGCTCGAGGCGATCCAGTCGGTCGCGCTGATCGTCGCGGAAGCGGAGTCGACGCAGCGCGGTTACGTCGTCACCGGAGACGAGCGCTACGTCAAGCCGTTCGAGGACGCGTTGCTCGCGCTGCCGAGCGCGTTGGAGCACCTCGGGGAGCTCTCGAGCGGTCGGCCGGCGCAACTCGAGTTGATCGCGCGTCTGACCGAGCAAGTCGCGGTACGCAGCGAGAGCCTGCGCGCGGTGATAGAGCTGCGCAACGAGTCCGGCATCGACGCGGCGCGCCTCCGCATCGTCGGCGGCGACGGGCGTGCGGCGAGCGACGCGATCCGCAAGTGCGTCGACGAGCTGACCGCGAACGAGCACGCGAACCTGGCCGCACGCGTCGCGACGACCGAGTCGGACTCCGCGGACGCGATCCGCAGTTGGCTGCTGACCAGCGCCGCGACCGCGATCCTCTTGCTCGGCGCGGTCGCGGCGATGCGCGCGAACGTCGTGGCGCGCGCTCGCTCGTCCAGGGCGTTGCAAGAGCAACACGATCTGCTCCGCACGACGCTTGCGAGCGTCGTCGACGGCATCGTGGTGACCGACGCCGACGGTCACGTCACGTTCCTGAACTCGGTCGCGGAGTCGTTGACCGGCTGGTCCGCGCGCGACGCGATCGGCGTATCGGTCGCGACCGTGCTGCAGCTCCGCGACGAAGCCTCCGGCCTCGACATCGAGAACCCGGCGATGCTCGCGATCACGGGGCGCGAGGTCCGTGCGACGCCCGGGCGCTGCGTCGCGATCGCGGCCGACGGCACCGAGCGCGCGGTCGACGGCAGCGCCGCGCCGCTCTACGACCACGAGCAGAACGTGACGGGCGCGGTGCTCGCGGTGCACGACGTCAGCGTCCAACGCGGCAACGAGCGCGACATCGCCGCTGCGAAGGCGTACGCCGAGAGCATCGTCGACACGATCTCGGACCCGTTGGTGATCCTCGAGCCGTCGCTGCGGGTGCGCTCGGCCAACCTGTCGTTCTACGAGACCTACGGCGTCAGGAAGGATTCGCTGGTCGATCGTCCGCTGCTGGAAGACAGCGTCGACGGCTGGGGGCCGGAGGCGATCCGATGGTTGCGGCGCGAAGCCTCGTCGAGCGGCGGCGCCGAGAGCAGCATCGAGCTCGAACAGACGATTCCGCGACGCGGGCGGCGCGTCGTCGTGCTCAGTGCGCGGCGCCTGCGCGGCGTCGGGGACTCGAACGATCTCATCCTGCTCGCCGCTCGCGACGTCACCGACTCGCGTGCGAACGAACGTCGCGTCGCCGAGCTGCTCCAGAACGAGCGCGAGAACGCGCGCCGACTGCGCCAGCTCGCCGCGGCGTCGCTGAACCTGAATCGCGTGCACACGCGCGAACGCGTGCTCGAGGTGCTGCGCGAGGAGGCCCACGGGATCTTCGCGCCGTGGCAAGCGAGCGTCGAGCTCGGGGCGCAGCCTCCCGAGGACTCTTCCGAGACGTACTCGTCGCCGCTCGTCGGCCGCGATGGTCACGCGCTCGGCTGGGTGCGACTCGGTGGCGCGCAGTCGGGGACCGAAACGCTCGACGAGAACGACGCGGCGCTGCTGGACCAGCTCGCGGTCGTCGCGTCGGTCGCGATCGAGAACGCGCGCCTCTACGAGGAGCTGCGCGACGGCGATCGCCGCAAGGACGAGTTCCTCGCGACGTTGGCGCACGAGCTCCGCAATCCGCTCGCGCCGGTCAGCAACGCGCTGATGATCCTGCGCACGAGCAACGCGGAGAAACGCGACCGCGACCACGCGTCGACGGTGATCGAGCGCCAGGTCGCGCTGCTCGTGCGTCTGGTCGACGACCTGCTCGACGTCTCGCGCATCACCCGCGGCAAGGTGGCGTTGAAGAAGCAACGCATCGATCTCGCCGAGGTCGTCGCTCGCGCGCTCGAGGTCAGTCGGCCGATCGTCGACGCGTCGGGCAACATCCTGACCGTCAAGTTGCCGCGCGAGCGGATCACGTTGGTCGCCGATCCGGCGCGGATGGCGCAGGTGCTCTCGAACCTGCTCAACAATGCGGCGAAGTACACCGAGAGCGGCGGACACATCCGACTCGACGCCGAGCGGCACGACGACGAGCTCGTCCTGCGCGTCAGCGACGACGGCATCGGCATCCCCGCCGACATGCTGCCGCGGATCTTCGACATGTTCTGGCAGGTGAGCCACGCGCTCGAACGCGCGCAAGGCGGCATGGGCATCGGCCTGTCGCTGGTGCGGCACCTGGTCGACCTCCACGGCGGTCGCGTCGAAGCGAAGAGCGACGGCCTCGGCCGCGGCGCGGAGTTCATCGTCCACTTGCCGTTGCCCGCGCGTTCGACGGAGCCCGACGCGCCTGCCGCGCCGAAACCGTCGGAGGTCTCGCTGATCGGCGGTCGCGGCCGCCGCATCCTGGTGGTCGACGACAACCTGGACTCGTCGGAGAGCCTGCGCGTCCTGCTCGGCTTGCAGGGCCACACGGTGCGCTCGGTGCACGACGGCGAGGCCGCGGTCGAGCAATCGGTCGAGTTCGAGCCCGAGCTGATCTTGCTCGACATCGGCCTGCCTCGCATGAACGGCCACGACGCCGCGCGAGCGATCCGCGCTCGCCGCGGCACTGGCGTGACGATCGTCGCGATGACCGGCTGGGGCCAAGCGGAGGATCGCCGACGCTCGCGGGAAGCGGGCTTCGACCATCACTTGGTCAAGCCGATCGATCCGTCGCTGCTGCGCCGGATCCTGCTCGAGCTCGACGGCGCGCCGGCGGCGTAGCGACTCGGCCGCTGCGGTTCGCCGCGTCGCGTCAGCGCAAGCGGCCTTCGAGCGGGATGCGAGCGAGCGTGATGCTCGCGTAGCCGTCGCGCTCGAACAAGCAGCCGACCGTGCGCGCGTCGAGCGCCGCGAGCGAGCTGTACGCGAACGCTCCGGAGTAGATCGAGAGCGCGAACGGCCACGTTTCTCCGCCGTCGCGGCTCGCGCGCAGCACGCCGCTCGAGCGCTCCGAGGCCGACTCGGCGCCGGAATGGAGCAGCAGCGGCTCGCCGTCGAGCTCGAACGCGATCAGCGACGCCATGCAACTCGGATCGACGAGCTCGGGCTCGTCCGCGAGCGGCGTCCACGTCTCGCCGCCGTCGAAGCTCCTCGCGAGCTTGCGACAGCGCGCTCCGTGGAAGCTGCGCGCGTCGAGCAGCAGCGAGCCGTCGGGGAGCTCGGCGAGCTGCACCTCGTTGCCGACGCCCTTGCCGCTCGAATCGTCGGCGACCGCGCCGCGTCGCCACGACGCGCCGGAGTCGTCGCTCAGCGCCGCGTAGACCTTCCAGCGCCCCGGCGGGCCTTCGTTGAACGGCACGATCACGCGGCCCGCATGCGGCGCGCGACGCTTCTGGATGCCGATCCCCGGCCCGGAGGCGACGCTGGTCACCGGCGCGCCGCGCTTGACGTCGCGCGTCAGCTCGCGCGGCGTGCTCCACGTCGCGCCGGCGTCGTCGGAAGCGATCAGGAACGTCCGACAGATCCGGTCGCCGACGTCACCGGGCTCGACGCAGCCTTCGCCGCAGCCCGACGGATAGCGCTGGTACATCAGGAGCACGCGGCCCGCGTGCTCGCCGCTTCCGAGCTCGACGGCGCACGGGTTGTTGAGCGAGTCGGGGCCGGCCTCGGCGACGACCTGGAGTTCGCCCCACGTGCGACCGCCGTCGACGCTGCGCCGCAGCACCAGATCGTTGTGCGCGTTGTCGTCGAGCGTCTCGCGCCCCTCCGCGAACGCGAGCAGCGCGCCGCGAGCCGTCGCGAGCAACGCGGGGATGCGATACGCCGGATACCGACCGTCGCCGCCGCGGAAGACGTCGACGAGCTCGATCTCGCGCGGTGCGGCCGCGGGCTCCGAGGCCTCGCGCACTTGGGGCGCCGACGAGCAAGCGCACGCGAGCAAGACGACCCAGGCGAACGCGACGCGTTTCATGCGCTCACCCTGCGCTCGAAGAGCCCGAAGAGCACGTACGCACCGAGCGCTCCGATGAGCGAAGCCGCGTACGGCCAGCCCGCGAGCCCGATCGTCGGTCCGAGCAGGTACGTCGCGGTGCCGACGATCAACGCCGCGAACGCCGCGCGCACGCCGCCGAAGCGCGAGTGGAGCGCGAAGAGCATCACGACGAAGACGCCGGAGCTGCCGATCGCCGACGCGCTCTCGACCATCTCGTAGACGCCCTCCGCTTGCAGCGCCAGGAGGTACGCGGCGAGGCCGAAGACGACGACGCCGACGCGCGCGAGCCGGACCTTCTGCGCCTCGGTGATCCCGGGCCGGAGCGGCACGATCACGTTGTGCGATGCGAGCGACGATGCGACCAGCAGGCAGCTGTCGACCGTCGACAGGATCGCGGAGACCAGCGCTCCCGCGAACAACACGAAGATCACCGCGCCGAAGCGCTCGTGCGCGAGCGTCGGCAGCACCTGTTCGCCCGCTTCGAGGCCCGGCACGAGCTTGGTCCCGGCGAGACCGAGGAACACCGGCAACAGCCCGACGAGCAAGTACGCGCTGCCGGCGGTCAGCGTCGCGTTGCGCGCGATGCGCGCGGTCTTCGACGAGCTGATGCGAGCGATCAGCTCCTGCGCGAACACCGAGCCGCAGATCGGCAGCGCCCAGCGCTCGAGGAGCTCCAGCGGCGATGCATCGAACGAACCGCGGAACGAGAGCTTCTCGGGCTCGATCGCCGCCAACGTCTCGGGGATGCCGCCGAACTCCCACGCGACGGCGATCGTCATCACGACCAGGCCGAGGATCAGCGCGACGCCTTGCACGACGTCGGTGACCGCGTCGGCCCACATCCCGCCGGACGTCGTGTACACGATCACCACGGCGGCCGCGATCGCGATCGCGAGGTCGACCTCGAGGTCGGAAGCGGTCGCGAGCACCTGGCCGAACGCCCGGATCTGTGCGGCGGCCCAGAAGATCGACGACGGGATCAGGACGATCGCGGTCAGGCGCTCGACGCCGGGCGAGTAGCGTTCGCGGAAGAGGTCGGCGAGGGTCGTCAGCTTGCGCCGCCACAGCGCGCTCGCGAACAGCGCACCGGTGATCAACACCGCGAAGCCGTAGGCGAACGGATCCGAGGTGTTGGCGGAGATCCCGTGCTCGTACGCGCGGCCGGCGGCGCCGACGCACGTCTCGGCGCCGAACCAGGTCGCGAAGATCGAGAACCCGGCGAGCCATGGCCCGAGCTGTCGGCCGGCGACCAGGTAGTCCGCCTCCGTGCGCACGCGCTTGGAGACGACGAAGCCGATGACGAGCTGGACGACGACGTACCCGAGCACGCCGACGAGCGTCGCGTTCAAGCGGGGACTCGCTGTCGGGACATGCGCTCCTTGTACCGACTTCGCGCCGGTCCGTCAGTCGATCGCGGGTGCTCGCAGCGTCTCGGCGACTCGATTTCGTACCTCGCTGCAACTCGTCGCGCGCTCGTCGAGCGAATCCGCAGCCGCGCCCGTTCTTTGAATCCCAGCACGACGGCTGCCGACGAGCTCGGACGCATGCGCGGCGCGCGAGACCGCGATCGCGAGGCGCCGAACCGACCCAACTCGATCCCGGCGATCGAACCGACGATCGCGACGACTAGACGCGGACGACGGCCGCCGGACGCCGCGCGGGGCACGCACTCCGCGCGGCGTCTCCGTCATGCCGAGTCGCATACCCGGCGTCGGGCGCGGAGGAACTCGAACGTGAGCTCCAACCTCCGCGCCTCCTCCCACGCCATGCGATTCGGCACGCGGGTGAGCGCGCGAAGCGACGAAACTCGCTTCGAGGCGCTCACCCGCTCTGCGTCACGGCAGATCGAGCTTCCAGAGTCCGACGAACTTGCCGAGCGGCGGCAGCGGTCCGTTGGGATCGCCGAAGTGCCCGTCGAGCTTGCCGAGCACGGGCCTCGGCGTCGTCGGGTCTCCGTCGTCGGCGCCGAGGAAGCGCAGCTCGTACGCGCCCTTTTGCAGCGCGGGCGAGTAATGCCACTTGCCGACGACCTCGGCGACCACGACATCGGTCGTCGCGTCGCGCAGCTCGCCATGGATCGGTCCCTTGCCGTTGCCGGGTTGCCCGAAGCCGGTCGCGGCGTCGAGCGCGAGGAGCTTGGTGCCGTCGGGCGCGAGCAGGAACCCCGCCATCGCGCCGTGACCGTTCTGGCTCGGCAACGCGAAGAGACCCTTCGCGTGGCCGTGCGGAACGGCGGGCGAGTCGTCTTGCGCGGCACCGAGCGGCGCGAGACACACGAGCGGAAGCGAGAGAAGAGCGGACGAGAGCAGCAGTTTCTTCAGCATGTCGATGTCCAAAGGTGGTGGGAGTCTGCTGTGGACACCGCGAAACCCGAGCTCGCCGGCGAGGTTCCGGCCCGAGCGGACTGCATTTCGGGCCGCGCGACGCTTGGAAGGCCGTGAATCCCGCAACCTCCGCGCGCTCCGCCGCGTTCCGACGCCGGGTGCGCTACGTTTCTCCGGGAATGTCGCAACGGGAGCGCGACTTCGTTGGGCAACCACCCTCTGCCCCAGCTCCGTCACCGTTCGACTCACACCACGTTCGCACCATGAAACGACTTCCTCGCCTCGTCCTCGGCGCCGCGCCGCTCTTCGTTGTCTTGCCGGCCTCCGCGCAGAACCAAGGGTGGATCCAGCAGCTCGGCACCAACACGGTCGACACCTCGGTGGCGATCAGGTCCGACGGCGCAGGCGGAGCGTTCGTGGGAGGGACGACGGGCGCGCTGCTCGGCGGAACGCACGCGGGAGGAGTCGATGCGTGGCTCGCGCGCCGCGACGGCGCGGGCAATCCGCTCTGGATCCGACAGCTCGGAACGACCTCGACCGACGCGTGCAGAGGCGTCGCTCCGGACGGTTCCGGCGGCGTCTACGCGTACGGCTCGACGTTCGGCAGCCTCGGCGGAGCGAGCGCCGGCAACGAAGACGCTTGGGTCGCGCGCTACGACGCGTCCGGCACCCAGCTCTGGATCCGACAGCTCGGCTCGACCGCCGCGGATCTCGGGCTCGACGGTGCCGCCGACGGCGCAGGAGGCGTGTACCTGACCGGCTACACGACGGGCAATCTCGCCGCTCCGAATGCCGGGCAGAGCGACGTCTGGATCGCCAGGTACGACGGCGCGGGCAACCAAGTCTGGATCCGACAGCTCGGAACCACGCTCGGCGAGACGGGCGAGGCCATCGCGATCGACGGTGCAGGAGGCGCGTACGTCGCCGGCATCACGCTGGGCGTCCTCGGCGGCACGAGCGTCGGCCAGGGCGACGCGTGGCTCGCGCGCTACGACGGCGCGGGCAACCAAGTCTGGATCCGCCAGTTCGGTTCGAGCGACTACGATTCGGCCTATGCGGTGGCGTCGGACGGCGCAGGCGGCGCGTACCTCACCGGCGACACGTGGGGCGATCTCGCCGCGTCGAACGCGGGCGTGACGGATGCGTGGATCGCGCGCTACGACGGCGCCGGGAATTCGCTGTGGGCCAGGCAGTTCGGGACGAGCGTGAGCGACGTTCTCGGTTCGGTCGACCTGGATCCGGCGGGCGGTGCGTACGCAGGCGGCAGCACGAGCGGCAGCCTCGCCGCGCAGAACTCCGGACTCGGTGACGTGTTGATCGCGCGCTACGACGCGGCGGGCAACGCGCTTTGGCTGCATCAGTTCGGGACCGGCGGCTCCGATCTCGCAGCGGGCGTCGCGTCGGAAGGCGCGAATTCGCTGTTCGCCTGCGGCGGCACCGCGGGCGGTCTCGGCGGACCGAGCGCGGGCGGTTCCGACGCATGGTTCGCGCGCATCGATGTGTCGCGCGCCCTGACGACGACGTACTGCACGGCGAAGGTGAACTCGCTCGGCTGTTCGCCGGCGATCGCCTTGCCGGTCGCGCCGAGCGCGAGCGCCGCTTCCGGTTGCATGCTGAGCACGAGCAACGTGATCGGCAACAAGAACGGCCTCTACTTCCACAGCACGAGCGGTGCGAGCGGCGCGCCGGTCCACGGCGGGTTCCTGTGCGTGAAGTCGCCGACGAAGCGTCACGCGGTGCAGGCGTCCGGCGGAACCGGCGGCGCGTGCAACGGCTCCTTCAGCGAGGACCTCAACGCCTACATCGCTAGCGGAGCGGATCCGGCGCTGGTCGCCGGCGCGCAGCTCTGGATCCAGACGTGGTCGCGCGATCCGGGCGCGGCGTTCACCGACTCGCTCAGCAACGCGGTGACCGCGACGATCTGCCCGTGACCCGAATCGACGCGCCGACGCGCGTCGAGCGACTCCATTCGAGGCCGGCTGCCCGCGGGCGACCGGCCTCGCGCGTTCATACGAGTGGCGTCGCGCCGAGGCGGGGAGTCGAGCTCGGCGGCCCGCCTCGCGTTCGCTCCGCAGCATTCGCCGAGCGCGCCGTGGGCGCGGACCCAGGCGTCCGGGCGAAGGCCGCCGGCGCGCGGAGCCGCGGCGCGAAGTCGTCGCGGTCCGCGGCGGGACGCTACTGCCAGTTCTCCCACTCGGCGTACTTCTGCGCGAGCTCGTGCTCGACCTCGGCGATGCGCATCTGGGTCTCCTTCATGCGGGTCGCGTTGCGGTAGACCTCTTCCTGGACGAGCTCGTCGTTCAGGCGCTTCTGCTCGGCCTCGAGCTCCATGATCCGAGCCTCGAGCTTCTCGAAGAGGAAGCGATTGCGGATCTTGCCGGGCGTCGCGGTCTTCGCGGGCTTGGGCTCCTCGCGCTTCTCCTCGCGCTTGGGCTTCTCGGCTTCGATCGCGCGCGCGGCTTCGTCGGCCGCGACCAGGCTCGCGCGCCACGCGGAGTAGTTGCCGTTGAACACGGTGACGCCGGCGCGATCGACGCTGATGATGCGCGTGCAGAGCGCGTCGAGGAACGCGCGGTCGTGGCTGACGCACAGCAGCGTTCCGTCGAACTCGGACAACATCTCCTCGAGCGACGCGCGCGCCGCCAGATCGAGGTGGTTGGTCGGCTCGTCGAGCGCGAGCCACGTCGGTTTCTCCAAGACGAGCTTCGCGAGCGCGACGCGCGCTCGCTCGCCGCCCGAGAGCGCCGAGATCGACTTGTCGACCTCGTTGCCGCGGAAGAGGAACTTCGCGAGGTGCGAGCGGATCTCGAGGTCGGTGAGCTCGCGGTGCGTGCGCCGGATCTCCTCGTGCGGCGTCAGCGTCTCGTCGAGCTGCGACGTGTCCTGGTCGTAGTAGCCGCACGCGGCCTTGTGACCGAGCTGGAGCTCGCCGCCGAGCGGCGTCTGCAGCCCGGCGAGGATCCGCAGCAACGTGCTCTTGCCCGCGCCGTTCTCGCCGACGATGCCGACGCGATCCGCGCGACCGACGCGCAGGTCGAGCTTGTCGAAGAGCTTGTTCGAGCCGTAGCCGCCGGCGAGGTCGCGCGTTTCGAGCACGAGCTCGCCGCCGCGTTCCGCCTTCGGCGCGCGGATCACCGGACGGCGCACGTCGTTGAAGGGTTTCTCGAGCCGCACCAGGTTCTCGAGACGCTTCTGCCGGCCCTTGGCCTCGGCGGTGCGCTGCGAGCCCATGTGCTTGCGGATGAAGTCCTCTTCCTTGCGCAGGAACTCCTGCTGGTCCTCGTACGCGCGCAGCTCGCTCTTGAAGCGTTCCTCGCGCAGCACGACGTACTTGTCGTAGTTGCCGGGATAGCGCCGGATCTCGCCGCGTTCGAGCTCGAGGATCGCGTCGACCGCTCGGTTCAAGAGCCGTCGGTCGTGACTGACGATCAGCACGGCGCCCTTCTGCTCGTGCAGGAAGCTCTCGAGCCACTCGATCCCGGCGAGGTCGAGGTGGTTCGTCGGTTCGTCGAGCAGCAAGAGGTCGTGGCCGGCGACCAGCTCGCGCGCGAGCGCGGCGCGACTGCGCTCGCCGCCCGAGAGCGTGCGAGCCTCGCGGGTCCAGAGGTCCTTCGCGAGGCCGATGCCGGAGAGCACGACCTCGATGCGCCGCGCGATCTCCCAACCGCCGAGGTCGCCGATGCGCTGGCTCTTCGCTTCGTGCTCGTGGACGAGCTTCTCCAACGCGTCGCCTTGCGCGTGCCCCATGTGCTCGGCGATCGCATCGAGCTCGCGTTGCAGCTTGCGCACTTCCTCGAGCCCCTGCTCGACGTACTGCAGCACCGTCACGCCGGCGTCGAACTCCGGGATCTGCGGCACGTGGCCGAGGCTCGCACCCTTGCGCAACTGGATGCGGCCGCCGTCGGGTTGCTCGACGCCTTCGATCAGGCGCAGGATCGTGCTCTTGCCGCCGCCGTTCTTGCCGATCAGGCCGATCTTCTCGCCCGGATCGATCTGGAACGTCGCGCCGCGCAGGACGTCCTGCGCGCCGTAGTGCTTCTTGACGTCCTGACAGATCAGCAAGCTCACGCGAAACCTCGCTCGCGCATCGGGCGCGGGCGTGAGCGTCGATCAGTGATGGGCGTCGCCCGGACCGTGGACGTGGCCGTGCATCGCTTCTTCGCGCGTCGCGTCGCGGATGCCCGCGACGATCACGTCGTAGTGGAGCGTCTTGCCGGCGAGCGGATGGTTGCGATCGAGCGTCACTTCCTCGCCTTCGATCTTCACGATCGTCGCCGCGACCGGCCGACCGTTCGGATCGGTGCCGCGCAGCAGCATGCCGACTTGGAGGTTCATGTCCGCGGGCAGCGTCGAGCGCAAGACCTTCTCGACGTGCTCCGGTCGATGGTCGCCCCACGCGAGCGCGGGCGGGATCGTCACCGAGAACTGCTCGTCCTTCTTCTTGCCTTCGAGCGCCTGCTCGAGCCCGGGAAGGATCGCTTTCACGCCGTGCAGGTAGATCAGCGGCTTGCCGCCGCGGCGGTTGGTCTCGACGACCTCGCCCGCATCGTTCTTGAGCGTGAAGTACACGGCCACGACCTTGTTCGGGCCGACGACTTGTTGGGTGTTGGCTGCCATGGGGGCGAAGAGCTTAACCGCCGCGAATCCCGGCGTGCCCAGCGGGCGCACTTTCTTGGCGAAACCGAGCTCCGGGCGGAGCGGAAACCGCGCGCGCGGCGAGGCCGGCGGATCCGCGAGGTCGGCGACGTGGCTCGTCATCCCACCCGTTCGACAGGCGGTGGACGAAGGTGCCCTGCTCGCGCGAGGCGCGGTCGAGCACCGAGCGCTGTGAGAGGTCGAGCAGCTCGAGCACCGCTTCGGTCAGCGGCGGACCTTGCCGCCCGCCGTCGCCGCGACGGTCGCGCTCCCGCTCGAGATCCAGGAGAGCCGCCGGCGCGCGCGAGACGCGACGCCGGCGCGCGGACTCGCCGCGGCGAGCCGTCACTCGGCGAACGCGAACACGCTTCCGTCGAGCGAGCTCGCGAACACGCGGCCGCCGCTGAGCGCCGGCGAGCCCGGGAAGCCGTCGGTGCCGTCTTGGCTCGCGGTGGAAGCGAAGCGCCACACGGGACGGCCGCTCGCGCGCTCGACCGCGATCAGGCCGCCCTGCTGCGGCGCGAGGTAGCCGCCTTGACCGCTGGTGCCGACGTAGACGCGCTCCGCGCCGACCGCGGGCTGGCCCCACGCCCAACCGTGCACATCGGTGGACCAGCGCACCTTGCCGGTGCGCGCCTCGTACGCCGAGAGCACCGCCGCGTCCGACGAGCCGACGTAGACATCGCCGTCGCGCGCGCTCGGGCTCGATTCGATCCACGAGAACCACGAGTACCGTTGCCACGCGACCGCGCCGGTCGCGACGTCGAGGCCGAAGAGGTCGTAACTGCGGCTGCCGACGATCGCGCGGCCGCCGACCAGCGCCGGCGTCGAGACCACGGGCTTTCGGGTGTCGAGCTTCCAGAGCTCCTTGCCGGTCTTCGCGTCGAGCGCGCGCACGCGACCGTCCCAACCGCCGAAGACGACGCGCTCGCCGTCGACCGCCGGCGCCGCGAGCACGCCTTGCGCGCCGTCGAAGCTCCAGAGCTCGCGCCCGTCGCGCGGATCGAGCGCGACCACGCGCCCGTCGTGCGAACCGACGTAGAGCTTGCCGCCGGCACTCGTCACCTCGGAGCCGAAGCGATCGTAGCGCGACTTCGGATCGTCGAACGGCAGGCGCACGATCGGTGCGCGTTCGACGCGCGCGCGCCAACGCTCGGCGCCGGTCGCGAGATCGACGCGACGGACGAGCCCGTCGTCGGAGTGCACCAACGCCGAGCCGTCGAACAGCGTCGCACGCGAACGCAAGCGGCCGCCGGTCGCGAGTTGCCAACGCTTCGCGCCGCTCGCCGCGTCGAGCGCGCGCAACACGCCGTCGTCCGCGCCGACCAGCACCAGCTCGCCCGCGCACGTCGGGCCCGGCCACGCCGCCGAGCCGGTGTCGAACGTCCACAGCGGCTTCGCGAGCGGCGCGTCGAGCGGTGTGCGCGCGGGGAA
>JADLBP010000237.1 GCA_020847695.1 Planctomycetota bacterium
CTCGACCGCGTGCACGATCGCGTGCTCGATCGCGTGCTCGATCGCGTGCTCGATCGCGTGCTCGATCGCGTGCTCGATCGCGTGCTCGATCGCGTGCTCGATCGCGTGCTCGATCGCCTGCCCGAGCGCGTGGGCTCGACGCGTCTACCCGCGTCGCACGTCCGAAGCGCGACACCTGGCTCTCGCCTGATCCCGCATGCCCCACGTCGGAGTTCGCGCGACACCAAGCGAACGGCAGGACCGTGCGGCTCGCAACCGGTTCACGAACGCGAGCGCCGCCGCGACCCTGACCGGGCGGCGGCGGCGCGGGATCGCCTCGCGGCGGAGTCGGCTCGAATCAGTTCGTGCCGCTCTGGCGCAGCGAGCGGATCTTCATCCGCGTGATCTTCACCTCGGCCTCCGGCGGAACCAGGATGCCGATGCCGCCCTTGCGGGACTGCGACCACTTCACCTTCTCCATCGTCACCGGGTCGCCCGCGGAGAGCTCGCACGTCCACGAGCTACCGATGAACGTCATCACGCCGCTGTACGACTCGGCCGGCGACAGCATGAAGGAAGCGTTGTCCGACTCTTCCAGCGCGGAGAACTTCAGCGACTCGACCGTGCCGTCGAAGCGCTTACCGATGCGGAAGTACATCTCGAACTCGCTCTTGACGACCGTGAACTCGAAATCGAGCACGAAGTCGCGGAACTGCTCGCGGTCGCCGATCGAGATCACGCCGTTCTGCTTCGCCGACGCGTTCGGGCCGCGCAGCACGAGCGCGCCGCGCTCGAACTTGTAGCTGAAGCCCTCGAGCGCCGCCGCGTTCCAGTTCGGCGCTTGGTCGGTCGAGAGCAGGTCCTTCCACGGTTGCTTCTCGATGTAGTCCGGCGTGTACACCGCGGCCGCGAGCAGGTCGGACTCGTCGATCACCTCGCGGTAGTGCTGGCCGTAGTAGTCCTGGAGCTCCTTGACGTTCTTCTTGAACGAGTCGTCGAAGAGCTTGACCAGCTCGTCCTCCGCCTTGGTGTACTTGAGCAACGCCGCCGATCGCCCCGCGACGTCGTTCGCTTGGTTCGCGGCGCTACGAGCTTCGTCGTGCAGCTTCGCCGCGTACGCGCGGTCGGTGTTCTGCTTGAGCTGCGCGACGTCGGCGGCGAACTGCTGGTCCATCAGCGACGCCTTCGGCTCGATCTGATTGACGAGGTCGGTGCGCAGCTGGCTGATCTGCTCGACCGTCATCGTGCTCGCGTTCGCGAGATTGTTCTTCATCGTCTCGAAGTCGGACTTGGTCTGGCGCCGCTCGATCCGGCCCGCGAGGTCGTTGCGCGACTTCGAGAGCAAGCTCATGAGCTCGCCCTCTTGCGGCGAGCCCGCCCAGACCTTCGCGCGTTCCGTGTCGGTGATGAAGCTGATCAGCTTGTTGAGGCCTTCCTCGGTCGACGTGTCCATCTTCTTCGCGTCGTCGAGGATTGCCTGCTCCTTCGCCTCGCGTTCGGCGATCGCTTGCTTGCGCCCGTCGTCGGTGTTCTTCGCGAAGAGGAACAGCACGCCGGCGATCAGAGCCGCGGCGCCCGCGCCGATCCACGCGTACATCAGGACGCGCTGCTGCTTCTTCTGGAGCAATTCCTTCTCGCGCATCACGTCGCGCGACCGCGAGGCCTTTGCCTCGGCTTCCTCGTCGCTGGTGCGCTTCGCGGGCGCCGCCGCGGTCTTGGCGGCCGACTTCGCGGCGGACTTGGACGGACTCGCGGCGGCCGAGGCCGGCTTGGCGACTCTCGGCGCGGGCTTCGCGGCGGCCGCCGGGCGGGCGGGAGCGGCGGCGGGTTTCGGAGCGGCACTCGGGGACGCGCTGGCGGGCTTGCGCGCGGGCGGCGCGGCCGCGGGCACCGGCGCGGGTTTCGCCGTGGACTTGGCGGCAGCTTGCTGCTTCTTGCGTTCGAGGCGTTCCGCTTCGCACTTCGGACACAGGACACGCAACGACGTCACTTCCTTCGGCTGCGCCGAGGGTTCGAACGTGGCTCCGCAGTTTTCGCAGTTGGCCATGGGATTGGAGTCGGAGAGTCGGGGGGATTTACGAGTGAGGGGACCCTGGGCGCGACTTCGGGGGGAGCCCCTTGGTCCGAGCCTGGAACATCTTGTGGAAGTCGGTGCTGGCGAGCTCTTCGTCGCGGGGGCGACGGCGGGAGCGCCCGCGCAGGATGTTGACGAGGTGGAGTGCGCCGACGGCGACACCGCCGCCGATCACCAAGATCCCCCACCAGGGCATCTCGGTGCGCTTCGCGACGTCCTTCTCGACGCGCTTCAGCGTGCGGCCGATCAAGTAGCCCGCCTGACGCGGCAGGCCTTGGTAGTTCTCGTACGCGACCGTGCGGTAGAACACGCCGACGACGTCGACGACCTCGCGGCGCGGATCGAACTCACCCTCCGGACGCTCGAGCAGGTCGACGAACACGCCGCCTTCCGGCGGTTCCTTCTCGCCCTCGGTGTCGTTCAGCACGATCGCGCGCCACACGTGCTCGCGGCCGTCGACCGTGGACACCAACTTCTCCGCGGCGAGTGAACCGAGTTGACCGCGGAACGTCACCCACTCGCCGCGCCACTCGTCCGGCGCCGCCATCGCAGCGTGCCAATCGAGCGCCCGGCTCGCGCGCGCGGCCGCGTCCTCCGGCGAGAACTGCGAGACCGCGGAGAGCAGCTTCATGTACCCCTGGGTCTGGAAGAAGTCCTGACCGTTGGCCGTGTCGAGCAGCGCGCCTTCGAAACGCGTCGACAGCCGTGCGCGGACCTCGTCGGGCGTCAGAGTCGGAGCCTGCGGCGCCGGCGCCGCGGTGGAGGGCGCGGTCGGTTCCGCAGAGGACTGCGACGCCGCCGTGGCGCTCTGGACGTCCACGGGGCCGGCCGGCACCGGCTCGGTGGTTTGCGGTGAGGGTGCGGATGACACGCGCGCCAGCGCGGCGAACGCGCTCGGCAAAAGCGCGAGCGCGAGCGCGACGGAACCCAGGCCGAGAGGCAGTTGAGAGGTCATCCGGAGGCTTAGTCTAACGAAACGTGCGTTCTACATGAAAAGCTCGCGGGGCTCCCTGCGGAGCGCCGCGAGCTCTTGGTTCTGCGGCGTGGTTCGGAGCCCCCTGCGCTCTCGGACCCACGCCACCGGAACGGCGCGCCTACTGCGGAGGCGGCGCCCCGAGCGCGAACTCGATCTTGTCGATCTTCTCGCGCTTGCAGATGTTGACCACCGTCATCACCTCGTTCCACGGCACCGCCGCCTGCGCGTCGATCGTCACCGGCGCGTCGGGGTTGTTCGCGAGCACGAGGTCACGGTAGGAATCGCGGATCAGAGTCTGGAGCTCTTCGTTGCTGCGCACCTCGCGGGTGCCCATGCGACGAATCGTCTTCTGCGCGTCCTTGTCCCAGAACATCGCGATGCGGACTTCCTTGAGGATGTCCGTCGCGGCGCTGACGCCCTGGTTCCCCTTCCCCTTCGGCAACCAGGTGTCGAACTTGCCCTCCAACTGCTTGAAGCGGAAGGAGCACATGAAGAACACACAGAGACAGAAAATGACGTCGATCAGAGGCGTTACGTTGATCGCGACTGGGTTGTCTTCATCCATGCCACCGCCGGCCATGAGAAGCTCCTTTTTGCTATCAGGGGTTGAGTTGGGCGACGAGAACGGGGCTCACTTGCCCATCTCTTCGGGCGGCGGTTGCGCCGCCGCCACTTCGATCTTGTAGAGCTTGGCCGAGCCGCAGAGCTCGATCAGCTTGTTGACGTCTCCGAACGGAGCCGCGAGGTCGGCGCGGATCAGCACCTTGCGCCGGGAGAGAAGCTGTCCGGCCGCAGGGTCGATCTCGGTCTCCATCGCTTCCGCCGCCTCTTCGTCGAGGCGCGGCTTGATGTCGGCCGCCGTGTACTCGCGACCGCGAATCGCGTAGAGCCAGTGATCGGACTCCCGACAAACGCCGCCCTCCTCGTTCACCGCGCAGCGGAAGCCGCCCTCGGGGTACTTGTGGTGGACGTTGATCGTCGTGTAGACGTCGGTCGTGTTCTCCTTCTTGTCGTCCGGCTTCACCTGGTCCGCCTTCGGCAGGACCAGTTCGGCCAACTCGCGCCGCCCCATGTCCGCGCCGAGCATGAAGAACAGGAGCAACAGGAACATGATGTCGACCATCGCGATCAGGTTGCACATCGGCGGTTCGCCGCACTCCGCCTTCTTGCGCTTTCTCATGGTTCGTTCCGGAGGTGATGGACTCGGAGGAGCGTTCGTACGAGACGGGATCAGTGACCCTTGGCGTTGACCGCAAGGTGCTTCAGCATGTCGACCGCCTGCAGGTTGATCGACAGGGTCATCTTCGTGACCTTGTTCTTGAACAGGAAGTACGCCGTCAAGAACACGATCGCGAGGAACAGCCCCATGGTCGTGTTCACGAGCGACTCGTACACGCCCTTCGCGAGGTCACCCGGCGTCGGCGACTTGAGCTTCTCGATCGCCTGGAACGAGCTGATCATGCCGGTCACGGTGCCGAGCAGACCGAGCAGAGGCGCGACGTTGCCGAGCAACGACAGGTACGAGATCTTTTGTTGCAGCTTGAACGCTTCTTCGTTCGCCGCGGCTTCGAGGCCTTGGATCATTTCCTCGTAACCGGCGGCGCGCATGCGCAGTGCCGAGCCGATCAAGTGCGAGAGGTAGCCGCCTTCTTCGTCGCAGAGCTCGACGGCGTCGTCGTACTGCTCCTCGTCGATCAGGGCTTCGAGCTCCTGAGCGAGCGAAGCGGGCGCGAGCTTCTCGCGACGGATGTTGACCAAGTGCTCGACCACGAGCGACACACCGACGATCGACACCGCGAGCATCAAGTAACCGACGAAGCCGGTCGTCTCGAACAGCTCGAGCCAGCTCTTGCCGCCGGCGTGCGGATCCGCCTCTTGGGCGAGGGCGGTGTTGGCCACCAAGACGACGGCCATCGCCGCCAGTCCGAACATCAGGGGTCGCTTGAAGGACTTCATTCTTCTCTCAGTCGTGTGGGTTCGAGTTGGGGATGGAGCAGGGGGACCCTGGTCGCCGCGGCGGGGGCCGAGGCGCGATCAGAGGTATTTCACTTCGGGAGGAAGCGCGAGTTCGGGAACTCGCGCTTGAGGCGGGCGAGGTTCTCTTCCGAGCGCGCCTTGTAGGTGCGCTTCTTGTCGCCGTTGGATTCGACCTCGGAGATGTACTTGCAGACCACGGAGGCGTCGAAGAGCGCGCGTTCGTACTCGACCGTCGGCTCGCCCGGCAGCGGTTGGTACTGCACGACGCCGCGCAGGTGCGCGTAGAGCGCGTCGAGCAGCACTTCGGTGTTGCGCTTCGACTTGCCGTCTTCCGTCAGCAGTTCGCCGAGCGCGTTCCACGCGCCCGCGAGCACCACGTTCGAGGAGCCGGACTTCTTGAGGTCGTTGAGGATCGTCTCGGCTTCCGCGCGCTTGCCTTCGCCGATCAGACAGCGGGCGCGACCCAACTGTGCCTCCTGGGCAACGCTCGAGCCGGCGGGGGCCGCCTTCTCGGCGGTTTCGTACGCGGCGCGAGCCTCGGCCCAGCCCTTCTTGCTCTCCGACACGCGGCCCTTGAGCATCGCGAGGTCGGCTTCGATTCCCGTCGCGCCTTGCGCGGCGAGGTTGATCGTCGCGACCGCCGATTCGGCCGCGTTCGCGTCGCCCTTGGTCAGGAGCGCGTTGATCCAGTTCTCCCCCGCCAGGCGCAGGTAGCGACCGCGCGGAAACGCCGCGAAGAGCTCCTTGTAGCCGGCGGCGGCTTCGTCGAGCTTGCCCTGGCGCTGGAGCACGAGCGCGCGGTTGTAGAGCGCGTGCTGCTGCAGCACCGGACGGGTCTTGCCCGCGCCGTTCTTCAGGGCTTCGAACTGCGTGAACGCCTCGTCGAGCTTGCCCGAGTTCAGCGCTTCGAGAGCCTCGTTGAGGCCGCTCGGGTTGCTGTAGTCGATGCCGGCGACATCGGCCCACGGGATCACCTTGGTTTGACCCGCCTTGATCTCGAGCGAGACGCCGGCGAAGTCCTCGGCGGTCACTTTGCCGATCTCGGACTTGCCGCCCTTGATCTGGACGACGTCCTTGTCCTTCTTCTGCGCGAGCGCGGACGGAGCGAAAAGGAACGCGCCGAGGAGCAGTGCGGCGAGGCTGACGAACCAGGTCTTCATCGTGGAGTTCTGCATCTGGAGAGGACGCTCGAAGGTCGGGGCGGAGGCGTTCTTTTCACTTCTTCTTGTGACCGAGCTCGATCAGCTTGTCGCGCAGCTTCACGAGCTTGTCGCCGTAGCCGAACTTGGACCACGACGCTTCTTCGCTGTTGCGCTCGAGATCGTTCAGCACGAGGGTCGTGTCTTGGAACTTGCCGGACTCGTAGAGCCCGCGCAGTTGGTAGTACTTCGCGCCCCACCAAAGGCCCGACTCGGGAGAGGTGCCGGCGAGCAGGACGCGGAAGCGGTCGAGCGCGCGATCCATCCGCGGTTGGTCCTTCGCGGCGGCGCCGGCGAGCAGGTCGGCGACCGACCAGTCGAGGAACGCGTAGATCAGGCGCGGACGCGCTTGAGCGACCTTCGAATTGATCCGCGGAGCGCCGCTCGAGGTGTCAACGAAGCGCGCTTCGGCGAACAGGGCGTCGAGCGCGGACGCGGCCTCGTCGAACCGGCCGAGGAAGCCGTAGCAACGGGCGCGCAACACCGTGCGCTCTTCGGATGCGCTCACGGAAGCGAGCAGGTCGAAGAGCTTGACGGCCTTCTCGAAGTACTCGGGCTGCCGCGCGGCGCGCTCGTCGCCGCCGACGAAGGTCTCGACCTTGTCCGGCACTTCGTTGAAGACCAGCGCGAACAGGTAGAGGCGCTTGGCGACCTTGTCGATCTCCTGGTCGTCCGGCGCGCCCTCGGTCTTCGTCAGCTCCGGCGCGACGCTGAGCCAGTAGTAGTCGGCGGCGCGCTTCCAGAACGTGAAGCCGTCGCGCGACTTCGCGTCCTTCTCGAAGAGCTCGAGCCCCGCGCGGTCGAGGGCGCGCGCCACCTGGCCCGCGGCGGCGGCGACGGTCTCCGAGCTCGGGTCTTGGGCGATCAACGCGTCGAGCTTCGCGCACGCTTCATCGAGCTTGCCCTGGCTCTGCAGCGCGGTGATGCGCAGGTTCCAGACCGCGGCGATCTTCTTCGGGTTGTTCGCGAGGTCGTTCTCGGCGTCACCGAGCAACGTGAACACATCCTGCGGACGGTTGACCGCCTCGTGGAGGGCGATCGTCGCGCGCAACACCCGGACGGTGAACGCGAGGTCCGACGCGGTGCGTGTGACGTTGATGTCGAGCGACTCGGCGCGCTGCTTGTCGAGCACCGCTTGGCAGGCCTTCGCGAGCTCGTCGGCTTGCTTGAAGTAGGAGACCGCGTCGTCCTTCTTCTCCTTGCCCCAGAGCTCGCGGGCGTATTCGAAGTAGCAGCGCGCGGCGCGGCTCTGGCCGAGCTCGAAGCCCGCCTGGCCCGGGCGGAACTTCTTGTAGAACTCGGCGGCCTTCAGCCACTCCCTGTTCGACTCGAGGCCATCGCCTTCGCCCATGATCGCCTCGACGGCGCGCGGGCTGCCGGGGAACTCGCGAGCAAGCGTCTCGTTGCGGTCGTCGACGCGCTTCTTGAAGAACTGGCGGCGCTCCTTCTCGTAGAGGCGCTGGTAGAAGACCTTCGCCCAGTAGAGCGCCTCGGGCGCGCGCTCCGACTTCGGGTAGAGCTCGTAGACCGCGTCGTACGCGACGGTCGCTTCCAAGAACTTCTCCTGCCGCGTGTACACCGCAGCGACGACCTCGAGCGCCTGCGGACCGACCGCGATCTCGTTCGCGGTGCCGCGCGCCGCTTCGCGCGCGAGGTTGGCGAAGAAGAGCGCGCGGTCGTAGTTCTGGCTACCAACCATCTGACCGGCGATGCGCAGCAGGTTCTCCGCGGACATCGTCGTGCTGCCGCCGCCCTCGACCAAGCGCGAGATCAGGTCGCGGCCCTTGCGGCCCCACGGACCGTTCGGATCGCTCTCGATCAGCTTGTTCGCGGCCGCGGTCGCGGCGCCGGTCTCGCCCGCGTCGATGTAGGCGTCGGCGAGCGCCGCGTAGATCGGCATCGCGTCGCGGGCCTCGGTCGCGCGCGGCACGCGCAGGAAGTACCAGTCGGCGAGCTCCTTCGCGGCCTCGACTTGCTTCAGCTCGGCGAGCAGCTTGATCTTCTGCAGCGTCGCGTTGCCGGTCAGGTCGGCGACCACCTCGTGCAGCTCCTCCGGGATCGGATACGGCTGACTCGGGTCGGTCGGGTTGTTCGGGTCGTCCCAGGACGACGCCAGCGCGATCGCTTCGTCGTAGTCCGCGAGCGCATCGTCGGTCTTGCCGAGATCGCGGTGGCAGAAGCCCATGTAGATGAAGGCTTC
>JADLBP010000238.1 GCA_020847695.1 Planctomycetota bacterium
CGCGCAGTTGCGTGTCGGAGCGCAGGTTCGAGGTCATCAACACCAGCGTCTGCGTGAAGTCGACCGTGCGACCGTGGCCGTCGGTCAACCGCCCGTCGTCGAGGATCTGCAACAGGACGTTGAAGACGTCGGGGTGCGCCTTCTCGACTTCGTCGAGCAACAGGACGCAGTGCGGCTTGCGGCGCACCGCCTCCGTCAACGCGCCGCCCTCGTCGTAGCCGACGTAGCCCGGCGGAGCGCCGATCAGGCGCGCGACGGAGTGCTTCTCCATGTACTCGGTCATGTCGAGGCGCACCATCGCGCTCTCGTCGTCGAACAGGAACTCGGCGAGCGCCTTCGCCGTCTCGGTCTTGCCGACACCGGTCGGGCCGAGCAACAGGAACGAGCCCAACGGCCGCGTCGTCTCTTGCAGGCCGGCGCGCGCGCGTCGCACGGCTTCGGAGATCGCCGCGAGCGGCGCGTCCTGACCGATCACGCGTTCGCGCAACCGCTCTTCCATCGTCAACAGCTTCTCGCGCTCGGTCTCGAGCAACCGTTGCGCCGGGATGCCCGTCCAACGGCTGACGACCTTCGCGATCATTTCCGCGTCGACCTCCTCGGGCAGCAACGCGCCGTCCTTCTGGGCGCGCGTCAGCTTCTCGGCGGTGTCCTTCAGCTTCTGCTCGGCGTCCGGGAGCTCGCCGTAGCGGATCTTGGCGACGCGCTCGTAGTTGCCCTCGCGTTCCTTGCGCTCGGCTTCCGCACGCAACGTCTCGATCAGCGCCTTGCCGGCGCGCAGCGACGTGATCAGCTCCTTCTCGTTCTGCCAGCGCGCGCGGATCGTCTTCGAGCCCTCGGCGAGCTCGGCGAGCTCCGCCGCGATCGCCTGGATGCGCTTCTCCTCGCCTTTCTCCTTCTGGAGGGCGGTGCGCTCGATCTCGAGCTGACGGATCTTGCGCTCGAACTGGTCGAGCTCGGGCGGCAGCGAGTCGATCGAGAGCTTCAACTGCGCCGCCGCTTCGTCCATCAGGTCGATCGCCTTGTCGGGCATGAAGCGATCGGTGATGTGCCGATCGGCGAGCCGCGCGGCGGCCACGAGCGCCTCGTCGAGGATCCGCACGCCGTAGTGCACCTCGTAGCGCTCCTTCAGTCCGCGCAGGATCGCGATCGTGTCGTCGACCGACGGCTCGCCGACTTGGACGGGCATGAAGCGGCGTTCGAGCGCCTTGTCCTTCTCGACGTGCTTGCGGTACTCGTCGAGCGTCGTCGCACCGATGCAGCGCAGGTCGCCGCGCGCGAGCGCGGGCTTGAGCATGTTCGCCGCGTCGATCGCGCCTTCCGCGCCGCCCGCGCCGACCAACGTGTGGAGCTCGTCGATGAAGAGGATCACCTCGCCCTCCGACTCCGCGATGTCGGCGAGGACGGCCTTCAAGCGCTCCTCGAACTCGCCGCGGAACTTCGCGCCGGCGAGCATCGCGCCGAGGTCGAGCGCCATGATCTTCTTGTTCTTCAGGCTCTCGGGCACGTCGCCCGCGACGATTCTGTTCGCGAGCCCCTCGACGATCGCCGTCTTGCCGACGCCGGGGTCGCCGATCAGCACGGGGTTGTTCTTGCGGCGGCGAGAGAGCACCTGCATCGTCCGCCGGATCTCGACGTCGCGGCCGATCACCGGGTCGAGCTTGCCGGCCTGCGCGTCGGCGGTCAGATCGCGGGCGTACTTCTTCAGCGCCTCGAAGGTCGACTCGGGGTCGGGGCTGGTGACGCGTCGCGTGCCGCGCGCTTCGCGCAACGCGCTCTCGATGCGCTCCGGCGTCAGCTTGCGCGCGGCGAACAGGCCCTGGACTTCGGGGCCGCCGCGTTTCGCGAGCGCGACCAGCAAGTGCTCGGTCGAGACGAACTGGTCCTCGAGCTTCTTCGCGATCGCCTGCGCTTCCTGAACGACCTCCAGCAGCGCGCGCGACGGTTGGGTGGTGCCGCCTTGCGCGCGCGGCAGTCGATCGAGCGCGAGCACGAGCTCGCCCGCGACCAACTTCGCGTCGACGTCGAGCTTGGCGAGGATCGCGGCGGTCAGCCCTTCGACCGCGCTGAACAGCGCGACCGCGAGGTGCGCCGGCGTGATCTCCGGATGGCCGGAGTCCTGGGCGAGCTTTTGGGCAGACTGGATCGATTCGGCGGCCTTGGTCGTGTACTGCGGCTGTTGCATGGTGCCTCCTTGGGCGAGCGCGAAAGCGCAATGGCCATGCCACCACCGGCTTCGGAATGCGAAGTCCTCCTAGGGGCCGAGAAGGCCTTCGCGGGGTCGCCAGGGCCGATTTTCCTGCCGATTCGGCGGCGCGGGCTGCCTGACTGGCCGCCCGGCCGCGAGCGTCCCCGACGCGTCGATCGGCGGTAGAACGGAGCTCGCCATGCTGTCGCACCCGCTCCGCCGCCCGCCCGCGCCGCCGCTCGGAACCAAGAGCTTCGGCGCGCTCGCGCGCACGCCGTTGGTCAGCGTCGGTTGGTATCGCTGCGCGCACACGCATGCGCGGCGCGGCGCCGAGGAGCTCGCGCCGGCGTACACGCTCAACTTCCCGCGCCGCGGCGTGTACGTGAAGCATCTCGAGGGGCGCGAGCACTTCGTCGCGCCCGGGTCGATCGTCTTCTTCAACCGCGGCGAGTGCTGGTGCACCAGCCACCCGCACGGCGTCGGCGACGCGGGGCTCTATCTGTCGGTGCGGCACGACGCGGTGCTCGAGCTCGCGCGAGCGCATCAACCGAGCGTCGTCGAGCGGCCCGAGCGCGTCTTCACCTCGCCGCTCGCGACCGCGACGGCGGAGCTCGAGCTCGCGGCGGTCGCGCTCGCGCGCGACGCGTCCGTGTTGGAGCCGGTCGAGCTCGAGGAGCGCGTGCTCGAGCTCGCCGACGCGGCGTTGCTCCGTGCGCGCCGCGTCGAGCCCGAGCCCTGCGACGCTGCGCGTCACCGCGCGCTCGCCGAAGCCGCGCGGGCCGAGCTGGTGCGGCGCGCGCGCCAACCTCTCGGGTTGGACGAGCTCGCGAAACCACTCGGCGTCTCCGTCTATCACCTCTGCCGCGTCTTCCGCGCGCGTTTCGGTACCAGTGTGCACGCCGAGCTCGTCCGTCAACGGCTCGCCTCGGCGCTCGAAGAGGTCGCCGACGGCTCGCGCGAGCTCGGCGAGCTCGCGCACGCGCTCGGTTTCGCGAGCCACAGCCACTTCACGCTCGCTTTCCGCCGCCGCTTCGGCATCACGCCGTCGGCGTGGCGTGCGTCGCGCCCAAAGCCGCGCGGCGCGTAGGCGCGCGAGCCCGATCGGGCGGCACACGCTGGACCGGTCGCGAGGACGAGCGCCCGACAGCGCGCGCTCCGCGGATGCCGCAGCCACCACGCGCGCTTCGCCGCGTTCGCACGAGCTCGTTCGGCGAGCAAGAAACCGACAGCGCGCGCTCCGCTCCTCGGGCATGTTGGGAGTCGGCTCCAAGGAAGCCTCCACATGTCGCTCCAACTCTTGCTCGCGATCTCTACCCTCTTCGGCGGCGACCAACTGCTCGTCTCCGCGTACGCCTCCGACAGCGTCGCCCGCCACGACGCGCAGAGCGGCGCGTGGCTCTCCAGTTTCGCCGCGGCGGGTCAGGACGGGTTGCTCGGCCTCGCGATCGGTCCCGACGGCGCCGCGTACGCGTGCAGCGAGCTCACCGATTCGATCGAGCGCTTCGACGCCGCGACCGGCGTGCACCTCGGAGCGTTCGTGTTCGACGACCCGACGACGCCGGCGGACGAGACCGGCGGCTTGGACGAGCCGAGCGCGATCGTGTTCGGTCCCGACGACCGCGCGTTCGTCGCGAGCTTCGCGCTCGATGCGATCTTCGAGTACGACGGCCGCACGGGCGCGTTCGTGCGCGTGTTGGTCGCGCCCAACCTCGGCCAGCTCAACGGGCCCGACGCCGGCATGACGATCGGTCCCGACGGCCACCTCTACGTGCCGAGCTTCTGGACGAACCAAGTGAAGCGCTACTCGCTCGTCGACGGCTCGTACCTCGGCAACTTCCCGCTGGCGGCGGGCAGCGGACTCTCGCGCCCGCGCACGGTCGCGTTCGGTCCGAACGGTTGGGTGTACGTCACCAGCGAGGGCAACGATCGCGTGTTGGTCTTCGACGCGAGCACCGGCGCGTTCGTCAAGGCGCTCGTCATCGACGACCCGCTGACGCCGGCGAACGAAACCGGCGGGCTCGACGCGCCGACCGGACTCGCGTTCGGGCCCGACGGGCGGCTCTACGTCGCGAGCGGCAACACCGACAGCGTGCTGCGCTACGACGCGGCGACCGGCGCGTTCGTCGACGTGTTCGTCGCACCCGGCGCGGGCGGCAGCGACTTCCCGACGTTCCTCGCGTTCCGACCGGATGCGGCGGTGTACGGCCCGCTCGCGCCGAACTCGTTCGGTCCCGGCGCGACGTTGGTCGCGCGCGGATCGTCGAGCCTGGCGCTCGCGACGCTGACGCTCGAGCTGCACGCGGCGCCGCCGGGCGAGCTCGCGCTGGTCTTCCAAGGTGTCGCGCCGACGCAGAAGCCGCTCGGCGACGGGTTCCTGTTGGTGCAGCGCTCGCCGGTGCGTCGCTTGGGCACCGGCTTCGCCGACGCGCACGGCCGCCTCGACCATGCGATCGACTTCGCGGCGTCGCAGGGCTCGGCGCTGCCGTTCGCGGCGGGAGTGACGAGCTACTTCCAGGCCTGGACGCGCGATCCGAACGGTCCCGGCGGCCACGGATTCAACCTCTCGACCGCCGTGGCCGTGACGTTCGCGCCGTGAGCGCTCCGAGGTGAGGCACGCATTCCCGACGGCACTCACCCCGAGCGTGCAGGGCGAGCCGTCGAGCGAGCGCGGCCGCGCGCCGCGCCGCTCGTGACCTCCGTCGATTGCTCAGACCACGCAGCCGCCCGCCAGGCAGCGCCCGACCGAGATCGACAGCAACACCAGTCCGCCGACCAACGCCATCAGGTGCACCGGCGTCGAGCGCGATTCGCGCGTCTGCGGGTCGCGATCGAACATCAGGCCGACGAAGCCGACCAGCGCGGTCGCCATGCACAGCGGCGCGGCGATCCAGTTCAGGCAGCCGAGGCAGCAGGGGAACCCGGCGAGCGTCAGGAGCCCCGACAGGACGAACAGCACGAGCGAAGCCGTGGACAACATCCTCAACTCCTCTCTCGCCGCGACCAGGCGAGCAGCGGGCCCCCGATGGCGAGGCCCCAGACCAAGGGATAGATCACCGCGACGAGCGGGTTGAAGCGGAAGGCCTCGTCGAGCCGGAGGTGGCTCGCGGCGCAGAACGCGCGAGACATCCCGCAGAGGACGCAGCCGGGGCACGGCGGCAGGCGCAGGCTCGCCAGCGGCCCTCCGTCGGCGATCTCCTCCGGCGTGTACGCCAGGCTGATCGCCAAGAGCCCGAGCGCTCCGACCGCGAGGATCGAAAGGGTGATGCGCACGACGGCGCGATTGCGGGCTCGGGTGTCCACGGGTTTCGAGAGCGCGTCGATACGCGGGAGCGGTCGCGACATTCCCGGCGACGCCGCGCTCGCCTTGCCAAGCGCGTCGAACGCCGTGAAGCTCTTGCGCACCAGGCCCCATGGCGCAGCACGCGAGCGATCGATCGGGGCCGTGGAGCGCCCGCACGTGGGCGGTGTTCGCCGTGCTCGCCGCCGTGCTGCTCGGCGCGCTGCCGTGGCTGGTGAATCCGTGGCATCCGGCGATGCCGGGCGCGCGCGACGCGGCGATGTACCTCGCGTGCGCGAAGGCGCTGGTCGCCGGCGAGGGGTACAGCTACCTCGGCGAGCCGTTCGTCATCCGCCCGCCGGGCATGTCGGTGCTGCTCGCGCCGTTGGTGGCGGCGCGCGGGTTTGATTTCGCGGCGGTCAACGCGCTGGTCAGCGTGTTCGGCGTTGCAGCGGCGCTCGCGGTGTTCGCGTGGAGCGCGCCGCGGGTCGGCGAGTGGGTCGCGGCGGCGCTGGCGCTGACGGTTTGGTGGAACGGGCTCTTCCAGGAGTTCTGCAACCGCGCGATGGCCGACGTGCCGGGGCTCGCCGCGTTGTTCGGCTGTCTCTTGCTCGCGCGCTGGGCGGCGCGGGAACCGTCGTGGCGGCGCGAGCTCGTGCTCGGCCTGGCGATCGCTGCGTCGGCGTACCTTCGGACCGCCGCGCTGCTGCTGGTGCCGGCGTTGGTGGTCGAGCGCTTGGTCGAACGGTTGCGCGCCCGTTCGGCGCGGGAGAGCCGCGAAAGCTCCGCGGAAGCGAACGGCGGCGAACGCTTCGCACCCGCGGACTCTCGCGAGCGCACCGCGGTCGCGAACGTCGCATCCGCGCGTTCGACGAGCACGGGGCCGGGCACGGCGCGTCGCGACGCCGCGGACGAACGCGAGCCGTGGCTCACGTTCGCGCGACGACGGCTTGCGGCGTTGGTGCTCGTGCCATTGCTCGCGCTCGCTCCGTGGAGCATCCGCGATGCGCGCGTCGCGCCGAGCGAGCAGGTCGAGCAGACCCGCATCGCCTCGTACGCGGTCGGGATGTGGCGCGAGGATCCATCGGACCCCGGCTCGCCGCGCGTATCGGCGAGCGAGGTGCTCGCGCGCGTGCCCGAACGGTCGCGGCAGATCCTGTCGCTGGTCGGGACGTCGCTCGCGAGCGACGACGCGTCGATCGCACGCCGCGCGTTCGGCGCGCTGCTGCTCGTGCTCGCCGCGGTCGCGTGCTGGCGTCGTTGGCGAGCCGCCGAGCTCTACCTCTTCGGCTACACGGCGACGATCGCGATCTACTTCGGCTTCCACGAGCGGCTCGCGTTGCCGATCTGGGTGCTCGCGCTGGTCGGCGCGGTCGACACGTTGGCTGGGTTCGCGGCGCGGTGGCCGGCGCTCGCGCGCACTGGCTTGCTGGTCGCGGGACTCACGACGCTCGCCGCGAGCGGGCCGCAGCCGCACGCGCGTTGGCCGCAGTTCGAGGCGCAGGACGGCCAATATCGTCGTCTGTGCGCAGCGGTCGCCGAGCGCATCCCGGCGGACGCGCGCGTCGGCGCACCGCTCGGTTGGCACCTCGCGCTGTACCTCGACCGGCCGGTGTGGTCGCTGCGGCCCGCGTGGTCGCGGACGCGCGACGCGGCGAAGCTCGTCGAGCTCGTGGCGAAGCACCGCATCGACTACGTCGTGCTCGTGCCGTTCGACGGAGTCAGCCAGGAGCTCTACCCGCAGCTCGTCGCGTGCTTCGGCGATCCCGAGCGCGTCGACAGCGGTCTGCTGTTCCGCACCGCGCGTTAGAGCACCGCGTCGGCGGCGCGCGGGCTCGTCGCTCTGCAGCTCGCCGTGCGTGGGGCGCGCGTCGACGCGGACGGCGCAGCCTCGGCGAGCGTCGGCGCGGACGTTCGGACCGTCGGACGATCGGGGACGAAGCGTTCGGTCAGATCAGGCTGGCTTCGCGCAGCGTCGCGAGCAGACGCTCGCGGTTCTCGGGTTCGAGCGCGACCAGCGGCAGGCGCACCTCGGCGGTGCAGAGCTTCATCGCGGCGAGCGCGGTCTTCATCGGCACCGGGTTGGTCTCGATGAAGAGGTCGCGGCACAGCGGCGCGAGGAAGTGGACGAGCTCGGCGGTGCGACCCGCGTCGCCGCCGGGGCGCGCGACGCGACAGAGCTCGGCGACCTCGCGCGGCACGACGTTGTTGACGACGCCGATGACGCCGGCGCCGCCGAGCGCGACGAAGTCGGCGATCAACGCGTCCTCGCCCGCGATCAGCGCGATGTCGGAGCTCGCGGCGAGCTCCTTCGCGCGGCCGATCGAGCCCGACGCTTCCTTGATCGCGACGATGTTCGCGTACTCGGTGCGCAGCGCGGCGACGGTTTCGGGCTTCAGGTCGACGCCGGTGCGGCTCGGCACGTTGTAGAGCACGATCGGCGCTTCGACCGATTCCGCGAGCTCGGCGAAGTGCGCGAAGAGCCCGCGTTGCGTCGGCTTGTTGTAGTAGGGCGTGACGACCAGCAAACCGTCGGCTCCGGCGGCCTGCGCGAAGCCGGCGAGGTCGATCGTCGACCGCGTCGCGTTCGTGCCGACGCCGGCGATCACCGGCAGGCGGCCGTCCGAGCGCTCGACGACGGCTTCGATCACGCTGCGGCGTTCGTAGTCGTTGAGCGTCGCGCTCTCGCCCGACGTCCCGCAGACGACGAGCCCGTCGCTCTTGCCGACGTGGAACTCGACCAGTCGATCGAGCGCGTCGAAGTCGACTTCGCCGTCGCGGAAAGGCGTGGGCAGCGCGACGTAGCTGCCGCGGAACGGCGTGCTCATTTGGCGATTCCCATCTGGGCGAGCATCTGGCGCACCGCGAGATGCACGCCGACCGTCAGTGCGTGGGACACGATCGCGTGTCCGATGTTCAGTTCCTCGACGTGCGGCAACAGCGCGACCGGCGCGACGTTGACGTAGTCGAGTCCATGGCCCGCGTTGACCCGCAGGCCGTTGTCGTAGGCGAATTCGCAGGCCTTGCGCAGGCGCTCGAGCTCGCGCTCCTTCGCCTTGCCCTTCGCGTTCGCGTAGGAGCCGGTGTGGAGCTCGACGAACGGCGCGCCGAGCTCGGCGGCGATCGCGAGCTGCTTCGGATCGGGGTCGATGAAGATGCTGACGATCTGGCCCTTGCGGGCGAAGAGCGGCCGGACCTTCGCGAGCGCGCGGCGATCCGCGAGGACGTCGAGCCCGCCTTCGGTCGTGATCTCCTGGCGATTCTCGGGCACCAGGCAGATGCACTGCGCCTTGCTCGCGAGCGCGATCCGCACCATCTCGGGGTCGAGGCTCGACTCGAGGTTGACCAGCGTGCGGACCTTCTTGACCAGCCGCTTCAGGTCGTCGTCCTGGACGTGGCGCCGATCCTTGCGCAGGTGACAGGTGATGCCGTGCGCGCCGGCTTGCTCCGCGAGCAGCGCCCAGCCGACCGGGTCGGGGTTGATGCCGCGGCGCGCTTGCCTGACGGTCGCGACGTGATCGACGTTGACGTGCAGACGGACCATCGGGACGGCGGGATTGTAGCTCTGCGCCCGTTGCGGCCATCCGCCGAAGGACGATTCCGAGCCCGGGCTCGCCGTGGAGCGCCGCGCGCGCTTCGCGTACCTTGGACGGCCGATGCGCATCATCGCAGGAAGTCACCGCGGTCGGCAGATCCGAGCTCCCGAAGGCCTGGCGACGCGTCCGATGCTCGATCGCGTGCGCGAGTCGCTGTTCTCGACGCTGCGCGACTGGTTGGAGGGCGCCAAGGTGCTCGACCTGTTCGCGGGCTCCGGCAGTCTCGGCCTCGAAGCGCTCTCGCGCGGCGCCAAGGCGGCGCGGATGGTCGAACGGCACAAGCCGACGCTCGAGCTGCTGCGCCGGAACGTGCAGGAGCTCGGCCTCGAAGCCTCGGTCGAGCTCGTGTGCGCCGACGCGCTCGCGCCGCGCGCGTGGCAGGGCGGCGAGCTGGTCGGCGGAAGCGCGCGTTGGGATCTGGTCTTCTGCGATCCGCCGTACCCGCTGATGCAGGACGCCAAGACGCGCGGCGAGGTGCTCGCGGCGTTGCGCGCGCTGGTCGCCGAGCACCTCGAGGACTCCGGGCGCGTCGTCGTGCACGTGCCGCGGGGGCTGTTGAACACGGCGTCGTTCGGCGCGGCGGTTTCCGCCGAGTGCCGGACGTGGGGCAGCAACGACGTCTGGTACCTCGGGCGCCCGGCGGGGGAGCGCGCGTGAACGAGCTCGTCGGACGGCTCTTGCTCGGCGGGCGCCTGGTCGTGGGTCGCCTGCGGTTCGCCGACGGACGGATCGTCGCGGTCGAGCCGGACGCGAGCGGAGAGCTCGCGCGCTCCGCCGCCGAGCTCCCGATCGTCGCGCCGGGCTTCGTCGACCTCCACATCCACGGGTTCGGCGGATTCGATCCGCTGGACGATCTCGCGGGTATGGCGTCGGCGCTGGCGGGCGCGGGGACGACCGCGTTCCAGCCGACGATGTTCCCGAGCGCGCCCGGGCTGCTCGGCGCGGCGTGCGAGCGCGTGTGGCGCGCGGCGGCCGCGTTCGCCGCTCTCGATCGGGCTCCGCGAGCTCGCGTCGTCGGCCTGCACCTCGAGGGTCCGTTCGTGAATCCGCTGCGCGCTGGCGCGCTGCCGCCGGACGACCTCGCGGCTCCGTCGCGCGAGGGGCTGCGCGCGATCCTCGGCCCCGCGACCGGTTCGGGGCGCGGCGTGCGGACGATGACGCTCGCGTGCGAGCTGTCGGGCGCGAGCGAGCTGATCGGCGAGCTCGTGCGCTCGAACGTGCGCGTGTCGCTCGGTCACAGCCAGGCGACCGCCGCGGAGGCGCGCGCCGCAGCGAAAGTCGGCGCGAGCGGTGCGACGCACCTCTTCAACGCGATGGGGCCGCTGCACCATCGCGAGATCGGGCTCGTCGGCTTCGCGCTCGCGAAGGACGCGCTGTTCGCCGAGATCATCGGCGATCTCGTGCACGTCGGCGCGGACGCGTTCGAGCTCGCGCTCGCCGCGCGCGGACCCGAAGGCCTCTGCCTGGTCAGCGACGCGCTGCAAGGCGCGGGCACCGGCTGCGAGCACTTCGAGAGCCACGGCCGCGCGCACGTGGTGCACTCGGGCACCGCTTACTACCCGCCGCGCGATCCGCACGGCGCGCCGCAGCTCGCCGGTTCGGCGATGTCGCAGCACCAGATGGTGCAGCGCTTGGTCGCGCG
>JADLBP010000239.1 GCA_020847695.1 Planctomycetota bacterium
CGCTCAACTACGCCGCGCGTCACGTCGATCCGGCGGGCCCGATGTTCGCGGCGATCCTCGATCACACCGGTACGGTCGACTTGAACGACGCGTACCTGAACGACCCGGGGATGCACGTCTATCCGTACCCGCTCGACTTCTGGTTCGGCACCGCGTGGCTTCCCGGCAGCGCGGACCCGTGGCGGATGGCGCGTTCGTCGCTGATCAAGTTCGACGACGTCACGCTCGCGGTCGATCCGGATCAGGACCTCGCCAGCAACCTGACGCACATCGCGCTCAAGCTCGTGCGCGCGGACAACGATCCGCTCGCGTACCTCGCGCGCCAATGCGACGTGCTCGACTCGCACCTGCGCAACGCGCTCGGCTTCGTGCCGGGGCCGCGCTACTCCTACGAGGTGATCCCGGGCACGACGCACACCTGGGCGACGATGAACTCGAAGGCGGCGTGCGATTGGCTGCAGCAGCACACGCTGGTGCTACCGACCGCCGGCAGCACGCTCGCGGATCGCGACGGCGTCTACTTCCACTTCACGATCGAGCAGGACGTGGTCAACGCGTTCACGCCGTTCGATTGGAACATCGACGTCGGCGCCAACTCGCTGTCGTTGACCGAGACCAAGAACCTGAAGCGCGCGACGCTGGACATGGCCGCCGTCGGCTTGAACCCCGCCTCGCCGTTGACCGTCACGCTGAAGAGCGCGGACGGCCTGTCGGACGAGGTCAAGTTGCTGGGCTGGCCGACGCCGCCGACGATCGTCACGCGAGACGGCGCGCCGGAGACCAGTTGGACGCACGACGCGCAGACCGGGACGTTGACGATCGGCGAGTACGACGCTTCGACGCACGCCTGGTCGATCACGCCCTGATTCGCGACGCGGTCCGCACCGCGACGTGAACGAAGCCACGGCCCGTGCGATCCGCGCGGGCCGCGCTGTTTTCCAGGCGCTTCGAGCGCGCGGAGGGACCGCGAGCTCGGGAAGCGACCGCGAGTGCGAGCGGCGCGCGAGGTCGGCCCGACGTGAGCGTCGATCGGCCCGGCGTGCGGAACTCCCGCCTCGCGACGGTGGGGCCTCGCGACGGTGGGGCCTGGCGTGGAGTGCGAGGCGCCGGGCTCAGCCGCGCAAAGCGACGGCGTGGAGCGTGCTGGGGTCCGTCAGGCACGGCGCGCGCGCGAGGAAAAGAAAGGGGGCCAGTGACCCTTGCCGATCACTGGCCCGAGGGAGAGAGGAGCGTCCACCAAGCTTCCCGGGTGCATGCGCCGCTCGCAAAAGCACACGCACCTCCCGGTGGACACTCACATGCAGGAACGGTTGAGCCGTTCCTGCGGCGAATCATAGCGCGCTCGCTCGACGCATGAAGTCCACGCTTCCCAAAAAAGCGCTCCGGCGCGCTCCAATTGCCGGTTCTACGGCCTCCGGCTTACGACGGTCGCGTCACGCAGCGATGAACGCTGCGTCATCGCCGAGCGGCGCCGCGCCGGTGTCGAACACGCCGTGCGCTCGGCGCGAACGCGCGACGAACCGCGCGCCCGCCGTGCTTCGGCGACCGCTCCGCCGCGCGCTCGCTCGCAGGCTCGCATGCGTGGTTCGAGCGCATGCGCCGCCGAGGAAGTGCGCGAACGCGTTGCTCGCTCGCCGAGGTTGACAGAGAATGGCCGCGAACCCTCTCGCGCCGCGCGCAAGCGCTGGCCACCGACCTCATGATGCAAGTGGATCTCTACCTCGACTACAATGGCTCGACCCCGGTCGACACCGTCGTCGCGCGCGAGTGCCTCGACTGGATGACCGCCGGGTTCGGCAACGCCGCCGCATCGCATCCGGAAGGTCTGCGCGCACGCCGCGCGATCGACGACGCGCGCGCGCACGTCGCGCGCTTGATCGGTGCCGAGCCGGATGAAATCTGGTTCACCTCCGGCGGCACCGAGTCGAACAACTGGGCGATCGAGGGCACGTTGTTGCGCGCGCCGACCGGCCATGCGTGCGTCAGCGCGATCGAGCACAAATCGGTGCTGCGCTCCGCGGAGTACCTCGGCACGCGAGGGTACTCGGTCTCTCTGTTGCCGGTCGACGTCGCCGGCCGGGTGCGGATCGACGCGCTCGAGCGCGCGCTCAGGCCGGACACACGCTTGGTGTCCGTGATGCTCGCGAACAACGAGACCGGAATCCTGCAACCGATCGCGCAGATTTCCGCGCTCTGCCGCGCTCGGGGCATCCGGTTCCACTGCGACGCCGTGTGCGCGATCGGCAAGGTGCCGGTCGACGTGCGAGGGCTCGGTTGCGACCTGCTGAGCCTCTCCGCCCACAAGCTCTACGCGCCGAAGGGCGTCGGCGTGCTCTACGTGCGCCGCGGAGTCGAGCTGGATCCGCTGATCCACGGCTGCGGCCAGCAGTGCGGGATGCGCAGCGGCTCCGAGAACACGCCCGGAGCGATCGCGTTCGGTCGCGCGGCGGAGCTCGCGCTGGCCGGCGCGTTCTCCGCGGGCGAGGACCTGGCGAAGCTGCGCGACGAGCTGTGGTCCGGAATCCGCGAGCGCTTCCCCGACGCTCGGGTCAACGGCGCCGGCGCGCGTTTGCCGAATACTCTCTCGGTGGTGTTCCCCGGCACGTCGTCGGTCGAGCTCCAAGCCGCGCTCGGTGCGCTCGGCCTCAGCGTCTCCGCAGGCGCCGCCGCCTCGAACGGCGCGCCGTCGCACGTGCTCAAGGCGATGGGTGCGAGCGATGACGACGCGCGCGCGACGTTGCGCTTCAGCCTCGGACGCTTCTCGTCGCGCGCCACTCTTGCGGCGGTGTGGCGAGGCCTCGAGCAAGCGGTGCCCGCGTGTTCCGGTGTCGAGGTGCGCCGATGAACGCGGCGCCGCTCGACCGTTTGATCGAAGACGTCCGCGCCGATCTCAGCGCCGGGTCGAACGGCGGTCGCGGGCCTCGCGTCGCCGAGCTGGTCAGTCGCTATGCGCGGGCGCACGACGATTGGCGCGCCTTCGCGTTGTTCGATGCCCGGCGCTACGCGCGGAACCTGGTGCACAAGGACGAGCTGTTCGAGCTGATCCTGTTGTGCTGGGACGTCGGTCAGGTCACGCCGATCCACGATCACCAGGGCCAGCGCTGTTGGATGGGGGTGCTCGACGGCCAAGTCGAGGAAACCCTGTACGCGTTGCCCGAGGGCGGGGCCGCGCCGCGCGTCCGTTCCGCGAAGCAGCACGAGCGCGGAGCCGTGGCGTTCATCACCGACGACATCGCGCTCCATCGGATCGCGCAGGTCGGCGCAAACCGCGCAGTGTCGTTGCACTTGTACTCGCGGCCGATCCCTGTGTGTCGGGTCTTCGACCCGGCGTCGGGGGTGGTCGCGGATCGGACGCTCACGTACCACTCGATTCGCGGCGAGCGCGTCGATCCGGACGCGGCGGCTCGCTGAGCTCGGCGACCTCGGCGAGCGAGAGTACGGCGCGCCCCGCGGGCAGATCCCCGGGGGCGCGCAGTCTCTCTCCTCTCGGGTACCCCCGATCGCTCGTCGTGCGGCGGAAGCGCACGATCGGCGTCACAGACCAGCCCTGCTGCGGCGGAGCCCGAGGGTTCGGACCCGCCTGGTCGGTGCGCGACGCCTGCGATGTGTGCCTAAACGCCGTCGTGTTGGCGAATGCGCCGACTTTCTCGGAAAAAAGTCAGAGGCGCGTACGGGGCGCCGCCGCAGTTCCGCGCGCTTGACCCTCCGAAACACCGCCGGTAGAGTCTTCGCCCCGTTGCACGGCGGTGTAGCTCAGCTGGTTAGAGCGTCGGAATCATAATCCGTAGGTCGGGGGTTCGAATCCCTCCACCGCTACCACCTCCCTCGCTCGAGGGAAGCCCCCGCGTCGATTCACCCGAGTCGATTCATCGGCCGCATCGCTCGGCCGGTCCACCCGCGCCGCGGATCCGTACGCGGAGGCCTTCGCGAGGCGGAATCGCCCGCGAAGCAGGCTCCTCCTCGGACGCGCACCGACCGCTCGCCCTCGTCTCCTTCGGCGGTCGCGCGCGAGGTCGATGGTTCGGCCGCGAGGAGCGAACCGCCTCGCGCTCCGGTCGCACGGCCGTGGGCCGCGCGCCGGCGCGGCTGCGCGCGGTACCGGGCAGCAAGCGCACCGCGGCGCGCGCTCTGCGGATTCGTTCGGATCTCCGGGATCGCGACACGGCGGTTTTTTGCTTGCGCGCCGAGCGTTCCGCGCGGAAAAGAAACGGCCCTCTTGGCGACGACATGTCATCGTGCGCGGCACGCGAACCGGACTCCTCGCGTCGACGCGCCGACGTGGATCGAGACGGGGCATCCTATGGCTCATCAGACCCAGCACAGCGAAGAAGTAGAAACCCTGCTCGACATGGTCCCTGACACCCTCGACGCGCCGCTCGGCTCGTCCGAGGGCGACTACGACGACGAGGACAAGCTCGACGACGAGGACGATGACGAGGACGACGAAGACGACGAGGACGAGGACGACGAGGAAGAGGAGGACGACGACTTCGAGGACGACGAAGACGCCGACGACGACCTCGACGACGATGACGACGATTGGGACGACGACGACGAGGACGAGGACGACGAAGAGGAGGAGGATGAGGACGAGGACGACGAAGACGAAGAAGACGACGACGATGACGACGATCGCGAGATCTTCTACGACGACGACGATCCCTGAGCCCATCTGAGACCGCGGTCACCGCACCCGCGCTCCTTCGGGCCGATCGCCCGCAGGAGCGCGTTCCCATTCCGGGCGGTGCCTCGGTCCGGCCTCCGGGCGCGCAAAGCCCGACGTCAGACACTAGAGTGGGCGCCTCGAGACTGGTCGCGGACCGGTCCCTTCGGCTGGGGGCGGCGGAGCGGAGCTCCGCCTGAGAAGCACCCCTCGAACCTGATCCGGCTCGTACCGGCGTAGGAAAGCACGATGACGCACGCGCTCACCCCCCAAGCGACCCCGTCTCCCGCGGCGAGGAGCCACAAGGTCTATCGCGAGGTCCGACACGGCGACGAGGTGCTCGCGGTTCCGATGCGGCGCCTGCACCTCTCCGGCGGCAACGGACACCTCGACCTGTACGACACGTCGGGTCCCCAGAGCTTCAAGGCGAGCGAGGGTCTGCCCAAGCTGCGGCAACGCTGGGTGGCTCGCCGCCTCGCGCGCGGTGAGCGCAACCTCAGCCAGATGCACTTCGCCCGTCGCGGCGTCGTCACCGAGGAGATGGCGTACGTCGCCGCGCGCGAAGGCGTCGACGTCGAGTTCGTGCGGAGCGAGCTCGCGCGCGGCCGCGCGATCCTCCCGGCGAACATCCGTCACCTCGAGCTCGAGCCGATGATCATCGGCCGGAACTTCCGCACCAAGATCAACGCGAACATCGGCAACAGCGCACTCGGCTCGTCGATCGAGGAGGAGGTCGACAAGTTGCGCTGGGCGACGCGTTGGGGCGCTGACACGGTGATGGACCTCTCCACCGGCCGCGAGATCCACGCGACGCGCGAGGGGATCCTGCGCAACTCCGCGGTGCCGATCGGCACGGTTCCGATCTACCAGGCGCTCGAGAAGGTCAAGGGCCGGATCGAGGACCTGAACATCGACGTGTTCCTCGAAACGCTGATCGAGCAGGCCGAGCAAGGCGTCGACTACTTCACGATCCACGCCGGCGTGCTGCTGCGCTACGTCCCGCTGACCGCGAAGCGCGTCACCGGCATCGTCTCGCGCGGCGGCTCGATCATGGCGAAGTGGTGCCTTGCGCACCACCGCGAGAACTTCCTCTACACCGACTACGACCGCATCTGCGAGATCATGAAGCGCTACGACGTGTCGTTCTCGCTCGGCGACGGGCTGAGGCCCGGCTCGATCGCCGACGCCAACGACGCGGCGCAGTTCGGCGAGCTCGAGACGCTCGGCGAGCTCACACAGCGCGCGTGGGAGCACGACGTCCAGGTGATGATCGAAGGCCCCGGTCACGTGCCGATGCACCTGATCCGCGAGAACATGGAGAAGCAGCTCACGCTCTGCCATGAAGCGCCCTTCTACACGCTCGGGCCGTTGGTGACCGACGTCGCGCCGGGCTACGACCACATCACCTCCGCGATCGGCGCGGCGATGATCGGGTGGCTCGGAACCGCTCTCCTGTGCTACGTGACGCCGAAGGAACACCTCGGCTTGCCGAACCGCGACGACGTCAAGCAAGGCGTGATCGCGTACAAGATCGCCGCGCACGCCGCCGACCTGGCGAAAGGCCTGAAGGGCGCGCGCGAGCACGACGACGCGCTCTCCAAGGCCCGTTTCGAGTTCCGTTGGGAGGATCAGTTCGATCTCGCGCTCGACCCGGACACCGCGCGCGCCTACCACGACCAGACGCTGCCCGCGGAAGGCGCGAAGACCGCGCACTTCTGCTCGATGTGCGGACCGCAGTTCTGCTCGATGCGGATCACCGAGGACGTGCGCAAGTTCGCCGCCGAGCACGGCGTCGAGGCGCCGCAGGCGTTGGAGGCGGGGCTGCGCGAGAAGAGCGAGGAGTTCAAGCGCGCCGGAGGCGAGCTCTACCTCGCGAGCGGCGCTGCGCGAGCGAGCGACGGACCGACCGCCGGCTGACGCGGGCTCGATGACACCGCTCGACGGAGATCGGGTCGGCGCGGGGACCGAATGGGGGCGTTCGTCGGTCGGTTACGACCGCGGCTTGCTCGAGGGACCGCACGGGCGCGGCGTCGAGCTCGCTCGCGCGCTGCGGATCTTCCACGAGTTCATCCGCGGTTTCCGCGCGCTCCACTTCGTCGGTCCGTGCGTCACGGTGTTCGGCTCGGCGCGCACGCCCGAGGCGAGCGACGACTACGCGTCGGCGCGCGCCCTCGGGCGCGCGCTCGCGGCTCGCGGGTTGACCGTGATGACAGGCGGTGGCCCGGGAATCATGGAGGCGGCGAACCGCGGTGCGCGCGACGTCGGCGGACGGTCGATCGGTTGCAACATCGAGCTGCCGCGCGAGCAGCGACCCAACGTCTACCTCGATCGCTGGGTGACCTTCCGCTACTTCTTCGTGCGCAAGGTGATGCTGGTGAAGTACTCGGTCGCGTTCGTCGCGTACCCCGGCGGGTACGGCACGTTGGACGAGGTGTTCGAGACCCTGGTGCTGGTGCAGACCGGCAAGATCCAAGGCTTCCCGATGGTGCTGGTCGGCCGGAGCTACTGGGAGCCGCTGGTCGCGTTCGTCCGCGAGCGCCTGCTCGCCCGCGGCATGATCGACGCCGCGGATCTCGGGCTCTTCACGCTGGTCGACACGGCCGAGGAAGTGATGCGCGCGCTGGAGCCGTGCGCAGCGCGCGTCGCGCGTCGACGCGTCATTCGACCGATCGCCGGCCAATAAGCGGCGCCGATCGCGCCCCTCGGAACCTCTGCTGCGCCGGCCGGGCGCATTCCCCCGATGCTTTGGAGCCGGAGGAATGCCATGCAAACGCCGCTGCTCGAACGCCGTTTCCGATCCCGCGTCGACCACCTCGAGGTGCGCCGCCTGCCGCCGCTCGCGCGCTTCGTGCAGGCCTGCGTGCGAGTGCTGCTCGCGCCTTTCGCGCGCTGCGTCTGGCGTCTGCGCGCTTTCGGTCGCGAGCACGTGCCCGCCGGCGGTGCGATCGTCGTGTGCAACCACGTCTCGTACGTCGACGCGCTGCTGGTCGCGAGCGCGCTCGGTAGGCCGGTGGTGTTCTTGATGCAGCGCGAGCTCTTCCGCCTGCCGCTGGTCGGCTGGGTCGCGCGGGCCTGCGGCGCGCTGCCGGTGGCGAAGGGCGACGCTCCGCGGACGACCGCGGCGACGCTCGAGCTCGCCGCGAGCTTCGCGCGCGGCGGTGAGTTGGTCGCGATCTTCGCGGAGGGACGCCTGACGCCCGACGGCGAGCTCCAGCGCTTCCAGCGCGGTGTCGAGCGCCTGGCCCGGGTCGCATCCGCGCCGATCGTGCCCGCGCACCTCTCCGGTTTGTGGGGGAGCTGGTTCAGCCGCAAGGGTGGGCGCGCGTTCGCGAAGTGGCCGGGCGTGCCCGAGGCGGTCGACGCGAGCTTCGCGCCGCCGCTGCCGCACGACGCGCCGGTCTGGCGCGTGGAGTCCGCGGTCGCCGCGCTCGCGGCCGATGCTGCGACCCGCCGCGCGCTCCGAGGACCGAACCTCGCGAAAGTTCTCCTGCGCAGCGCGCGGAGCCACGGGGCACGCGAGGCGCTGCGCGACGGCGAGCGAGGGCTGACGTATCGGCGCACCGCCCTCGCGGCGCTCTGGCTCGCACGCGAGTTCGATCGCGCGGCTCCGGGCGAGCGCACACTTGCGCTGTTCGTGCCGACCTCGGTCGGCGGCGCGCTCGCCAACCTCGCGGCGACGCTCGCCGGTCGCACGACGTTGAACCTGAACGCGACGCTGTCGGACGCCGACCTCGCCGAGCAATGCGAGCGCGCCGGCGCGCGCACGCTGGTCACGTCCCGGCGCTTCCTCGCGGCGCTCGAACGCGGTTCACCGCTGTCCCCGGAACGCGGGCGGACGCTCTTCCTCGAGGACCTCTTCGCGCGCAAGAGCCTCGGCTCGAGGCTCTTCGCGTGCGCCGCGTTCCTCGTGCCGTGGCTCGCCCGCGGCGTGCGCGTGCGCGCGAATGCGCCAGCGACCGTGCTCTTCTCGAGCGGCAGCACCGCGCGCCCGAAGGGCGTCGTGCTGAGCCACGCGAACGTGGTTTCCAACGTCGAGGCGGTGTCGCTCGCGATGGCGCTCTCGCCCGAGGACCGCATGCTCGATGCGCTGCCGCTGTTCCACAGCTTCGGATACACCGTCGCGCTCTGGGCGCCGCTGTGCGGAGGTGCGACGGTGCTCTTGCATCCCAATCCGCTCGACGCGTCCGGTTTCGTGGCGCTGGCCGAGCGGGAGCGCGCGACGATCCTGCTCGGTACCCCGACGTTCTACCAGGGCTGGATGCGGCGCGCGGGCCCGACGACGTTCGCGCACGTGCGGGTCGCGATCAGCGGCGCGCAGCGGCTGCCGCGAAAGCTCGCGGACGCGTGGCGCGAACGCTTCGGCGTCGAGCTCGGCGAAGGCTACGGCGCGACGGAGCTCGCGCCGGTGGTCGCGGTCGCGCGACCCGGCGAGCGCACGCTCGGCTCGGTCGGTCGGCCGATCTCCGGGAGCGCGCTGCGCGTGACCGACGCGGACGGCGTCGAGGTCGCGCCCGGCGTCCAGGGCTTGCTCCACGTGCGCGGTCCGAACGTCTTCGCGGGCTACCTCGACGACCCGCAGCACCAACGCGAAGTCCTGCACGACGGCTGGTACGTCACCGGCGACGTCGCGCGCGTCGAGAGCGACGGCTCGCTCGCGATCGTCGACCGCACCGCGCGCTTCAGCAAGATCGGCGGCGAGATGGTCTCGCACGGCCGCGTCGAGGAGGCGTTGCTCGGGGCGCTCGGCGAACTCGCGTGCGAGCTCGAGCTCGCGGTGACCGCGGTGGACGACGGCGAGCGCGGCGAGCGTCTGGTCGTCCTGCACACGCCGCTCGCGCTCGCGATCGAGCCGCTGCTCGCGCGCGTGCGCGAACTCGGGCTACCGCGCCTCTTCGTGCCCCGCGCCGACGCGTTCCTGGCGGTCGCCGCGCTCCCGAAGCTCGCCAGCGGCAAGCTCGACCTCGCCGGCCTCAAGCGTCTGGCCGCGGCGCGGTGCGGTTGACGTCCTCGATGGCGCGCGCGAGCTGCGCGCGGTGGCGAGCGACGTGCAGCAGCACGAAATGGAGCAGCTGGTAGAAGTCGAGACGGTCGTCTCCCTCGACGACCGAGATCCGAATCCGGTGCAGTGAGCCCGCGCCATGCGGAAGGGCGTCGAGCCACGCGGCGAGCCGGTCGTGCTGCTCCGCGAGCCGTGCTCGCAGCTCGATCGGGTCGGCCGAGCCGGTCGGGGTCATGTGGGTGGGATGCTGCCAGCGGAACGCGCGCGCCGCGAGCGTGTCGAGGTGCGCGAGCGACGGCGGCTCGCTCGGCGTCGGATCGCCGCGCCGGCTGCGCGCGAGCGCCTTGTCGACCAACTTCTTGGCGAGCAGCGAAAGGAAGTGGTTGGTCAGCGCGACGTGCTCGACGACCTCGAGCGCCGACCACGCGTTCGGTTCCGGCCGGCGGCGCAGCGCGTCGCCCGGCGCAGCCAGCGCGGCGGAGAGCTGCGCGAACTCGCGGCCGAGCCGCGCACGAAGGTCGACCTGGAATGCGGGCCATGCGCTCATCGGCCGTCACCGCGAGCCTGGAGGAGTCGCGCGGGCAGGAAGGCGTCCGCGAGCTCGTCGTCGCACCGTCCGTCGAGGATCCAGTCGGCGGCGAGCCGCGCGACCGCGATCGACGCGGTGATCCCGTGGCCGCCGAGGCCTCCGACCCAGACGAGGCCGGAGAGCACGGGATCGGGGCCGAGCACGAAGTCGCCGTCGTCGGCGAACGTCCGCAGTCCGCACCACGCGCGCTCGAGCTCGAAGCCGCCGAGTCCTGTGACGAGCTCGGAGAGGCGCTCGGAGATCCGCGCGACGACGGCGGGGTCGACCGCGTCCGTGTCCGGTGCGACGATCGCGCGGTCGCAGACGCACGCAACCAAGCCGCGGCCGTCGACGCGCACGTAGAACTCGTCGTCGAGCGACCAGACGACCGGCCAGCGCGGGTCGACGCGCTCGCTCGGCAGCGTCAGCGCGAGGTGGCGACGCGTGGCGACGAGCTCGATCGGCGACCCGGCGGCTCGCGCGAGCTCGCACGACCACGCGCCGGCCGCGAGGACGACGCGCTCGGCGTCGAGCAACGAGCCGTCGGCGAGCTCGACGCCGAGGACGCGCGTGCCCTCGACCCGCAGGCTGCGGACGCGTGCGCCGAGCGCGACGCGCACGCCGCCGGCTCGCGCGTGGTGCTCGAACGCGGCGAGGATCGCGGGCACGTCGAGGCGGCCTTCCTCGGGCGCGAAGAGCCCTAGCTCGGCCGCGCCGCTCCAATGGGGTGCGAGCGCGCGGATCGCCGCCGGCGCGAGGTCGTGGAGCTCGAGCTCGCCCTCGAGCACAGCGCGCCAGCGCTCGAGCTCCGCGCGCCCCGACGCACCCGCGACCAACAGCAAGCCGCAGGGATCGACCAGCGGCACCGGGCTGAACCCCGGCGGCGGGGCGCGCAGGAAGCGCGAGCCCGCGAGCGACGCGCGTCGCACCGCGGGCTCCGCCATCACCGAGCGCAGGATCGCCGCGCTCCGGCCGGTCGCGCGGGCGCCGAGCGCGGCCTCGCGTTCGAGCAGCAGGACGTCGTCGGCGCCTCGACGCGCGAGCTCACGAGCCGTCGCGACGCCCGCGATCCCGCCGCCGACGATCAGAGTGCGCGCCGTCGCCATCGCCGGCGGAGCTTAGGAGCCGGGCCTCGGACGCGCCATCCGAGGCCCGAGCGGTTCAGGGAAGGAGCTGGCGGTCCTCGAACGTCAGCAACGCGGGCAACACGCCCACGTCGGCGATGCTCAACTCGACTTTCAGGATGCAGATGCGCCGGAAGTGACCGGTGTCCGGGTCCCAGACCCAAAAGTACTCGACCACCGATTGGTGTACCTGCACGCTTTGGTGCGCGACGAGCGCGGAGACGAGCGCCGCCGTCTGAGCCGCGGTCGAGAGCGTCTGCGAGAGAGCGCTGTCGATCTCCTTGCGAATCTGCTCGAGCCCCAGGTCGGCGAGCAACGCCGCCGGGTCCTGCTGAAGGCCCTCGCGCGTGAGGTAGAAGAAGCGTTCGAAATCGGGCGTCATGCGAGCATCTCCGGGTCAGGGACTGCCCGTCCGCTCGCGCATCACTTCGATGACGATCGCGACGGACGAACGCTGCGCGCGAGCCGGAACCCCGCGCCCCAGAGAACTTCTCCCAACTGAAGTCGCGACGTCGAAGACTCGAGCGCCGAGATCGCGAGATCCGGCGAGAACTCGCCGGGCGTGCCCGCTCGAAGCCTGGGCACCAGCAGCACGTCGTAGTCGTTCGGCGAGAGTGCGCTCGGTGTCGACGTGAGCTCGCCGAGCACCAGACTGTCGTCGGGCGCGCGAACCAGACCTCCGTCGAGGTGCGCACGGCGTAGCTCCTCGGTCGTCGGGAGCCGCGCATGGTGATCGGCCGCGAACTCGCACGCGAGTCGGATGGACGCATCCGCCGGCGTGTCGATGTCGACGCGCGCGCCGGGATTGTCGCAGAGCCAATCGGCCTCGTCCCGCAGCACGGCGGCGAGTCGCTCCGGTCGATCGGCGGCCCACGCGACGAACTCGCGCCACGTCACCAACTCGCGCGACAGCGCGACGCGGCAAGCCCCGCCCTCGTGCTCGGGGAGGTCGAACTCGTACCAGCCGGGTTCGCCGCCGCACGGCGGTTGCGCGGCGAGCACCAACGCCGGCGCGTTCGGGTCGATCGTCAGCTCGTACTCGCCGACGCGGACTTCGCCGGCCCACGCGAGCAATCGGTAGCGGCCGGCGGGGAGGCGTGGGTCGAACGGCCTCGGGACGAGCTGCCATGCGTGGGCATCGGGCGCGCGCTGCCACGCGAGGAGCTCGATCGCGGGCCCGACGAGCGACGGTTCGAGCTCGATCCGTCCCAAGCGCTGGCGCTCGCGGTTGCGCGTCGCGTTCGGCGTGAGCTCCCGTTCGAGGTCGAGGGCCAGGGCCCACGGCTGGAGATCGAGCGGGTACCCGCGCTCCCGCGCATGCTGCTCCTCGGCGTCGAGCGCCTCGGCGAGCGCCTGCGACACGTGTTCTCGCGCGCGATCGGCGACCTCGGTCAGCGGCGCGAAGGCGACCGCGAAGCGACCGTGCTCGTCTTCGCGCCGCGCATCGTCGGCCAGGCGCGCGAGGTTGCGCTGCACTTCGACGAAGTCGCGCGGGAGCGAACTGTCGCGCAGGCTGGCGGCTTCGGCTTCGATCGCGGATGCGAGCCGTTCGCGCGCGCGGCGCACCGACTCCCACGCGAATGCGACGCCGGCGAGCGTCACCAACGCGACCGCCGCCGCGGTCCCGAGCAGCGCGGTTCGATGGCGCCGCGCGACGTTGGCGACCAGCGCGAGCGTCGTCGGCGGCGGCAACGAGATCGCGCGGAGCTCGCGGAACGCCGTCAGGTCGTCGGCGAGCGCGCGGAGGCTCGGGTAGCGCGCCGAGGGTTCGCGCTCCAGCGCGTGCATGACGATCCGCGCGAGATCGCCGGGCACCACCGGCGCGGCCTGGCGCAGGTCCGGAGGATCGCAGACGGTGATCGCATCGAGCGTCCGTGTCCGCGTGCCTTGGTCGAACGGGTTGCGCAACGCGAAGAGCTCGTAGGCGAGCACGCCGAACGAGAACTGATCGCTCTCGGGTGCGCTGCCGGTCGTCCCGCGCTCGACCTGCTCGGGCGCGATGTACGCGGGCGTGCCGACCAGGCGTTGGGTGATCCGCGTGCCGGAGCTCTCCTCGGATTCGAGGTGCGCGAGGCCGAAGTCGATCAAGCGCGGCTCGCCGTGCTCGTCGATCAGGACGTTCGACGGCTTGACGTCGCGGTGCACGACGCCGTTCTCGTGGCAGAAGGCCAGGGCGCGCGCGAGCCGTTCCAGCAGCAGCACGCGGGCCGCGAGCGGCGCCAGCCGGCTCCGGATCCGATCGCCGGCGGGATCGGCACCGGGCGCGGCGGTCGGGCCGGCGCCCGCCGACGGCGCGCCGCCGAGTTCTGCGATCACCCGCGACAGCGGCCGGCCGCGGACCCACTCCATCGCGACGAACGTGTGCCCGTCGGACTCGCCGATCTCGTAGACCCGCACGACGTTCGGATGCTCCAGCCGTGCGAGCGAACGTCCCTCGTTCTCCGCCCACGCGCGTGCTTCGCCGCTGCGCAGCAACGCCCCCTCGACCAGCTTGAGCGCGACGCGCCTGCCGAGCTTCGGATCGTGCGCGAGGAAGACGCGTGACTGCGCGCCTGCGCCGAGCGTGTCGAGGATGCGGAAGCGACCGTAGTCGCGCGCCGTGGTGGTCGGAGGCTCCTTCAGGACCCCGCGCAGGTCGAGCAGCCGATCGAACTGCAGCAGGCAGTGCTCGAGTCCCGCGCGCTCGGCGCCGGCGCGCGAAAGCAGCTCCGCTCGGTCGACGTGCTCACCGGCGTCGGTGCGGGAGATGAACTCCTCGAAGAGCGCGTCCGCGAGCGGCGTTCCCGTTGGGTTCTCGGGGTCGGTCGTCATCGCGCGACCGCTCGGTCAGCTGAGGCCGCGCGTGATCTGGCGGAGCACGCGGGCGTAGCGCTTCTGCGCGACGGAAGCCGTGAGCTCGAGGACCCCGCCGATCTCCGCCCACGCGCGCTCCTCGAAGAGCCGCATCCAGACCAGATCGCGATCCAGCGGGTCGAGGCGCGTCAGCGCGTCGAGCAAGAGCGCATGGTGCTCCGCTTCGCCGACGATCTCGCTCGGCGTGCGCTCGCCGGGCGACGCGTGCTCGTCCGCGGGTTGGTCGCGGTGCTCCGACTCAGGCGCGCGGCGCGCGCGCGTGTGCTGGCGGATCCGGTCGACCAGCTTCGATTGCGCGATCCGTCGCAACCACCCGCGAAAGCTCTCGTCGTCGGCGTACTCGAAGGCCTCCAGGCTGCTGAAGACGTCGAGGAACGCCGACTGGACCACGTCGTCGGTGTCGAACCGTCCGCGCAGGGAGGTCGGGATCCGTCCGTGGACGGCGAGACTCAACGTCGGGCCGAAGCGGCGGAGGAGCTCGCGCCACGCCTGCTCGTCCGCGCGTCGCGCGCGTTCGATCAGGCTCGCGGTCGTGAGTCGGGAGAGATCTTCATCGGTCATGGAAGTGCGGGAAGGTCACTTGCCGGCGTCGATGTAGCCGAGCTCGCGGAGCGCTTTCTCCTGCTCGGGGGTCACTTGGGTGTCGGCGGAGCGAGCGTTCGACACGTGCCACTGCTCGATCGCGTCGCGCAGGCGCTCGACGTCCTCGGGTCGTTCGTCGGAGAGATCGTTGGTCTCGCCGGGATCGGTCGGGAGCTCGAACAAGAGCGTCGGCGCGGCGCCTTCTCCCTCGAGGAGGTACCAGTGCCGTGGATAGACGACGAGCTTCTGTCCGGCGGCTTCGAGCACCGCGCTGGTCTGGTGGCCGTACGCGAGCACGCGTTCGAGCGGTTGCGAGCGCTGCGTGAAGATGCTCGCGCCTTGCAGGTGCTTCGGCGGCGCGACGTCGAGCGCTTCGAGGATCGTCGGGTAGATGTCGAGGTTCTGCGCGAGCTCCTTGCGCCGCACGCCCGCCGGCACGCCCGGTCCCGCGAGGATCAGCGGCGTGTTCCAGAGGTCCTCGAAGTACCACGGCCGGTGGCCGTTCGCGCACAGGTCCGCGACGCCCTTCTTCAACCCGCCCTCCTTGGAGAGCGTGTCCTTGATCAGGATCGGCGAGGTCGATTGCTCGAAGAGCATCTCGCCGTGGTCCGACGCGAACACGATCAGCGTGTCCTCCAGTCGCCCGGCTTTCTCCAGCGCGGCGAGCACGCGCCGCACGCCTTCGTCGACCTGCTTGACCTCGCCGTCGTAGAGCGAGTTCTCGCGTTCCATGTGGGCGACCGCCGCGTCGAAGTCGAGCGACGGGCCGTCGGCGTCGTAGCGAGCGACCTGCTCCTGCAACGCGCGCCAGCGCGGCAAGAGCTCGGCGTGCTCGGGGCGCTCGCCTTGGAAGAGATCGAACTCCGGCGACGGCGTGTAGGGCTGGTGCGGGTCGATGAAGTGCACCCAGGCGAAGAACCGCTCGTCCTGCTTGCGACCGGCGAGCCACGTCGCGAACGCGTCGCCGACCTGCAGCGCGCTCTTGTTCTCCAGGTTCTCGAAGTGGTCGACGCCGCGGTCGAAGCCGCGCTCGGTGACCAGCACCTGGTTCGCGAGGAAGGCCGCGGTCTCGATGCCGGCGGAGTGCACCGCTTCGTTGAGCGTCGTGTGCTTCGGCAGCACCGTCTCGTCCTGCGTCACGTAGAGCCCCGAGATCATCGAGATCATCGAAGGCACGGTCCAGCAGCCCTGGCTGTGGTTGCGCTCGTAGAGCGTGCCGCGCGCGGCGAGCGCGTCGATCGTCGGGGAGGTCGCCCGCGGGTAGCCGTAGCAGCCCAGTCGATCGGCGCGCAGCGTGTCGGCGACGATCAGGACGACGTTCTTGGCCGGCGGAGCGGCGTCATGCCCGCTGCAGCCGACGAGCAGGAACGCGAGAGCGACGAGCAGGCAGGTGGGGCGGGCGAGCATGCGTGAGCGATCGAATGTACCCGATCCGCGGCGATCGAACACGCCGGCGCGGCGCCGTTCGGACCGGCTCAGGGTCGCAGGTGCTCGGGTGCGAGCCGCACGTCGATCCGCAAGCCGGCGATCGCTCGCTCGTCGGCGCCGCGGGCGATCACGCGCGTGTCGGCGTCGCAGGTGAACGTCCACTCCGCGTCGGGGCCGACCACCCGGACGACGCGAGGCGCCGGCGCGGCGCCGAACGACGCCAGCGCGCGCCGCAGGCTCTCGGTCGCGAGCGAGCGCTCGACTTCGAGCGCCCGAGTCCGCTCGGGCTCCGGCGCCGACGGCTCGCCCGGTCCCAGCGTGGTCGCGCGCGCGCGGATCTCCCAGCGATCGCCGGCGAGCAGCTGCACGAGCCGGCCGTCGGTGAACCCGGTGCGGGTGCGCCGCGCCCGGCGCAGGTCGAAGAGCAGCACCCCGCCTTCGCCGGACGCGACCGCGTCGCCGCGCACCGGATCGACCGTCAACGTCGCGCGCGGCGCGAGGAAGATCGCGATGCGCACGTGGCGGTCGATCAGCGCGGCGCAGAAGGGTTCGAGATCGCCCGCGGTCTCGACATCGGTCGCGACCAGCGCCCACGGCAGGATCGAGAGCGACCACAGCGACACGATCGGATCGGTGCGCCGCGGGTTGCGTTCGGGGCGTTCGCGCTCGGCGGCGATCCCGAGCGTCAGCGCGGACACGAAGCCCGCGCCCGCGCCGGTGCCGATCACCGTCGCGCCCAGGCGGTGGCGCTCGCGCAGCACCTGGATCGCGCGGCTCTCGCTCTTCTTCGGATAGAGCGCTTCGAGCAAACGGTACGGCGAGCCTCCGGCGAACTCGAACGCATCCGCGCTCGCGAGGCGCGCGAGCGTCTCCGGAGCGTCGGCGATCCAGTCGTGGGGGCGCAGCGCGAGCTCCTGCTCGCCCGGGGCTTCGCCGGCCACGACCCGCACGCGGGTTCGTGCGACCAGGTCGTCCGGTAGCGGCGCGGCGTCGCTGCCGCGCAACACGATCCGACCGGCGTGCTGGGCCGGCAGCAGGTGCGACGGCTCCTCGCGGAGCTCTTGGGCGATCGCGAGCAGCAGCGCGGCGATCATCGGCCGGCCTTGGTCCGAGCGATCCAGGCGCGCAACTCGCTCTCGAGCGCGCCGAGCGTCACCGGTCCGTGCCGCAGGACTTCCGCGTGGAAGTCGGGCAGCCGGAACGTGCCGCCGAGCTCGCGCGCGGCCTCGCGGCGCAGCGAGAGGATGCGCTGCTCGCCGAGCTTGTAACCGAGCGCCTGCCCGGGCCACGCGATGTATCGGTCGACCTCGTTCTCGGCGTTGTCGGGCGCGAGCAGCGTGTGCTCGTTCAGGTAGGCGATCGCTTGCTCGCGCGTCCAGCCGAACGCGTGCAGTCCGGTGTCGACCACCAGCCGCGCCGCGCGCCACGCATCGAACGAGAGCATGCCCATGCGATCCAGATCCGACGTGTATAGGCCGAGCTCGTCGGCGAGTTTCTCGGCGTACAGCGCCCAGCCTTCGACGTACGCATTGTGCTCGCCGAAACGGCGCAGCGGCGGCAGCTCGTCGAGCTCCTGCGCGAGCGCGATCTGGAAGTGGTGGCCGGGCACGGACTCGTGGAACGCCAGCGCTTCCGCGTCGTACGTCGGGCGGGTCGTCGGCTCGAACGTGTTGATGTAGTAGCGACCGGGCCGCGCGCCGTCGGCCGAAGGCGCGTTGTAGTAGCCCGTGGTCGTGTCGCGCTCCTCGTGCGTTGGCACGCGGACGACCTCGCACGGCGTGCGCGGCGAGAGCGAGAAGACCGCGGGCACCGCGGCCTCGGCGCGAGCGAGCGTCGCGCGCGCTTTCGCCTCGACGGCTTCGCGCGTCGTGAAATGGAGCTCCGCCGAGCGCCGCAGCCGGTCCTGCACGATCGCGAGCGAGTCGGTGCCGAAGAGCTTCGCTCCGAGCGTCTGGATCTCGTGCTCGATGCGCGCGATCTCGGCGAGGCCGAGGTCGCGGATCTGCTCCGGAGCGAGCTCGAGCGACGTGTGGCGACGGATCGCGACGCGATACGCTTCGGCGCCGCCTTCGACGTGCGAAACGCCGGGCCGGGTGTCGCCGCGGGCGAGCGGCGCGAGCTCTCGCTCGATCCGATCGCGGTAGCGCGCGAACGCCGGGTAGATCTCGTCGCGCACGGTCGTCAATACCGCGAACACGAACGCACCGCGCTCCTCGGGCGAGAGCGGATCGTCCGCGGCGGGCAACAAGAGCCACGTGCGCGACGGGAAGTCCGGCCGGCCGACGTGGCGGTTCAGCGCGCCGAGGTCGTCGCCGCGGGTGGTGTCGCCGAGCTCCCGGCGCGCGACCGCGGCCAGCGGCTCGCGGCCGTCGTACTCGATCCAACGTCCGCCGCCGGTCGCGGGCGCGACCAGCGGGCTCTGCACGACCAGCGTCGCGAGCAGGCGATCGAGCTGCTGCACCGTGCGATCGACCGCGGTGCGCGACGCGACGCGCCCGTGCGCGAGTCCGCGCGCGAGATTGGTCGTGCACTGATCGACGTACGCCGGGATGCGCTTCCAGCGCGCGACGAATGCCTCGCGCTCCTCCCGCGTGCTCGTCGGCTGCAGCTCGGCGAGGCCGAGGAAGAGGTTGTGCGGTCCGCCGCGCAGGTCGAGGTTCCAGGAGTCGTAGTCGACGGCGAGTTCGCACTCCGCGAGCGTCAGCTCGAGCTCCTCGACCAGCAACGCGAGTGTCAGAGCGTCCTCGCCGGCGAACCCGCTCCGGTCGAGCGAGCGCGCGCGAGCGAGGAACGCTCTCGCCGCGTTCGCGCGGTCCTCGCGTTCGCGCGGCGACGGCGTGACGAGCTCGGAGTGGTAGCGCGGATCGCCGAGCCGCGTCGCGAGCAGCGGATCGCGGACGAGCCGGTCCTCCCAGACGTCGCGGCAGAGCGCGTCGAGCTCGACCGAGCGCACCGCGCCGGCGCGCTCGGCCCACGGGCTGTCGCGATGGGGCGCGGAGGCGACGCGGCACGCCGCCGCGAACGAGACGCAGCCGAGCAGGCCGACGAGCAGCGCGAAGCGGCGCATCGGTCAAGCCTCCAGCGGCGTGCGCAGATCGAGCACGCGTTGCAGCGCGGTCAGCACCAGCGCGTGACGGATCTCGCCGCCGCGGATCCGCGCGCGCACCTCGTCGAGCGCGAGCTCGGCGACGACGATGTCCTCGCCGGAATCGAGCTCTTGCGCGTGCGTGCGCGCGGCCCCGCGCGCGAGGAAGTGGTGGCAGAGGTTGTCGTGGAACGCCGGATTGGGCTCGACCGCGCCGAGGTAGGTCCAATCCTCCGAGCTGTAGCCGCACTCCTCGCGCAGCTCTCGGCGCGCGGCGTCGAGCGGCTCCTCGCCGGGATCGATCACGCCACCCGGGATCTCGGTGGTGACCGCACCGGTGCCGAAGCGGAACTGCTTGACGACGACGAGCTTCTGCTCGGCGGTCAGCGCGACGACGTTGACCCAATCGCGCGTCTCGAGCACCGTCCGTCGCATCACTTCGCCGGTGCGGGGGTTCTCGAGATGGTCGAAACGCACGCGGCAGATCAGGAGGTTGTCGCCGCGCTCGGAGCGCTGCATGCGCCAAGGTCGCGGTTCGGCACGTGACGGATCGTTGAGGGTGCTCATGGGCGCGTCGGACGCAGAGTGTACGCGCGGAGCGAGTCGGGCGCTCGCGCCGCGGTGGCGGCACGGTGGTCGACGCGCTACCGTTCCCGGATGACCGCGCACGCCGCGCTCGTCGACGCACGCGAACGCAAGAAGGGCTACATCGCGCTCCTCTGGGTGCAGGTGCTCTTCGGGCTGTTCCCCGCCGTCCGACATTGGGCCCCCGACCACTTCTCGGCGCGCGCGATCGTCGGTTGGCGCATCCTGGTCGGCGCGGGCGTGCTCGGCGGCGCCGCGGTCGTCGTCCACCGGCGCGCGATGCTGCCGAAGCGCGAGGACCTGCCGCGGCTGGTCGTCTGCGCGCTGTTCGGGATCGCGCTCAACATGGTGCTCTTCCTCGAAGGGCTCGATCGGTCGACGCCGGTGAACGCGGCGTTGATCATGCCGGTGATCCCGGTGTTCACGTACGTGATCGCGACGCTGCTCGGCAGCGAGCGCTTCGACGCGCAGCGCGGGATCGGCATCGCCGTCGCGCTGACGGGCACGCTGGTGTTGCTCCTGCAGCGCGGCCCCGACCTCTCGCACGCGTACCTGTTCGGCAACCTGCTGATGCTGACCAACGCGGCGAGCTACGCGTACTTCCTCGTGCTCGCGCGGCCGTTGACGCAGCGCTACCCGCCGCTGGTGGTCATCGCCTGGGTGTTCCTGCTCGCGGCGCCGACGGTGCCGCTGTTCGCGTGGAACGCCGACTTCTTCCCCGCCGGCGCCGGTTCGCGCGAGTGGGGCGCGCTGGTCTTCGTGCTGCTCGGCGCGACCGTCGGCGCGTACCTGCTCAACACGTACGCGCTCTCGAAGGTCTCCGCGTCGACCACCGCCGCGTACATCTACCTCCAGCCGTTGGTGACGTGCGCCGCCGACTACTTCTGGCTCGGCCGACCGCTCCAGGAAGGACTGTTGCTCGCGGCCGCGCTGATCTTCACCGGGCTCGCGCTCGTGCTGAGGAAACGCAAGCTGCCGCCCGCCGCCGCGGCGGTCGTCGAAGGAGAAGCCCGCCCGTGAACGCGCCCCGAGTGCCCGATTCGAGCCGACTCCGCTTCCGCCGCCGAGTCGCGACGCGCTGGTCGGACGAGGACAACCAGAACGTGCTCAACAACGCGATCTACTTGACGTTGTTCGAGGAGGCGCGGCTCGGTTGGGCGCGCGAGCTCGGCCTGCTCGAAGGCAACCACTTCCCGTTCCTGCTCGCGCAGACCAACGTCCGCTACGTCGCGCCGGGCCGCGGCGGCGTCGAGGTCGACGTCGAGCTCGGCACGACGCGCCTGGGCACGAGCTCGTTCGAGCAGGCCTATCGCGTGCGCGACGCCGCGACCGGAGCGGTGTGGGCCGAGGCCGAGGCGCTGCTGGTCTGTTACGACCAGGCGACCGGCAAGAGCCGTCCGATGACCGCTCAGTTCCGCGGCGCGGTCGAGGCGTTCGAAGGACCGTTCTCGCTCGCGCTCGCGGGCCCGAACTGAGGCTCGCCCTCGACCAGCGAGCGCATCCACGGCTCCGCTGCGCGCGTGTTCCACTGCTTGCGCCACGCGCGGTGCTCCGCGTCGTCGGGGAAGCGCTCGTTCGCGCCGTAGGGGTAGCCGCTCATGCCGTGGAACGGCAGCGGCTCGACGAACAGCGCTTCGACCGTGTTCGGGTCGCGGTCCTTCGCCCAGCCGTCGAGGTAGACGAAGTAGTCGCGCGTCATCCCGGGCGCGGGCGGAGCGAGCTTCGAACCGTCGAAACGCACCGTGAGCGCTTCTCCGCTCGCGAGGATCACGTAGCGATCGTCGACGGCGGTCACCAGCGGCACGCACTCGCCGTACTTCGTGTACATCCCAGGGTGCGGGTTCCAACTCGGGTACGCGGTCAGGTGGTCCCAGTCGA
>JADLBP010000240.1 GCA_020847695.1 Planctomycetota bacterium
CACGCCGAGGTTCGGCAGAAGTACGAGCTCGTCCACCGCCACGACCGCGCGGGCCGGCTGGTCGACGCGCAGAAGTTCGAGCACCTCGAGTTCCCGGCCGCGCGGTTCGCGCCCGAGCTGCTCGAGGAGCTGACGACCAGCACCGCCGAGACCGTGCGCGTGCGCGGCGACCAGGTCGTGATCGAGCAGCTCTACACCGAGCGCCGCGTCGAGCCGCTCGATCTCTACCTCGCGCGCGTCGGGCCCGAGGACGCGCGGCGCGCGGTGCTCGACTACGGTCAAGCGGTCAAGGACCTCGCGGCGAGCAACGTGTTCCCCGGCGACATGCTGCTCAAGAACTTCGGCGTGACGCGCCACGGCCGGCTCGTGTTCTACGACTACGACGAGCTCTGCCTGCTGACCGAATGTCGCTTCCGCGACCTGCCGAGCGCTCGCAGCGACGACGAGGAGACGTCGGGCGAGCCCTGGTTCTACGTCGGCGCGAACGACGTGTTCCCGGAGGAGTTCCAGCGCTTCCTCGGGCTCGAGCCCGAGCTCCTCGATACCTTCCTCGCCGCGCACGCGGACCTGCTCGACCCGGCCTTCTGGCGCGGCCTGCAGGAACGACTCCGCAGCGGCGAGGTGATCGACGTTTACCCGTACCGGAGTTCGCGCAGGCTGCGGACTTCCATTCCCTGATCCCGACGAAAGGCGCTCGCCGCGCGCGAGCCGAGACGACCCTCCATGAGTGCGATCCAAGGCCAACCCATCACGCTGAAGAACGACAAGCTGGTCACGCCCGACCACCCGATCCTCCCGTTCATCGAGGGCGACGGCACCGGTCCGGACATCTGGCGTTCCTCCGTGCGCGTGTTCGACGCCGCGGTCGCGAAGGCATACGGTGGCAAGCGCAGCATCGTGTGGCTCGAGGTGCTCGCCGGCGAGAAGGCGTTCAACAAGACCGGCAACTGGTTGCCCGACGAGACGCTCGATGCCTTCCGCAAATACTTGGTCGGCATCAAGGGCCCGCTGACGACGCCGGTCGGCGGCGGCATCCGCAGCCTGAACGTCGCGCTGCGCCAGATCCTCGACCTCTACGTCTGCTTGCGGCCGGTGCGCTGGTTCCAAGGCGTGCCTTCGCCGGTCAAGGATCCGGCCGCGGTCGACATGGTGATCTTCCGCGAGAACACCGAGGACATCTACGCGGGCATCGAGTTCGCCGAGGGCAGCGACGACGCGAAGAAGCTGCTCGCGTTCCTCCAGACGACGTTCCCGTCGATGTACAAGAAGATCCGCTTCCCGGGCTCGACCGGCCTCGGCATCAAGGCGGTGTCGCGCGAAGGCACCGAGCGGCTCGTCCGCTCCGCGATCGAGTACGCGCTCGTCCAAAAGAAGAAGAGCGTCACCTTCGTGCACAAGGGGAACATCATGAAGTTCACCGAGGGCGCGTTCCGCAACTGGGGCTACGCGCTCGCCGCGCGCGAGTTCGGCGACCGCGTCTACACGTGGGAGCAGTGGGAGGCGACCAAGGCCGCGAAGGGCGAGGAAGCCGCCAACGCCGAGCAATCGGCCGCGCTGAAGGCGGGCCGCGTGCTCGTCAAGGACGCGATCGCGGACATCACGCTGCAGCAAGTGCTCACGCGCCCGAAGGACTTCGACGTCATCGCGACGCTCAACCTGAACGGCGACTACCTGTCCGACGCGCTCGCCGCGCAAGTCGGCGGCATCGGCATCGCGCCGGGCGGCAACATCAACTACCTGACCGGCCACGCGGTCTTCGAAGCGACCCACGGCACCGCGCCGAAGTACGCGAACCTCGATCGCGTCAACCCGGGCTCGGTGGTGCTCTCCGGCGAGATGATGCTGCGCTACATCGGCTGGAACGAAGCCGCCGACCTGATCATCAAGGGCATGGATGGGGCGATCGGCTCGAAGCGCGTCACCTACGACTTCGCGCGACTGATGCAAGGCGCGACGGAGATCAAGTGCAGCGAGTTCGGCGACAACATCATCGCGCACATGTAGACGTCGACTCGGTCAGGAGAGCGGGGTCGGGCGCTGCGCGCAACCGGCCCCGCGCTCGTTTCAACGCTCGGGAACCAGCCGCTGCGCGAGCAGCCACGCGTGGAGCTCGCGCGCGACCACCGAGTTGCCGACGCTCGACAGGTGCGAGGCGACGTAGAGCGTCGCAGTCGATGCGTTGCGTTCGAGCTCGCGCTCCTCGGCGGCGAGCGCGGGTGCGACGTCGAGGTACTCGAGCCCGCGCGCTTCGAGCTCTTCGAGCACCTCGGTCCAGTACGCTCGGCCGCTCGCGCGGAAGGCGGCGAGCTCCTCCTTCATCGGCAGGACGAGCACGAGCACGCGCTCGGCGCCGCGCGCGCGCGCCTCGTCGCGGAACGCTTCGAGGATCGCGAGCGTCACGCGCCGCGGCTCGCCGTCCCGGTCGAGCCACAGGCGCTCGGGCGTGCGCTCGCGATACGCGAGCACGCCGCCGACCACGCGCACGAGCGCGCTCCACTCGCCGGTCGGGATCGCGGGCCGGCCGCGCCAGTATTCGTGCTCGGCGAGTCGCTCGAGGATCGAGCCGTCGCGCACGGCGGCGGCGAGCTCGCGGCCGGTCGCGAACGGCTGCGGGACGAGCTCGAGGTCGCTGCCGCCGCCGGTCGCGCCGGTCGTTCGGGCCGCGTGGGCCGCGAGCACGACGCGCGGCTTCGCGAGCGGCGTCTCGGTGCGCGGCGTCCAGAGCGTGCGATAGCGATTGACGTTGCGGCCGATGTTCTCGAGCAGGAGCCCGATCACCGCGACGCGCGCGCCGCGCAGGCCGTCGCGGCGCATCCGCAAGAGCGCCTGATCGGTCCCGTACGCCGGCACGCCGAAGTTGAGCGCCTGCACGCGCGGGTCGAGCGACTCGAGCAACGCCTCGTACGTCCACTCGTCCTTGACCTCGTCGCCGAACGTGAACGAGTCGCCGTAGCACGCGAGCCGGACGACGTACGGCGGCGGCGTCGGCGCGTAGTCGCGCGCGCCGCGCGCCCCGAACGGTCCGATCTGGAACTCGCCGTCGGCACGGCTGGCGTTCGGGCGCACGCACCACCCGAGCTCGCGATCGAAGCCTGTCAGCGCGTCCGACGCCGGTTGGTCGAGCTCGAGGCGCGCGAGCGCGGCGCGCTGGCCGTCGCTCGAGAGCGCGCCGAACGGCGGCAACGGACGCTTGCCGATCCGTCCCTCGGCGAGCCACGTCCGCGCGAGCACCAGGTCGATCGCGACCAGCGCCGCGAGCACCGTGCAGCACCGCACCCACGTCCGACGTTTCCCGAACACGCGGGGAGGATAGCGTGCGATCGCGGGCCTGCCGCGCCGGATCGCGCGGCGTGCCGCGGCTTCGCGCGTTCCGTGCGGGTGAGTTCCGCGGGTCGCGCCGGCGCTTGCGAGCTCGCGCGCGCGGCCCAAGCGCGCTCGCTCGTGTGCGCTCGCGCTCACGCGCGGACGCTGCGGGCCGGCGTGTCGCCCGGATGGTTCGCCGGCCCTTGGCGGCTGCGCGATCCGGCGGCGCGTCCCGGTCGCTCCCGCCTCGCCCGGGCTGTACGAACCAGCGCGACACCGTATCGTTTGGAGCATGCTCCACCGTCCGCGCCTGCTGTTCGCCGCCGCGCTGTCGCTCGTCCTTTCGCTCGGTCTCCAACCGTTGCCGCCGACCGCCGAGCTGCCGGCGCAAGCGGCGGAAGCGCTGCTGCTCGCGAAGGACGGCAAGAAGGACGAGGCGTTCGCGAAGATCCTCGAGGCGCTCGAGCGCGCGCCCGACGACGCGACGGTGCTGCAGCTCGCCGCGAGCTACGCGCACGACGCCGGCCACGACGACGAAGCGCTCTGGTACGCGCGGCTCGCGCTCGACCGCGTGCCACCGGGCAAGGAAGGCGCGAAGCTCGTCGAGCCCCTGACGAAATTGGTCGCGTCGCTCGATCCGCTCTCGGCCGCGGGCGCGGCGCCGACCGATGCGTGGGCCGCGGCGCTGTTCGACCTCGCGAAGACGTCGTCGGGCCGCAAGCTCTGGGTCAACGCCGTCGACCTGCTCTCGCGGCTCGAGGACTCGAGCCTCGGCGACAAGGCGGCGGCCGAGCTCGGCAAGATCTACGCGAACAAGGCGGCGGTCGCGGTGCTGCTCGACTCCGGTCTCGCGGTGCCGCTGCAGGCGAAGCGCACCAAGAAGACGCCGGAGCAGCGCGCGAAGGAAGACGCGAAGCACGCGACGTGGGACGCGCGGTGGAAGCTCAAAGGCGACAACTACACGCTCGAGAGCAACATGAACCTCGAGACCGTCGAGGCGATGGCGGCCGCGATGGAGCAGATGAACCGCTTCTATCGCAAGGTATTCCACGTCAAGGAGCGCGGCGGCGACACCGCGCGCGTGACGATCAAGCTCTACCGCCACCGCAAGGAGTTCGATCAGCACGAGACGATGGGCTCGGGCCCGATCTCGCCGTCGGTCCGCGGCTTCTTCTCGCCGAGCGAGCTCAAGGTCGCGACGTACGACCACCGCACCGACGGCCTCGGCCTGTCGTTCACTTGGTCGACGCTCTTCCACGAAGCGTCGCACCAGTTCACCAGTCTTATCTCCGCGGACCTGGTGCCCGGTTGGCTCAACGAAGGCACCGCGTCCTACTTCGAGGGCGCGCGCCTGCTCGCCAACGGCACGATCGAGACCAACCTGGTGCCCGAGGGTCGCTTGCGCGCGCTCAAGTCGAGCCTGGACGCGATCGAAACGTCCTCGCGCGGAGACCAACCGACGCTGAAGGACGTCGTGTCGTACTACCAGCCCGGCTCGTACGAGGGCTCGTACTACCCGTACGGCTGGGGCCTGGTGTACTTCCTGCACAACTACGAGGACGCGAACTGCGTGCGGCCGTACGTGCCGCTCTACCAGGACTACGTCGCGAGCTACAAGACCGGCGGCAAGCACGATCCGTTCGAGCGCTTCTGCGAGTTCTTCATCACGCGCGCGAAGCAACCGGGCATCGAGTCCTTCGGCCAGTTCGAGCACCTCTGGCAGCAGTGGATCAAGGACCTCGCGGACCTCTATTTCGGTCCTCCTGCACGAGCCGACGAGCTGATCGCGCGCGCGCGCAAGCAACGCGACGCCAAGCAGAGCGAGAACGCGATCGAGAGCTATCGCTGGGCGCTGCGCAAGCGGCCCGGCGACGCGCTCGCCAACGTCGAGCTCGCCGAGCTCTTCGTCGCGGCGAAGGACAAGGACCGCGCGCTGTACCACTATCGCGCGGCGCTCGACGCGCTCGCGGCGGTCGCCGATCCCGAGACGCCGGTGTCCGGCGGCGAGCAGAAGGTCGGCGAGCTCTCGACCGCGCTCGAGGCGAAGCTGGTCGCGCTCGATCGCGACTTCGCCGCCGGGCTCGCCGCCGCGCGCACGAAGTTCGCCGCGTTGGTCGAGGAGCGCGCGAAGAGCTACGTGGAGAAGGGCTACCCGCGCGCCGCGCTCACGTTGCTCGAGGCCGCGAACCACGTCGACGGCGCGAGCGCCGCGCGCGCGGAGCTGCGCGACGGCATCACGGCGGAGACCGACGTCGCGCTGGAGCGCTGGCGCAGGCTGCCGCTCGGCGCCGACCTCGCGGGTTGGGACGCGTCGGAGGCCTTTTCGGTGCAGGACGGCGCGCTGGTCGGCAAGTCGCCGGGGCTCTCGATGTGCCAATGGAACGGCGAGCTCGCGCCGCACTACCGATTCGAGGTGCGCATGGTCAACGCCGAACGCGAAGGCGTGTGGGGCGTGCAGTACAGCGTCGGCGCGAACGGTACGTACCTCGTCGGGTTCTTCCCCGACGGGCACGCGCAGCTCGTCAAGCTCACCGACGAAATGGAGTACCTCGGCGCCCTCGCGCCGGTCGAGGGACTCGACGTCGGCGACTTCGTGTTCGCGATCGAGCGCTTCGAGGATCGCTTCGACTTCTTCGTCGACGGCAAGAAGGCGGGCTCGCGTCCGGCGACCGGCGACGAGCTCTCGGGCGGCATCGGCGTCTTCCAACAGGGCGCGAAGGTCCGCTTCTCCGACCTGCGCATCCTGCAGGAGTAGGCGCGGCGTCAGCGTTTGCCGGGCAGCAGCGG
>JADLBP010000241.1 GCA_020847695.1 Planctomycetota bacterium
GCGCAGATCGTGCCGCTGTCCGGCGCGGTGCTGGTGACCACGCCGCAGGCGGTGTCGACGTTCGACGTCACCAAGGCGATCGCGATGTTCCGTCAGGTCAACGTCGAGGTGCTCGGCCTGGTCGAGAACATGTCGGGCTACGTCGTCGAGGGCCGCGTCGCGAGCGCGCCGAACTCCGTCGTCGAGCTCGAGACCGGCGTCGGCCCGCGCAGCGTGCCGACCGACGCGCAAGGGCGCTTCTCGACCGTCGTCGACGTCTTCGGCGCCGGCGGCGGCGAGCGGCTCGCCCAACGCTTCGGCTTCCCGCTGCTCGGCCGCGTGCCGCTGAACCCGGTGGTGCGCGTCGGCGGCGACGCCGGCGACCCGGTGGTGATCTCGCAGCCCAACTCGCCGATCGCGCAGGCCTTCCGCGACATCGCGGGCCGCACCGCGCAGCGCGTCGCCATCAAGGCGCACCAGGCGTTGCCGATCCTGCAGTAGCGGTGCCGAGCCCGCCGGCGCGACCGGTTTCTGCCGCCGCGCCGAACCCTGCAGCGGGTCAGAAGCGCTTGATCGCCGCGAGCACCGAGCGCGTCGCGTGGCTCTTGTTCAGCGTGTAGAAATGGATGCCCGGCGCACCGGCTTCGAGCAAGCCGCGGCATTGACGGATCGCGTGCTCGATGCCGATCGCCATCACCGCCGCCGGATCGTCGGCTTCCTCGCGTAGGTTCTCGAGCAGCCCGTGCGGGATCGACGCGCCGCACATCTTCGTGAAGCGCTCGATCTGCGACACGTTGGTGATCGGCATGATGCCGGGGACGATCGGGACGCGGATGCCGGCGTCGCGCGCGCGCTCGACGAATTGGAAGTAGTCGCGGTTGTCGAAGAAGAGCTGCGTGATCAGGAAGTCCGCGCCCTTCTTGACCTTGTGCACCGTCCACTCGAGGTCGGCTCGCTTGTCCGACGACTCGGGATGCCGCTCGGGATAGCACGCGCCGCCGACGTCGACGTCGAACTGGCCCTTGACGAACTCGATCAGTTGGCTCGCGTACGCGAAGTCCTGCGGGGCGGGCGCGGTGCCGGGCGCGGCTTTCGGCAAGTCGCCGCGCAGACCGAGCACGTTCTCGATCCCCTTCTTGCGCAGGAGTCCGACGGTGTGCTCGATCTCCTGCCTCGTCGACCCGACGCACGTCAGGTGCGCCATCGAGGTCAGCGAGAGCTCCTTCTGCACGCGCGCGACGACGTCGAGCGTCCGTTCGCGCGTCGAGCCGCCGGCGCCGTACGTCACCGAGATGAAGTCGGGCGCCATCGCCTTCTTCAAGCTCGCGACCGTGCGCATCAGCTGATGCGCGCCTTCGTCGGTCTTCGGGGGGAAGAACTCGAAGCTGAACACCGGCCGACCGCGGCCGAACTTGTTTCCGATCCTCATGGGTGCTCCAAGATCTCCTCGAACTTGGCCCGGTATTCGTCCGGAATCGGACGGCTCTTGAGCGGTTTCAGGTCTACGCACACGGTGGTCATGCGCGCGTCGACGGCGACCTCGTCGTCGACCGTGTAGACGTAGTGGAGCTTCAGCGAGCTGGTGCCGAGCGAGAGACACGTCACGCGCACCACCGGGCGATCCCCGAAGTGCAGCGGCCGTTTGAAGTCGACCTCGGAATGCACCAACGGGAACCCGATCTGCCGCTCGAGCAACAGATGGTCGTAGCGGACGCCGACGTGCTCGTGCCAGAGCTCCTCGAACGCCTCGTGGATGTAGTCGTAGATCTTCGGGAAGTACGCGATCCCGGCGGGATCGACGTGCCCGAAGCGCACACGGAGCTGCGAGACGAACGCCTTCACGCGCCGAGGTCGGGCCATGTTTCGCGGATCGATTCGACGAAGACGTCGGCGAGCGTGTCGACGAGTTGCTCGCCTTCCGCGGCGCTCGCGGCGGCGGGATCGCCGCAGTACGCGTCCGTCGCGCCGGCGTCGAGGAAGCTGTCGACGCCGCTCTGCATCTTCGCGAGCAGGTCGATGCGCACGGGCGCGAGCTCGCGCCGCGCCGCGTCCTTGACCGACGTCGGATCGGCGGCGAGCACGATGCTCGACTCGTACCGCCCGGCGTGGCAGTCGCCGCTCTTGAACTCGTCGCCCAGACGCTCGGCGAAACGCCGCCGCGTGACGTCGGGGAAGAGCACCCGCGCCTTGTCCTCGGCGACGACCGCGTGATCGCCGGCGACGCCGCGCAACACCTTGACGTGCGCGGGCTCGAGGTGCGCGTTGGAGAAGACGATCCGGCGCACGCCGTTCTGCTCGAGCGCGCTGACGATGTCCTCGAGCAACGCCCACAGCGTCCCCGGCCGCAGCGTGACCCGCCCCGCGAAGCCGTCGGTGTACATCGTCAGCCCGTAGTGGAGCGGCGGCGCGAGCACGCATCGGACGCCGCGGCTCTCGAGCTTCGCCGCGGCGCGAGCGGCTTGCGCGAGCGCGATCGTGACGTCGGTGTCGAGCGGCAGGTGCGGCCCGTGCGGCTCGGTGCATCCGACGGGCAGGAAGACGACGGTGCGCGCGTCGAGCGCGGCCTTGGCTTCGAGCCAGGTGAGCTTCGCGAGTTCGAGCATCGGGGCGGGGAGCTTAGCAGCCGACGGCCGCTGCCGAGTACGGAGCCAGGCTCCACCCCCGCTACTTCGACCGAAGCGTGGATCGCAGGCCGCGCGCGATCGGCGAAGTAGCGGGGGTGGAGCCTGGCTCCGTACTACATCAACGCCACGCACCACGCACCGGCGATCGCCGCCAGCGCGAGCCCGCCGAGCAGCGCCTGCACCCGCGGGCTCACCTGCACGCCGCGCGGCCCCGCTCCGAGGCACCACCCGACGACGCAGCCGGTGATGAAGCCCGCGGCGTGCCCGAGCACGTCGATCCGCGCGACCTCGCGCGCCATCCAGTCGGGCGTTTCCTTGGGATCGCTGATGCCGAGGTAGCCGAGCAGCACCAGTCCGGCGAGCACCGGCGCCCAGCGCTTCCACGCGACGCCGCGATACACGCGCCGCAACCGCCATTGATGCGCGACCTGCACGCCGAGCGCCGCGAACACGCCGGTCGACGCTCCGATGCTCGCGAAGTCGCCGCGCACCAACGCTTCGAGCGCGAACCCGAGTGAGCCCGCGAGCACGATCGCCGCCCAACCGAGCCCCGCCCCGAGCGTCTGCGTCACCACCCACGCGAAGAAGCTGCCGAACACCAGGTTGCCGAGCAGGTGCGAGATCCCGGAGTGCAACGTCAACGCGGTGATCGCGCGCCACCACTCGCCGGCGCGCATCGCCTCGCCGTCGGCGGCGCCGAGCCGGTACCAATCGAAGCCGAACGCGCCGCGCGACGACGCGACGTGCATCACGACGAGCACGGCGACGAACACGCCGACCGACGTGACCCAATCGCTCTTGCGGAAGACCTCTTCGTGGCGGGGCGGCCAGCCGCGATTCTCCTGGTCGTAGCGCTGCACCTCGTCGAGGGCGCGCGCGAAGTCGGCTTCGAGCACCAGGATCGCCCACGTCGACGGACCCTCTTGGCGGATCGCGTACTCGATCGACATCGCCTTGAGCACGAGCGCGAGCTCGTGGATCTTGCGCTGCGAGCTCGCGCGCAACAGCACGACCTCGCCGAAACCGTGCTGGACTTCGTTCATGTGCCGGGGCGGAAGCGGACGCGCTCTCTAGATCGATTCGAAGCCTTTCCAAGCGCTCCGCAACCCGTTTCGAGCCTATCGCGCGCCGACCCAACACGCATGCGACTCGACTGGATACTCTTTCCGCCCATGTCCGCCTCCGATTACGACGCCCAGAAGGACGTCGCCCGCGCCAATCGCGACTTCTACCGCTCGTTCGAACGCCTCGACCTCGCCGCGATGCGAGCCGTGTGGCTCGACGACGAGCGCATCCAGTGCATCCACCCCGGCGCGGAAGCGCTGATCGGTCCGGCTCGCGTGCACGCCGCGTGGGAGACGATCTTCCGGAGCACGACGTGGATCCGGTTCGAGCTCGCGGACGTCGCCGTGCAGGTCTTCGGCGAGCTCGCGTGGGTGACCGTGCTCGAGCGCATCCACTCGAAGGCCGACGATCAGTCGCCGGAGACGCTGGTCGCGGAAGCGCTCGCGACCAACCTGTTCGCGCGCAAGGACGGAGCGTGGAAGCTGCTGCTCCACCACGCCTCCCCGCTCGCCCGCCGGATCCTGCGCGAGCCTTGAACGCCTCGGCGGAACGGAGAGACGCGCGCGCCGGCATGGATTCCCGGCCTGACCATCGCTTGGTCACACTCCGGACCGACGCGCGCTCGACGGAAGCTAGACCGCTCGCACGGGCACGCGCAGTCGGAATTTCTTCGTAGTTCGCGCCCGCCGCGCGCGCAGTGCGTTGCGCGAGCTACTTCGCGGCGACGAACCGCGCGCGCGCGACTTTGCTGCCGAGGCCCGCGCGATCGAAGACGACGACTCGCAGCTCGTGCGTGCCGGCGCCTGGGGCGCGCGGGATCCGCAGGGTGACGCGCGCCGTCGCGGCGCCCGAGCCCGACGCGTTTGGCAGGAGCGCATCGCGCGCGAGCGCACGGGTCGCGAGCTCGTCGAGCGCCACGCCGTCGAGTTCCGCCTCGCACGCGGCGATCCCGCGCGGCGCGACGGTTTCGAGCTCGAGTTCGATCGTCGTCGCGTCCGCCGCGAGCTCACGGATCGGTTCGCCGACGACGCGCACGGTCGGGGCGAGCCCGAGCTCCGCCGGCCGAACGGTGACGCCGGCAGCCGCGGCGCGTACGCGTTTGGGATCGAGGAGCTCGCTCGCGCACGACGCGAACGGGTACGTCTCGTCGCCGCGGACGACGACCGTCCACCGCAGCGCGTCGACGGTGCCGGTGCAGTGCAGCGACTCCGCCTGCACGAGGAAGCCGCCGTCCACGAACGGCACGTACGTGTAGCGCGGATCGAGGTGCTCGCCGAAGACGCGGACGCCGTGATCGATCGTGCCGACCACCCAGCGGTCGTCGCGCGTGCCGTCGACGAAGCCGAGCCCGCGCCCCGCGACCCTCAGCAGCGGCGCACCGGTCCGCGCGTCGAGCACGGGCTGATCGCCTGCGACCATGCCGTGGACGTAGAGGCGCTTGCCCGACACGCTCGGCCGCGCGTACATCGTCCCTGCGTTGCCACCGCTGGTGTCGTACAGCACCTGCTCCGAGCCGCTCGCGATGTCGAGCCGCCGCGCCGTGCCGTAGTCGCCGGTCGTGAAGACGAGCGACTTGCCATCGGCCTCGAACTCGATCGCGC
>JADLBP010000242.1 GCA_020847695.1 Planctomycetota bacterium
CGACCGGCGATCTCCTCGGTCACCGTGTGCGACGGATCGAGATCGGTGCGCATCTGGTCGATCGACGCGAAACGCACCGTCTCGCCGACTTCGCGCACGCCCGCGTCGAGCGCGAGCTCGCCGAGCAAGAGCTTGATCAACGTCGTCTTGCCCGCGCCGTTCGGGCCGACGATGCCGACGCGCGTGCCCGGCGCGATCTCGAGGTCGATCGGAGGGATCACGACGCGCTCGCCGAAGCTCTTGGTCGCGCGTTTCAGCGACACGACGCGCGCGCCGAGGCGCGGGCCGGGCGGGATCTCGAACTCGAGCTCGCTCGCGAGCGCGACCGGCGCCGCCTCGACCAGGTCCTCGTAGCGGTGGATGCGAGCTTTCGCTTTCGTCGTCCGCGCGGGCGGACCGCGGCGCATCCACGCGGTCTCGCGGCGCAGCAGGTTCTGGCGCGTGCTCTCGTTCTTGCGTTCGACGTCGAGGCGCTCGCTGCGGGCCTCCAGGTACTCGCCGTAGCCGCCGGCGTATTCGTGGAGCTCGCCGCGATCGAGCTCGATGATGCGATCGACGACGCGGTCGAGGAAGTACCGATCGTGCGTGATCAACAGGAGCGGCGTGCGCGTCTCGAGGAACCAGTCCTCCAGCCAATCGGTGACCAACGCATCGAGGTGGTTCGTCGGTTCGTCGAGCAGCAGGAGCTCCGGCCCGCCGAGCAACAGCCGCGCGAGCGCGACGCGACGCCGTTCGCCGCCCGAAAGCGAGCCGCAGCGCGCGTCCGCATCGTCGAGGCCGAGCGAATGCAGCACGTTCTCGATCTTGTGCTCGACGTCGTGGCCGCCGAGGTGCTCGAGCTCCTGCTCGAGTCGCCCCTGGCGCGCGAGCAGCGCGTCGAGCCGATCGCCGTGCGCCTTCTCGAGCTCCGCGTGGACGCGCTCGAGGTCGGCGAGCACGCGCTCGCGCCCGACCAGCCCGATGCGCACCGCTTCGCGCGCGGTCGATTCGAGGTCGAGCGCCGGATCCTGCTCGAGGTAGCCGAGCCGCAGGTCGCGTCGCAGCGCGCGCGTGCCCTCGTCCATCGGCTCGACGCCGGCGAGGATCCGCATCAGCGTCGACTTGCCCGACCCGTTGGGGCCGAGCAGGCCGACGCGCTCGCCCTCCGCGATCTGCAGCGACACGCCGCGCAGCAGCACGCGGTCGTTGAAGCCCTTGCGGCAATTCTCGAGCGAAAGGAGCGCCATCGGTCGCGCATCCTAACCGTCGGCCCGCGCGCGTCGCGCGTCGAACCGAGGTTCGCGTGCGCCGTGGCCGGCGATCGCGCGCGCTGCCGCCGACGTCGCGCCGCGCGACGTCAGCTCACTTGCGTTTGGCCTCGAACACGCCGTTCGGCTGGTGGAACTCGGCGGCGACGATCTTGCCGGCCTCGTCCGCGACGAACTTCAGCGAGAAACCTTCGAGCCCCTTCAGGTCGAACGCGTCGCGTCGAGTCGGAACCAGCGTGTACGTGGGTTGCCCGGGCACGAGCGCGGTCAGGTTGTCGCCTTTGACGCGAATCGAGCACGCGACGCCGGCCTCGAGCTCGTAGTCGCCTTCGTAGCGCGCGAGGAACGCGGGATCGCGCATCTCGGCTTCCGCTTGGCGTTCGAAACGCGTCGCCGGCATCGTCGGGTCGAGCACGACGCGCAGGCCGTCGATGTCGCCGGCGAAGTCGAGCGTGAACTGCAGATGGAGGTCCTTGAACGCTTCGTCGTCGCCTTCGGGGTTCGCGGCGAACACGTCGTAGTGCCAGTGCTCGAGCTTGCTCTTCAAGCCGTGCAGCTCCGCCTTCAGCGTCTCGCCGTCGAGCGTGACCTTCGCGACGCCGTAGCCTGCGTTCGCGTACTCACCCACGTAGTCGGCGAGCGGGTGAGACGGCGAGGTGCCGGCCTTGCGCGCGGCGGCTTGCTTCGCCTTGCCTTCCGCTTGCTTGCCCTTCGCGGCCGCGCGCACGGAGAGCAACTTGCCGCTCCAATCGGTGCGCTCGAGCCCGAGCACGCGGTCGAACGCGTGGCGGGCGACCAGCTCGGGCAGCGCCGAGCCGTTCTCGTTCGTCAACACGACGAGGCCCCAGTCGTCGTTCGGGAGGAACGCGACCAACGCCGAGTAGCCGTCGATGTTGCCTCCGTGGTGGACGCGCAGGTGGCCGCGGTACACGTCGACGAACCAACCGAGCGCGTAGCCGATCGCGATCGTCTCCGTCGAGCTCGGGTCGCTGCTCATCGGAGTGAAGACCGTGTGCAGCTCGGCGAGCGTGTCCGGTTGCACGAGCTCGCGCCCATCGCGCTTGCCCTGGGCCAAGTGCAGCTTCACCCAGTTCGCCATCTCGTTGACCGAGGAGTTGATCGAGCCCGCGGGACCGACCGAATCGATCTTTCGCATCGGCAGGTGCTTCGCCTTGTCGTCGTCGAGCGCGTAAGGCTCGGCGTGATCGGGATCGCGCGCCATGTCGGCGACGGCGAAATTGCTGCGGGTCATGCCGAGCGGCGCGAAGATGCGCTCGCGCACCAGCTCCTCCCACGCCTTGCCCGAGACTCGCTCGGCGAGGTAGCCGGCGGTCAGGAACATCAGGTTGTTGTACTGGAACGTGGTGCGCAGATCCGCGCTCGCAGGCAGGTGCGCGAGACGCGCGACGAGCTCGGCCCGCGTGTCGGGCGAGTTGTACCAGACCAAGTCGTGGCGGGGCATGCCGCTGCGGTGCGTGATCAAGTCGCGCACGCTGAGCAGCGTGCTCAACGTCGGATCCTCGACGCGGAACTCGGGCAGGTACTTCTGCACTCGGTCGTCCCACGCGACCTTGCCTTCGTCGACCAACGTGCCGAGCACGAACGTCGTGAACGCCTTGGTCGACGAGCCGATCGCGAAGAGCGAATCCGGCGTCGCCGCGCGATTGGCTTCGACGTCGGCGAGCCCGCACGCCACCGCATGGACCGTCTTGCCGCCGTGGACGATCGCGACGGCGACCGCGGGCGTCTTCCACGCCGCGCGGGTGGTTTCGAGCCACTCGTCGAAGCCCGCGAGCGCGTCGGCGGCTTCGGTCGCGGGATCGGCGGCGCGCGCGAGCGTGAACGGCATGCTCGCGCCGCCTTGCTTGAACGTGCCGGTGACCTTGCCGTCCGCGAGCGTGCCGTCGAACGTCGGATCGCCGGGGACGCCTTCGATGCGGAACGCGACCTTCGAGCCGTCGCTCGCGACGTCGACGAGCTTCAGGTCCTTCGCGCCCTGCGCGGGAATCGAGATCGTGCCCGACCACGCGCCCGCGCTCGTCGCGAGCGAGACCAGGATCTCGAGTTTCTGACCCGGCACCTCGATCGCGCCCTTCCAAGTTCCCGAGGCGTCGTCGTTCGCGCGCGCCGCGGCGACCGGGCCCGTAGCGGTAGCGACCTTGTTCGGAGCGGCAGCGACCTTGCTCGGATCGGCAGCGACCGGGCTCGGCGCGGAGTGCGACGTCTTTTCGGGCGGTGCGTCGTGCGAGGTGTCGGGCGCGGCGGCGCAGGCGGCGATCAGGAGCAGGACGGACAGGCAACGCGGGAAGGGAAGTTGGCGCATCGCGGGATTGTGGCGAGCGAACGTCGCGAGGCCAACCGCTTACCGATCACGGACATGGCGGCGCGTCGCCTCGCGCGCGCGGAGCGAGACGTCGCTCGTTTGGAACGCACTGGGGAGTCGCGCGGTGAGCTCGGGTTCGCGCTCGACGCTCGCGCGATCCGCTCGGCGCTCGTGCGCGTCGCCGCACGCGCTCGCTCAGAAGTAGCCGGTCGAGCGCAGGCCCTCGCGGGCTTCCTCGGAGAGCTCGCGCGGCCCGTCTTGGTCGTTGGAGAGCTCGATCCAGTAGAGCAGCGCCTCGCGCATCTTGCCGACGTGCTCGTCCTCGACCGCGGGCTCGGTCGCGAGCAAATCGCGGGTCTCCGCCGAGTCGCGCGCGAGATCGAAGAGCTGCCAGCGCTCGGGCACGCGCTCGCAATCGAGCCAGAGCTCCGAGTTCCAGATCAGCTTCGTCCCGGCCTGGCGCAGCGCGATCGCGCGCGCGTCGAGGTCGTAGCTCGACATGTTGCCGGGCAGGTCCGAGAACGAGTACGCCGGCCGATCCGCGGGCGTCGTCCCGGCGGCCGGCGCGACGAGCTCGGCGAGGCTCGCGCCGCTCAGCGTGTAGCTCGGCGTCGAGCCCGCCGCTTCGTACACCGTCGGCGCGATGTCGAGCGTGCGCACTTGGCTCGCGACGCGCGTTCCGCCCGCGAAGCCGCGCGCCTTCGGCCATTTCACGATCAACGGCACGTGCAGCTCGGTGTCGTACAGCGTCGAGCCGTGGTCGAAGAAGACCTGGTGCTCGCCGAGCTCCTCGCCGTGGTCGCTGGTGACGACGATCAACGTGTCGTCGAAGTCGCCGCGCGCGCGCAGGAGCTCGAACAGCCGCCCCGCCTGTTGGTCCGCGTACGAGATCTCGCCGTGGTGGAGCGCGAGCATGTGCGCGAGCTTCGCCGGGTCGCGCACCCACTCCTTGCGCTGCGCGGTCTCGAGCGCGTACCAATCGACGAACGGCTCGTCCTTCCACGCGGCGTCGTACTTGCGGTCGAACGGCGCGGGCGGGTCGTACGGCACGTGCGGATCGTAGAAGTGCACGAAGAGCGCGTAGGGGCGGCGCACCTTCGCGCGCTCGGCGAGCCACGACTCGACCGCGTCGATCGTCTCGCCGGCCGGTCGATCGGGGCGTTGCGGTCGCTCGGGCCGCGCGTTGCGCACGTTCAGCCAACGGATCACGTTCTTCACGAGCCGCAGCCGCGTGCAAACTTCGGGCATCCAGCGCCAGACGAGCAGGTGATCGTCGTAGTGGTCGAAACGCTCCGCGAGCCCGCTCGCCGCGTCGACCAACGTGAAGCCCGACACGAACCCGGCGGTCTCGTAGCCTTGCGCGCCGAGCTCCTCGACCCACGTGCGCGTGCGGTGCGGGATCGGTTGCGCGTTCGCGAGCACGCCGTGCTCCGCCGGATAGAGCCCGGTCAGCATCGACGTGTGCGACGGCCCGGTGATGTTCGCCTGGCTGATCGATTGCTCGAAGAGCACGCCGTCGCGCGCGAGCGCGTCGAGCGACGGCGTTTCGACGGGACCGCCGTAGCAGCCGAGCCGATCCGCGCGCAGCGTGTCGATCGAGAGCAGCACGACGTTCGGCTTGCCGCTCGCCGCCGGACCTTCCGCGCGCCCCGACGGCAGTCGCCAGGCGAGCACGCTCGCACCGAGCACCGCGACTGCGGCGAGCGCCGACCACAGCGGTGCGCGCGTGACCAACGGCCACCAACCGAGCAGCTCGCGCAGCAACACGACGCAGCACGTCGCCGCCAGCGCGACCGGCACGATCAGCGAGAGCCCGATCAAGTCGCTCGCGAGGAACGCCGCGACTCCGACCGCCGCTCCGAGCCCGGCGCACACCGAAGGCGCGGCGACGCGCGGCGCGGGGCGTCCCCAGAGGATCCGTGCGAGCAGCGCGCACGGGATCGAGAGCACGAGCGCGATCGCCGCCGAGCTCGCGCTCGCGAGCGCGACCGCGCCGAGCCCGTCGCTCGCGTAGCGCGCGTGGCCCTGCGCGACCAATTTCGCCGCTTCCGCCGCGCCGAGCAGCGCACCGAGCGGGAACGCGAGCGCCGCGGCGCCGACCAGCGTGCCGAGGAATCGTTCTCGTCCGTCGAGCGGTTCGCTGCTGGGACGTGCGCTGTCGGTCGAGCTCATCGGGGGCGAGTCGCATCGTAGCGGTTGCCGATACCGGGCTCCACGCCGCGCGCGACGACGCGCTTGTCGGCACAATGCGCGGATGACCCCGTACCTCTGGCTCCAGACCCTGTACCTGGGGCTCAGTCTCGGGATCGTCGCGGCGCTCTGGCGCGTCGCGGGTCGCAGCGCGAGGTTCCGCGTGTCGGCGACCCGTCGGACCGCGTTCGTCGCGGGCGTGCTGGCGCTGGTCTCCGGGGTCGCGATCGCGCTGCTCAAGACCTTCCACGAGCCGCACTCGACCTACCAGTTCACCGTGATCGCGTTCGACTACTACGCGGCGATGCTGTGGTTGCCGGCGAGCGCGTGGCTCGCGATGGCGAAGGCGCGTCGCGTCGAACGACCGCTCGCCGCGGTGCTCGTGCTGTGCACGCTCGGCGGCGCGTACGCCCTGTTCGTCGAGCCGAATCGGATGCAGATCGTCGAGCGTCGACTCGCGCTCGATGCGTGGCCGCCGGGCTCGCCCGCGCTGCGCGTCGTGCACATTTCCGACCTGCAGACGGTCGGGCCGAACGAGCGGCAGCGGCTCGCAGCGCTCTCGATCGACGCGCTCGAGCCCGACCTGATCGTCGTCACCGGCGACTTCATCTCCGGGCCTTTCTGGGACGTCGAGCCCGCGCTCGGCGCCGCGCGCGAATTCTTCGAGAGCCTGCACGCGAGGCTCGGGATCGTCGTCGTCGACGGTCACGCCGAGCGCGAGCAGGATCGCGAGCGTCTCTTCGCCGGCCTCGACGTGCGCTTCCTGAAGAACGAATGGACGCGCTTCGACCTCGGCGACGGACGCAAGCTCGCGCTCTACGGCGTGCGCACGGCGAGTCCGGACTTCGCGCCACTCGCCGAGCCGCGCGCGAGCGGCGAGCTGCGCGTCTTCCTCAGTCACGTCCCCGATCTGTCGCGCGAGCTCGACGGGCGCGGAGTCGACGTGCACCTCGCCGGCCACACGCACGGCGGGCAGATCTGCATCCCGGGCTTCGGTCCGCCGATGACGCTCTCCGAGCTGCCGCGGGAGTTCGCGCGCGGCCTGCACCGCTTCGGCGATCACTGGCTCCAGGTCAGCCCCGGCATCGGCATGGAAGGCCACCACGCTCCGCGCATCCGCTTCTTCTGTCCGCCCGAGATCGATCTCCTGCTGCTCGAAGGCGGCGAGCCCGAGCTCGCGGCTCGGCAATGAGCTGGAACGGCGCTCGCGCAACCGCTAGATCATCCGGGATGCAGCCGCGCGCCTCGCAACGCCTCGTCGTCACCGGAGCGACCGGTTTCGTCGGCCGTCGTTTCGTCGCCGAACTCGCGCGCGATCCGTCGAACGAGCTCGTGCTGCTCGTGCGCCGTCCGGTCGAGGCGACCGAGCTCGGCCTCGACCGTGCGCGCGCGACGATCGTCGCGTGCGATCTCGAGCGACCCGAGAGCTACGCGAGCGCGCTCGCCGGCGCGACCGCGGTCGTCCACCTCGCCGCGCGCACCGGCAAGGCGAGCCCGGCCGCGTTCGAACGCGACAACGTCGCGACGACGCGCGCGCTGGTCGACGCCGCGAGCCGCGCCGGCGTCGCGCGCTTCGTCCACGTCAGCACGATCGCGGTCAACTACCCCGAGAAGCGTCGCTACGCGTACGCGCGCTCGAAGGAGTCCGCGGAGTCGGCGGTGCGGGCGTCGAAGCTCGACTGGGCGATCGTGCGACCGACGATCGTGCTCGGGCGAGGCGCGCCCGCGGGGGAGGCGATGAAGAAGCTCGCGGGCGGCGGCCGCGTGCTGATCTTCGGCGACGGGCGCGTGCGCGTGCAGCCGATCGACGTCGGCGACCTCGCGGGGTTGCTCCGCGACGTGCTCGCGCTGCCGAAGCTCGGCGGCGCGACGCTCGAATTCGGCGGGCCCGACGTCGTGACGTTCCGGGAGCTGCTCGGCCGCCTCCACACGCGGATCCGCGGCGGTTCACCGAAGTTCGTCGAGCTCCCGCTCGGCCTCGCGCTCGGCGGCACCGCGCTGATCGAGCCGTTCGCGCGGCCCGTGATGCCGCTGACCGCCGGACAGCTCTACGCGTTCGCGTACGACTCGCTCGCGAAGCCGAACGAGCTCTGGAGCGCGCGCAAGGCGTCGCTCAAGGGGCTCGACGCGTTGGTCGCCGACTTGACATCCGCACCGGCAGCGGCATCGCGCGACGTCTCGGGCGAGGCATCCGGCTCCGACGGGACCCACCGATGATCGGCCTCGAGCGCGAGTGCGACACGTTCTGCCGCTACCTCGCGGGCGCCGAGTGCGGCGAGCGCGTGCGAGCGAAGTACCGCGAGGCGCACGAGCTCGGCATCGTCGCCGTCGACGGCGCGAGCACGCGCTTCGATCGCGCGTTGGTCGTGTTCGCGCGCCTCGGCACGTTCTCGACGCGGCTCGCCGACGCGCACGCGCGGCTCTTCCGGAACGGCGGGCTGCTGCGGCGCAAGCTCGTGTTGCTGCTCGCGCTGCTCGAGACGCACGCCGACACCGTCGGCCGCGTCGA
>JADLBP010000243.1 GCA_020847695.1 Planctomycetota bacterium
CTCCGCAAGGCCGAGGTCGAGCTCGTCGACGCCGGCGTGCGCGTGATCCCCGAGCGCGAGCTCAACCGCTCCTTCCGCGCGACCGGCAACAAGGGCCGGACGACGTGGGAACAGTGCGCGGCGCTGCTCGCGCGCGTGTGGGAACTCCACGCGACCGAGGGATTGCGCTGTGTCGTCGACCGCCAAGGCGGGCGCGCGCACTACGGCGGGCTGCTCGCGCGGCTGTATCCGACCGCGCGCGTCGAGCTCGTGCGCGAGGACGACGGGCTCTCCGAATACCGCGTGATCGAGCGCGACGGGCCGCGGAGGATGAAGCTCCTCTTCGCGGAGAAGGCCGAGCGCCGGTCGTTCGCGGTCGCGTTGGCGTCGTGCCTCGCGAAGTACGCGCGCGAAACGGCGATGGACTCGTTCAACGACTACTTCCGCGAGCTGTCGCCCGACCTCGCTCCGACCGCGGGTTACACGACCGACGGCCGGCGCTGGCTCGCGGACGCGGCGGAGTTGCTCGAGCGGCTCGAGCTCGCCGACGACTGCCTCGTGCGCGAGCGGTGACCGAGGCGCCGCGCGCGCCGAGCGGGCGCGTCGGCCCGGTGCTCGCCGCCGTGCTTTGGGGGGCTGACGAGCGGCGCGTCAGCGGCCGCGCGACCCACGAACGGGCCGCGCGCGCAGGACAATCCGGGTCGACCCGCAACCGGGCGGGCGTGCGTCGATCCAAGGTTCCGGAAACGGAAGTTCCCGCTCGGCCGACGCGCCACTGCGACCGTCGATCCCGCGGGGACTGCGCACCTCCGAGGAACCCGCATGCCCGCCCAACGCCCGCCGCTCTCCGCGCTCGCTCTGCTGATCGTCGTCCTGCTCGTCGGCGCCTGGCTCGCGCTGTTCCGGCCGTTGCCGGAGTCGAGCTCCGCCCCCGGATCCGACGGCGCGCCGCCGGACCCGGCCGACTCGGCGCTGGTCTCGGCCGACGACGCGACCGGACGCGCGGCGATCGATGCGACCGAGTCACGCGACGCGCCGCCGCCCGATCTAAAGCTCGCGAACCTCGGCCTCGAGGAGCGCCTCGCCGCGATCGCGCGGCTCGAAGGCGAGATCCTCCAGCAAGGCGCGACCGAAGCGCGCGTGCTCCGGCTCGAAGCGTTGCTCGAACCCGTGCTCGCGAGCCCGCCGACGCTGTTGCTCGTGCTCGACAACCTGGTCGCGGGCAAGTGGCGCTCGACCGAGCCCGACGCCGCGATGCTCGACGTCGTCGAGTACGGCGGCTGTCGCGCGCTCTACTGGGGCCTGGTCTCCTTCCACAACCCAACGAGCCGCTTCCACGACGCGGACCAGGGCCGCGCGCTCTTCGTCACGATCCTGACCGACCTGCCGTCGCTCGACGGCAAGCTGCTCTCGACGTTGGTCGAGCAACTGCTGCGCGCCGAGGTCGACGGCAAGCCGTTGATCGCGCAGTACACCGCGGAGATCCTCGAGCTGCGCTCGTTCTTCCGCGACCACCAGGAACTCTTCTCCAAGCTCTTCACCCGCCTCGGCGTCGCGATGACCCCGGAGGAGCGCGACCGTTTCTTCACGATCTACCTCAGCGAGACGTCCGATCCGCTGATCCTCGGGACGGCGCTGCGCAACCTGCTCCAAGGCGCGAACCCCGCATGGGCCCTTTCGCTCGCGGAAACGCTCTTCGACGACCCCGCGACCTCGCCCGAGGTGCGCAACGCGATCGTGCAGGCACTGGTCGACGGCCTCCAGGACCCCTTCGCGGTCGCTGATTTCCTGGTCGAGCGCATCGACCAGACCCGAGGCAACCCGGGCGCGTGGTTGACGCTTGCACAGAAGCAGGGAGGCTTCCACGCGGTCGAGGCGGCGTACAACCAGCTCGCCGGCTCGAACGCGAACGCGAAGGCGCGCGAGCTCTTGGTCGCGTCGATGCGCAACGCGTCGGCTTCGGACCTCGAACGGATTGCCGGCATCGCGTTCCAGGACCCGAGTCCGGGCGTGCGCGGCCAGGCGTTGATGGCGATCACGAGCTCTCCCAACTGGACGCCGACGCAGAAGTCGATGGATGACCTGCGCAGCGCGTTCGCCGGCGGCGTCGATCCGACGCGCGCGGCCTGGAGCGCGGGCAACCTCGCCAAGAAGGCCGCGAAGACCGGCGCGGTCGAGCTGCGCGACGACGCAGCGAACTTCCTCCGGGATCTGGTCGTCGACACCTCGCTGCCCGACGCCGCCCGCCTCGCGGCGCTCGACGAGCTGAAGCCCTTCCTCTCCGACGTGGAGTGGGAACTCTTGAAGAAAGGAATCGCGAAATGAAACGCTCTCTCGTCCTCTGGTCCGCACTCGTCGGCACGCTCGTCTGCGCTCTGCAAGCGCACGCGGACATCGGCACGGGCACGCCGAAGCTGCGCGGCTGTCCACACAAGCAAGCGACGCACGTCGAATCCGAATGGATCGACCCGGGCGCCGCCCAGGTCTGCGCAAAGAGCATCAAGCTCGCGGACGGCTCCACCTGGTCGCCCAGCTGCCCCGAGAACAGGGCCATCGTGCCGGCCCACGGCGAATGCCAGGGCGAGTCGAACCAGGGCACGCTTTGCGTGCCGAACGGCGTGCTCAACGTCCAGGTCGGTGAGTGCACGTGCGACCCGATCGTCCACATCGGCCAATGGGTGACCGCGGGCTGCACGTGCACGCAGTTCACCAACGCCGGCACGATCGAGGACTTCACCACCGTGCCCTGCGACGGGTAGTTCGGGACGCGGTGGGCACGCTGCCCGCCGCGACGACTTCGCGACGCGCGACCCGCTTCGCGATGGGTCTCGATCGCGCGCCTCGATGCGCGCCGAGCGACTTGCAACGTGCAACGGTCGACCGCTGAGCGACGGCGCCGCTGCGTTCGATCCATCGCTCCCGGACGGCGCACGAGCACGGGCGTCGCCGTCCCCGCACTCCCCCGTAGCTCTATGCCATGTTCATTCGATATTGCGTCCTCGTCAGCGCGCTCGCCGCGCTCGCCACACTCGCCGTCGCCCGCCAGTCGTCGAGCTCGTGTCCCGACAAGAAGGCGAGCCAAGTCCCCGCGGAGATCAAGCTCTCCGAGGCGACCCACACGTGCGGGATCGGGTTCGTCGTGTTCGGCGTCGGCGGCGGCATCTTCGGCGAGGAATGCCCCGAGACGAAGATCACGACCCCCGCGCACCAGACCTGCCAAGGCGAGGAGAACGCCGGCACCGCGTGCGTCCCCGAAGGCGACATGGCGGTCACCGTTCGCGACTGCAGCTGCGGCGGGCTCGTGATCCCGGTGATCCAGGTCGGGATCCCGACGACGTGCGAGTGCGATCCGCCGGTGAACGCGGGCACCGTCGAGGACTTCAAGACGGTGGTGTGCGTGTCGACGCACGGGTACAGCACGCGCTAGGTGATCCGCGCCGCGCGCCCCGGACGGCCTCACCGGCCGGGCCGCGCGGCGTCCCCGTCCCGCGGAGTCAGCGCCGCTCCGTGAGTCCCCCCGCGCCGCCGGATCAACCCGCGCTGACGAATCGGCCCCGTGCTCGCGCGGCATCGCCGAGCCGCTGCGTCGTCTCCCCGTTGGCGCGGCAACGTCGAGCGCGCGCGCTCGACGTCAAAGGTCTAGACTTGGCTCGCTCGGCACACCCCGTCGAGCGGAGGGACGCATGCGCCGTTGGCAGCTCTGGATCGTCGCGTGGCTCGTGACCTTCACGGGCTCTTGCATCGAGGTCGTGCGCTGGAAACAGCAAGACGTCTACCTGAAGTACGACGCCGCTGCCGACACCGCCGAAATGCTGCTCGTCTACGACAAGGTATTCGCCGGCAAGCGAGGCGACGAGGCGCTGGCGCGCGCGACCCACGCGGTCGAAGCGATCGCGGCGGGATCGCGCTACTTCGTGATCGCCGATTGGCCGCTCGAGTTCGAGCTCGACGGGGACGTCCGCGGCGAAGACTCGAAGTTGCTCGACGCGCTCGCGAAGCGCGCGCCGGAGCCCGGCTCCCCCGAGGAGCTCGGACTCGAGTTCCTCGCGGGGATCGAGGTCCGGCACGCGAGCTTGCACCTCTCCCCCGACCGGGGGCTGGCGATCGTGCAACACGTTCGACTGCCGCGCTTCTCGCTCGCGGTGCGCGCGGTCAACGCGGCGCTCTCGCGCGAGTACGCCGCGCAGGAGGATCCGACCGGGGACTTCACGCCCGAGGAATGGAGCGCGTGGCGCGAGTACGCGCGCTCCGGCAAGCCGTGGCTCGCCGTCACCGAGAGCGGGTTCGAGTTCCGCGCTCCCTACGGCGGCCATTGGCTCGCGGCGCTCATGAAATACTGCGCCGAGAGCAGGCACGACGAAGGCTTCACCCCCGGTGTCGCAGGCGCGTTGACGGAACTCGCGGTCGAGGACGGCGAGGCGATCTTCCGCTGGCGCACCGACGATACCGGCGCGGTCCATTTCCGCTTCCCGATGCCCGACGCCAAGAAGGAGCTGGACGAGAACTCGCTTGCGCTCGCCATCGCCGCGTCGACCGTGAAGCTCGAACGCGACGAGAGTGCCCACGCGCGCGTGCTCCGCTTCCTGCGGTGACGGACGGCGACCCGCGCGGCGTGGAATCCGCCGTCGGAGCCGTCTCCGTAGCTGACGGATCCGGTCCGTCGGGGTATGGTTTTCCGCCGCTCGCCCCGCCACCAAGAGTCCCGCCCCCTTGAAGATCGCCATCCTCGGCGCCGGCGTTTCCGGCCTCTCGCTCGCTCGCTTCCTGATCGAAGGCGGGATCGCGAAGTCCGACCTCCACCTCTTCGAGGCAGCGTCGAAGATCGGCGGCCTCTGCGGCTCGAAGACCGTCGACGGCTTCACCTACGACGAGACCGGCGGCCACATCCTGTACTCCAAGGACCAGGCCGCGATGCGCTGGATGATCGACTGCGCCGGCGGCGAAGGTGCGTTCGAGAAGCGCGAGCGTCAGACCAAGATCCGCTTCGGCGATCGCTGGGTGCACTACCCGTTCGAGAACGGCCTCGGCGACCTGCCGCCGCAAGCGAACTTCGACTGCCTCAAGGGCTACGTCCATGCGTGGCATCGCCGTCAGGTCGAGCGCTCGCCGGCTCCGACCGAGTTCGGCGCGTGGGTGCGCTGGCGATTCGGCGACGGGATCGCCCACCACTTCATGGACCCGTACAACCAGAAGGTCTGGAAGCGCGAGATGCACGAGCTCTCGAGCGACTGGGTCGCCGGCCGGGTCCCCGATGCGCCGATCGAAGACGTGCTGAAGAGCTCGGTCGGCATCCGCACCGAGGGCTATACGCACCAATCGCTCTTCTACTACCCGCAGAAGGGCGGCTTCCAAGCGATCACGGACGGCATCGGCAGCACGCTGCTCGACCGCGTGCGACTGAAGACGCCGGTGCGCGAGGTGAAGAAGCGCGGTGACGGCTTCCAGGTCAACGGCGAGGACTTCGACTGCGTCGTGTCGACTCTGGCGCTGACCGACATGCCGAAACTCGTCGTCGGCATGCCGCAGCCGGTCGCGAAGGCGATGGAGACGCTCGAGTACAACTCGATCGTCTGCCTGCTGGTCGCGCTCGACGAGCCGAAGCAGCCGCCGCTCTCGTGGATCTACCTGCCGCACGAGGAGCAGGGCCCGACCAACCGCGTCACGTACATGTCGAACTACGCGACGGCGAACGCGCCGGCGGGCAAGAGCTCGTTCCTGTGCGAAGTGACGTTCCGCGGCGGCAGCGCGGCGCCGGGCGCGGAGCTCGAGGGCCAGGTGCTCGCCGGGCTCGAGCGCGCCGGGCTGTTGCGGCGCGACCAGGTGCTCTTCACCGACCGCACGGTCTCGCGCCACGCGTACGTCGTGTTCGATCACGCGTACGGCTCGCGCCGGGAGGCGGCGCTCGGCTGGCTGGTCGAGCAGGGCATCGTGCCGCTCGGCCGCTTCGGACGGTTCGAGTACGACAACTCGGACCAGTGCGTGATCAAGGCGCGGGCGACGGCCGAGCGCTTGCTGGCGACCGCGCGCCGCGGCGGCGGCCCGACCGGTCGCTGACGGGCTCGCGGCTGTCGGTTCGCGCGTCCGCCGTCGTTGCGGACGTTGGCGATCGCGGCGAACCCGCGCGTCGAACGCGCGCCAGAATCGCGGCGAGTTTTCGCTCGGCGAACGTCGCAACCGCAACGCTGCTTCGCGCCTCGTGTCTCGCGCCTCGCGCCTCGTGTCTCGTGTCTCGTGTCTCGTGTCTCGTGTCTCGTGTCTCGTGTCTCGTGTCTCGTGTCTCGTGTCTCGTGTCTCGTGTCTCGCGCCTCGTGTCTCGTGTCTCGTGTCTCGTGTCTCGTGTCTCGTGTCTCGTGTCTCGTGTCTCGTGTCTCGTGCGTCGTGCCTCGTGCCTCGTGCCGGTCGCGCGCGGACCAATGGCAGCGGGCACCGCGCGTGTCGCGTCTCGGGCGAGCCGTTCGCTACCGAGCTTGGATAGCTGGCGGCACGAGCGCGAGCGCTGCCGCCCCGGTCGGTGCGCCGGAGGGCAGCGGGGCCTCGCACCCGGACCGAGAGCTCCCAGACGGTCGGCACCGGACTCCCGCCCCCGGGTTGGCTGCGCCAGCGAGGCTCACCCGCCGTGACGCCGCCGGGCTCGGATCCCTCCTGGCGACGTCCTCGCGCGCCGCCCCGACGCCGCGTAGCGGTTCTTCACCCCGCCGCCAGGTTTGGTTGAACCCGGAACCGGGTCGCGAGCGTGTCTAGGAAGACCGAAAGCGCGATTTCGACGAAGTCGACGCAACCTGGGGCCGCGCCGCTCGTCTCACTCGTGTAATCTTGTTTCGCCCTTGGTGGGGCGAAGCCTGTCGATTTCCCGCGACGGGGGCAGCATGACCATGCGTTCTTCGAACCTGCTTTCGACCCTCTGCGCCGCCCTCGGAACCGTCCTCGCCGCCTGCGGTGGCTCGGGGGACTCCGGCGCGCCTCCGTCGAACCTCCACTATTCGAAGCCGGCCGCCGTCTACGCCCGCGGCGTCGAGATCGAGCCCAACCAGGCCTCGGTCAAGGGCAAGGTCTCCGCGTTCTGGGTCGAGCCCACGCTTCCGACCGGGCTCGAGCTCGACCCGAAGACCGGCGCGATCACCGGCGCGCCCGAGGATGTCGCCGACCTCGGCGCCTTCACCGTCTTCGCGAAGAACGCCTACGGCAAGACCCAGACGACGCTGCAGCTCGGCGTGGTGCTGCCGACGCGCTTCGCGATCGTCGGACACGTCGCAGACCAGACGCTCGGCGTGTACACGCTCGATCCGAGCTCCGGCGAGTGGCGCCCGCGCGGCTTCCGCGCGCGCACGCCGGCGGAGCTCGACCTGCGCGCGATCGTCGGACACCCGAACGGACGCTTCGTCTACGTCGTCGACGAGACGTCGAACGACCTCGCGCTCTACACGCTCGCGTCCACCACGGGCGAGCTCGTCCCCGCCGGAGTCTTCCCGACCGGTGCAGCGCCCTACGCGCTGGTCTTCGACGCCGACGGCTGCCACGGATACGTGCTCTGCCGACTCGACGCGACGGTCGAGACCTACTCGATCGACGCCGTCACCGGTGCGCCGACGCGCATCGATCCACCGGTCGCGCTCGAAGGCGGTCCGCAGGCGATGCGCCTGCATCCGTCGGGGCAGTGGCTCTATGTCGCCGAAACCGGCCAGTCGCGGCTGCAAGCGTTGGTGATCGACCCGGTGACGCACACGCCGAGCCTGCACGGTGCTTCGCGCGCGAGCGGCCAGACGCCCGTCGATCTCGAGCTCGATCCCTCGGGCCGGTTCCTCTACACGTCCAACCTCCGCGGCCACAACTTGTCGATGTTCGAAATCGCGGCCGACGGTCAACCGCTGCCGAAGTTCACGCTCGCCGCGGGGATCTTCCCCTCGGACGTCGAAATCGATCCGACCGGACGCTTCCTCTACGTCTGCGAATCCGGCAACGACACCGTGCGCGGCTTCGCGATCGACGCCGCGACGGGTGACCTCACGGCGCTCGACGACGGGAAGACGGTCGGCGTTCGGCCGATCGCGCTCTGCTTCGAGTCGACGGGCTCGCACCTCTACGCGCTCGACATCGACGGGAACCGTTCGTGGAACTTCCCGGTCGACCCCGAGACCGGCGCGCTCGGCACGCCGCGCGAGACGTTCACCCGCGAGCTCCCGATGTGCATCGCGATGATCGAGGGGCAGAACGCCGCCACCCCGCGGTCACGCTTCGCCTACGTCGCGAACGGTGGCTCGCAGGACGTGTCGGTTTACGCCGCGAATCCCGACAGCGGCGTGCTCACGTCGATCACACCGAGCGTCTTCGACCAAGGGTCGCCGCGCGTCGCGCTCGCCGCGCCGACCGGTCGGTTCGTGTGCACGCTGAACGCCGGCACCAACGACGCCCACGTGTTCACGGTCGACGGCGCCGGCGACCTGTCGCCGCTCGGCGCGCCGACCGCGCTTTCCGGCACGCCGACCGCCGGGGTGTTCGATGCCTCGGGACGCTTCGCGTTCGCGCTGATCGGCGCGGGCGACCGCATCGACACGCTGGAGCTCGATCCGGTGACGGGCGCGCTGACCGCGCTCGGCTCGACGGCGACCGATGCCGGCCCCGCCGCGCTCGCGGTCGATCCGACCGGACGCTTCCTCTACGTCGCGAACTATGCCGCGAATACGATCACGTGGTCGCGGATCGATCCGCACACGGGCGCGCTGACGCCGGCGTCGAGCGCGTCGGTCGTCCCCGGTCAACCGCGGTCACTGGTCTGCCATCCCGATGGACGCCACCTCTACGCGGTGCTCGAAGCGTTCTCGACCGCGGTCAAGTTCGACATCGATCCGTACACCGGCGAGCTCTCGTCTCCCGAAGCGCAATCGACCGGCGCACTGCCGACTTCGATCGCGCTCGACGCGCGCGGGCGCTTCGCGTACACCGCGAACGCATCGGTCGGCGGCGGTGAGCTCGGCGTCTTCCGCATCGAGCCGGCGACCGGCGATCTGCTCCCGCTCGGCACCGCGCTGAGCGGGCTCGGCCCGATCGCGCGGATCGGCGACCCGTCGGGCCGCTTCCTCTACTCGGTCAACCAGGACGACGACACCGTCTCGATCTACGGCATCCACCAAGCGACCGGCATGCTGACGATCGGCGTCTCGGTCGGCACCGGCGTGGCTCCGAGGTCGATCGCGATCCTTGGCTCGCTCGAGTGAGCCCCGGCGAGCGCACCGAGCCCGGCGCCCGCCGGCGCATGATTGCCGCAGAGTGATCGCCACCGACGGACCACCGCCGTGTGAACACCGCATCACCGCGGAGTGATCACTGCCGCGTGATCACTGCCGCGTGATCACTGCCGCGTGATCACTGGCGCGTGATCCGTGGCGCGTGATCCGTGGCGCGTGATCCGTGCCGCACGATCGCCCGCGGCGACCGCGAGCGTGCGAACCCCGACTTGCGCTCGCGGGCGCCCGCGACCGGAGATCCTCGGCGGGCGCTGGCCCGCGACCGCACCGGCCGGCGAGCGCATCAGGCCGTCGCGGGCCGCTTCCAGCTCGCGATCGCGCCGGCGAGGTACGCGCGCAGCTCGGCGACCTTGACGCGCTCTTGCTGCATCGAATCGCGGTGCCGCACGGTGACGACGTCGTCCTTCAGCGTGTCGCCGTCGATCGTGACGCAGAACGGCGTGCCGATCTCGTCCTGGCGGCGGTAGCGGCGGCCGATCGCCGCGCTCTGGTCGTAGTAGGTCGAGAGCCGCGCGCGGCGGAGCTCCTTCTCGATCTCGAGCGCCTTCTCGGGCATGCCTTCCTTCTTGACCAACGGGAACACGCCGACGGTGATCGGCGCGATCTCGGGGTGGAAGCGCAACACCGCGCGCGTCTCGCCTTCGACCTGTTCCTCGGCGTAGCCGTCGATCATCGACGTCAGCGCGATCCGGTTGATGCCGCCGGCGGGCTCGATCACGTACGGGAAGTAGCGCTCCTTGGTCTCCGGATCGAAGTAGCGCAGGTCGACGCCGCTGGCCTCCGCGTGGCGCTTCAGGTCGAAGTCGGTGCGGCATGCGATGCCCTCGAGCTCGCCCCAGCCGAACGGGTACTCGTACTCGATGTCGGTGGTGCCGGTCGAGTAGTGGGCGAGCTCGCTCTTGTCGTGCTCGCGCATGCGCAACTTCGACGGATCGAAGCCGAGGTCGAGGTACCACTGCAGGCGCTCCTTGCGCCAGTACTCGTACCACTGCTCGTTCTGCGCGGGCGGCACGAAGAACTCCATCTCGCACTGCTCGAACTCGCGCGTGCGGAAGACGAAGTTGCCCGGCGTGATCTCGTTGCGGAACGACTTCCCGATCTGCGCGATGCCGAACGGCGGCTTGACGCGCGAGCTCTGCAGCACGTTGAGGAAGTTGAGGAAGATGCCCTGCGCGGTTTCGGGCCGCAGGTAGGCGACCGAGCTCGTCGACTCGGCCGCGCCGATGTTCGTCTTGAACATCAGGTTGAACGCGCGCGGCTCCGTGAGCTCGCCGCCGCACTCGCCGGGCTTCTTCGAGGGACGCTCGGGGCAGCGCGCGTCCTCGAGCTTGTCGGCGCGGAAGCGCGACTTGCACTTCTTGCAGTCGACCATCGGGTCGGTGAAGCCCTGGACGTGCCCGGACGTCTCCCACGTCTTCGGATTCTGGATGATCGCGGAGTCGAGGCCGACGACATCGGAGCGCAGCGTCACCGTGCGCTGCCACCAGGAGTTCTTGACGTTGCGCAGGAGCTCGACGCCGAGCGGCCCGTAGTCGTAGGTGTTGCCGATGCCGCCGTAGATCTCGGAGGCCTGGAAGACGAAGCCCCGGCGCTTGCACAGGGAAACGATCTTGTCCATCAACTGCGGGTCGGTCGTCGGCATGGCGGTCCTTGGAGGCGGAGACGAAAGCGCGCAGTCTAGCGGCCGCCCGTCCGCGATTCAGCGCGCTCCGCGCTCGCATGGCCGATTCCGCGGGACGCCCCCGGTCGCGCGAAATCCGGCGGTGCGGACCTATACTGTCGCCCCATGCAATCGGTCGAATCCCCCGCCGCGGCGGGCTCGGTGCCGCTCGCGTCGCGCGCGCGCACGGGCGCGCAAGCCGCCGAGCTCGAACGCATCTCCCACAAGGTCCAGGACGGCCGGCGCATCGACGTCGAGGAGGCGCTGTGGCTGCACGAGCACGCCGACGTGCTCTCGCTCGGACTGCTCGCGGACCTGGTGCGCCGGCGCAAGCACCCCGAGCCGATCGTCACGTACATCGTCGATCGCAACATCAACCCGACCAACGTCTGCATCACCGACTGCGGCTTCTGCGCGTTCTACCGCCGGCCGAACGCCGAGGGCGCGTACGTCCTGCCGCGCGAGGAGATCTACAAGAAGGTCGAGGAGACCGCCGCGCTCGGCGGACGCCAAGTGTTGATGCAGGGCGGCCATCACCCGTACATCAAGACCGATTGGTGGTGCGAGCTGATCTCCGACTTGCGCGCGCGCTTCCCGACGATCAATTCGCACGCGCTGTCGGCGCCGGAGCTCGACCACCTCTCGAAGCTCGACAAGCGACCGGTCGAAGAGGTGATCCGCGACCTGGCCGCCGCGGGACTCGGGTCGGTTCCCGGCGCGGGCGCGGAGATGCTGGTCGAGCGCGTGCGCAAGATCATCGCGCCGAAGAAGGCGTCGACCGACCGTTGGCTCGACGTGCACCGCAAGGTCCACGAGGCAGGCTTGCGCTCGTCGGCGACGATGCTGTTCGGCCACGTCGAGACCGCGGCGGAGCGCATCGAGCACTTGCGACGGCTGCGCGACCTGCAGGACGAGACCGGCGGCTTCACCGCGTTCGCGTGCTGGACGATGCAGCCCGACGGCGTGCCCGAGCAGCACAAGTACCCCAAGCGCGCGACGCCGGGCGTCTACCTGCGCGTGCAGGCGCTCTCGCGGATCTTCCTCGACAACTTCGACAACATCCAGACGAGCTACGTGACGCAAGGCCTGAAGATGGCGCAGATCACGCTGCGCTACGGCTGCAACGACTTCGGCGGCACGATGCTCGAGGAGAACGTCGTCTCCGCGGCGGGCTGCTTCCACCTGGCGCCGATCCAGAAGCTCGAGCGCGTGATCGAACGCGCCGGCTTCGCGCCGGTGCAGCGCAACTCGTGGTACGGCTTGGTCGATCCGCGACGCCCCGAGCTCCAGCGCGGCCCGGCGAACCCGACCGAGGCCCGCGTGCGCGCTCCGAGCGCGGCGAAGGTGCAAGCATGATCGCGCGCGACTCGCAGGCGTCGCGGTTGGTCGAGCTCGCGCGCTCCGCCGGCCTCGCGGACATCGCGGAGCGAGTGATCGCGAAGGAACGGCTGTCGCTCGACGACGGCGCGCGGCTCTACCGCAATCCCGAGCTCCACGTCGTCGGTGCGCTGGCGAACCACGTGCGCGAGCGACTGCACGGCGACCTCGCGTACTTCAACGTCAACCAGCACGTCAACTACACCAACCTCTGCAACAAGCTCTGCCGCTTCTGCGCGTTCCAACGCTTGCCCGGCCAAGAGGGCGCGTACCTGTGGAGCCCCGAGGAGTGCGCGGCGAAGGTGCGCGCGGAGCTCGACCAGCCGGTCACCGAAGTGCACATGGTCGCCGGCGTGTGGCCGAAGATCCCCTACGAGTACTACCTCGACCTGCTGCGCGCGGTGAAGGCGGCGCGACCCTCGATCCACGTGAAGGCGTTCACGATGGTCGAGCTCGACCAGATCGCGAAGGTCGCGAAGAAGCCACTCGAGATCGTGCTGCAAGAGCTCAAGGCCGCGGGTCTCGGCTCGGTCCCCGGCGGCGGCGCGGAGGTGTTCAGCGAACGCGTGCGCGCCGAGACGTACCACCTGAAGATCAGCGGCGACGAATGGCTCGCGATCGCGCGCAAGGTGCACCAAGCGGGCCTGCGTTCGAACTGCACGATGCTGCACGGGCACATCGAGACGATCGAGGAGCGCGTCGATCACTTGGATCGCCTACGCCGGCTGCAAGACGAGACCGGCGGCTTCCAGACGTACATCCCGCTCTCGTTCCACCCGGACAACTCGGAGATGGCGGACGTGCCGGGTCCGACCGCGCTCGACGAGCTGCGCGAGCTCAGCGTCGGCCGCTTGATGCTCGACAACATCCCGCACATCAAGGCCTACTGGATCCTGATGGACGTCGCGGTGGCGCAGCTCGCGCTCGCGTACGGCGCCGACGACGTCGACGGCACGGTGGTCGAGGAGAAGATCTACCACGAGGCCGGCGCGACGACGCCGCAAGAGGTGCAGCGCGCCGAGCTCGTCCAGTGGATCCGCGACGCCGGCCGCATCCCGGTCGAGCGCGACACGCTGTACAACGTGATCTGGTCCGGCGACCCCGAGCGCGCACCCGCGGGCCGGCCGGCGCCGGTGATGCGCTGAGCGAGACGCCGCACGTGCGGTAGTGGGCTCGGCCGGCGCCGGTAGATTCCTTGGCGAGGCACGAGACGCACACGCGGCTCGACTCGCCGCGTCCCCCGCACTCGACCGCGCCCAGGAGGTCGATCCGATGTTCGCGACGCTGCTGTTCGGAAGTCTGGCGCTCGTCGGCCCGGTCGCACGCGCGCCGCTGCAGGAGAGCGGCTCCGCGGCCGGCACGCGGGTGCTCGTCCGCGTGATCGACGCGGCAACCGGGGCGCCGGTCGGCGCGGCCGAGGTCATCGCGCTCGACCACGCTCGGGCGCTGGCGGATTGGAGCGCGCGGAACGTCAGCCCGGACCTCGCCGAGTGGGAGGCGACGCGCGAGCGCCTGGGCACGCGCGCGCGCACCGATGCGTCGGGCAGCGCGAGCTTCGAACGCGGTCGCGGCGCGCTCTGCTTCTCCGCGTCGGCCCCGGGGCGCTGGGGCGAGGTGACGCTCGAAGCCGGCGCGACCGATACGATCGAGCTGCGCATCGAGCCGGACGTGACGCTCGAGATCGCCGTGGTCGACGAGCTCGGCACGCCGGCGGGCGGGACGGCGGTCGCGCTGGTTTCGAGCTTCGGTCGCGAGTCCGGCGAGAGCGCGCCGGCCGCCTTCGAGCATTTCCTCGCGACCGCGTCGAGCGATGTCCGAGACGGACTCGCACGCTTCCGCCACGTGCAGACGCTGCTGCGGCCGCAGGAGCACACGCGCTGCTTCGCGCGGCTCGCGATCCCACTCGCGAGCGACGTCGAGCTCGAGCTCGACCCGACCGACCTCGGCGGAGGTCGACGCACGCTGACCGTCCCACCTACCGGCCGCGTCGCGTTCGACTGCGCCGACGTCCCGACCGGCTACGTGCGCATCCGGCGAGCGGTCCCCGGCGAGCCCACGCGCTCGGCGTGGTTCAGCACCGATCCGCTGCGCGCCGAGATCGTCGCGGGCAAGGCGCTCTTCGAGCGCGTCGGCGTGGGCGTGACGATCGAGTACGAGGCGCGCAGCCCGCGCCAGGGGCCACCGATTCGAGGATCGGCAGCAGGTCCCGCGAGCGCGGGAGCCCTGGTCGAGATCGCGACTCCTCGGGACTCGGCGTTCCCGGTGCTCGTCGGCCGCGTGATCGACGAAGACGGGCGACCGGTCGGCGACGCGACGCTTCGCGTGGGCCTGACGCGACATTTCCGAGGGGAGCAAGGCACCGGAGCGGAGAGCCGTGGCTCGACGCTCGTCACCGATGCCGCCGGGCGCTTCCAGTTCCCGTTGCGTGACGCGGCCGCGCAGTCCGACGACCGGCGCACGTTCGACGTCGGCGATGGCGAGCGAGGCAGCGCCGAGATCGAGCTTCCACCGGGGCTCTCGACGGGAACGCTGGAGCTCGGAGACGTGCGGATCGCGGCGCCCGGATCGACGCGCTGGTTGGAGTCGAAGGACGACTCGACGCTCGAGGCGGAATATCGCCGGGCGCTCGCGGCCTGCGAGCTCAACGGAGCCCACGCGCTCGAGGTCGAGACGTGCCTGACCGAGGTGGCGCGCCGCGGCGGGGAGCACTGGGTGGCGTTCCTGAAGAGCGAGCTCGAGCGCGTGCGCGCTGCACCCGAGTTCGGGGATGTGCCCGAGGACCTGGAAGTCCTGACCGCACTCCGCCGCGCCGAGCGCAAGCCCGATCCGTTGGCGCTCGAACTCGACGGTGAGCCGCTCTTCGTCTGCGTCTTCCCCTCCGCGCCGACGATCGTGTGCCGGCTGACGAACGTCGACGTCGGTGGCGAGTCCTTCGGCCTCACCGTCGGCGGCAGCTACCGCAGCGGCCGCTTCGCACGCTGTCGCGCCGCGGTGCTCGACGCCGCGGGGAACGAGCTCGAGCCGCTTCCTCCGCCCGGATTCATGGGCGGCGGGCTCTGCAGCCGCAGCCCGCTGGCGCCGGCGCGCTCGCTCGAGTTCTCCGTGCCGCTCGGACAATACGTCGCATGGCCGCACGCCGGCGACTACCGCGTGAAGCTCCTCTACCACGACGAGACGGACATCGCC
>JADLBP010000244.1 GCA_020847695.1 Planctomycetota bacterium
GTCGAGGCGCGTCAACGTGAACGTGCGCAGCATGTCGCGGCCCTTGAGCACACGACCGTCGCGCTCGGTGACCTGGATCGTCAGCGTGTCGCCCGATTGGATGCCGAACGTGTTCTGCATCATGTGCACGACGAGCACTTCGTTCGCCATGTCGTAGCCCCACGTGCCCGCGATCTGCGACGTGACGCCCCACACGGTCGAGCCGCCGGCGAGCGCGCCGTTCGGCGCAAAGTCGAGCGTGTACTTCGCGCCCGGGATGCCGAGCGCCTTGAGCTCGATCACCCAACGGCCCGGTTGGAACTTCGGATCGGCGACGTGCGGCGGCAGGCCGAAGTTCGCGGGGCCCGAGCTCGGCGTCGAGCTCGCACTCGGCGCAGTCGGCGCATGAGCGACCGGCGCGGGCGTCTTCGCCGCGACGACGCGCGCTCGCACCTCGATCCGCGCCTCGCCGACGTTCGAGCGGATCTGGATCCAACCTTGTTTCGAGCCGGGCTCGGTGTCGACCAGCGTCACCACGAGCCCCTCGGCGTTGCGATCGACCTCGAAGAAGTCTCCGTCGGTCTCGACGCTCCAATCGAAGCGGCCGGGCGCATCGCTCCAGATCTTGAGCTGCTCCTGCGGCTCTTGACCGCGCGTGCGTCGACCGAAGTCGATGCAACTCGACGGCCACGTCGACAGCGAGTCGCGCAGCGTCGTCGGAGTCGGCGCCGGCTCTTCCACCTCCTGCGGCAGCGGCGCCAGCGGCGTCGGCAGAGGCGCGTCGGCGGTCGCGGTGAGCTTCATCCACGCCATCACGAACGCGGTCGGCTTCGTGCGCTCGGCGCCGAACTCCTCGAGCAGCTTCGCCTGCAGCTTCTGCTTCGGCGTGCGCTCCTTCGGCGCGACGTTGAGGCAATCGAGCGCGTCCGAGACGACCTCGTCGGGCAGATCTTGCGTCGCCGCGAGCCCGAGGATCCGCGCGCGGGCCTTTTGTTTCGCCGCCTCCCACGCGTCGCGGCCGGTGCGCGCGATCAGGAGCTCGCCCTCGGCCTGGAAAGCCCACTTCTGCGGCCGTTGGTGGCCTTCCGCGCTGACGCTCTGGTTGACGTAGTCGTAGAGCTCGTCGAACGTGACCAGCCCGTCGCCGTCGACGTCCGCAGCGCCGGTGCGGATCCCTTCGATCACGTTGCGCGTGAAGACGCCGAGCCCGGCTTCGGGGGTCTCGAGCGCGGTCTGCACGGCGCTCGACGCGCTCATGATGCAGATGCCGGCGCCTTGCGCGGCGACTTGGAGTTGATCGTCGACCGAGCTGCGCGTGAACGACTTCCCGACCGCGCCGCTGTAGCAACAATCGAGCAAGAGCATCACGTTCTTGCAGCGCGACACGTCGAGGAAGTCCTTGAGCTCGCCGATGCGCACCGCGCTCGATTCGAGCGCGTCGAGCACCGTGTCGGTCATCGTCAAGCAGAGCCGCCCAGTCGGATCGAGCTTGCCATGGCCCGAGAAGTAGATCAGCACCTGATCGTCCTTCGCCGCGGTGCGCAGCGAACGATTGAGTTGCACGCGCACCTTCTGGCTCGGCTGGTTCTTCAGCACGAGCACCTCGTCGAACACGCCGCCGTGATCGCCGGCGAGCACCTTCTGGAGCTCGTCGACGTCCTTCTCGGGCGCGTCGAGCGTCGCGAGCCCGGGCTCGTCCGGGTAGCGACTCGAAGCGATCAGGATCGCGACGCGACGACTCATCGGGGCCTCGCTCAGCGCTTCTTCGCGATCGACTTCTCGAGCAACCCGAGCGCACGCTTGGTGTTCTCGTCGTTCAGACGCTTCGCGTCGAGCTCGACTTCCTCGCCGTCGGCGCCCTTGAACTTCAACTTCAACGCGGGCTCGCGCTGGAAGTAGGTCTTGAGCACGTTGATCGCGGCGACCGCCGCGCCGCTCGAGATGAACGTGATCAGGATGTTGCCGAGCGAGATCGCGTCTCCGCGCGAACCCTTCGGCGCCGCGACCTGCTCGACGCGCACGTCGGCGCCTTGGAGCTGGTTCAGCTCGCCCGTGAGCTCGTCGACGAGCCCTTGCAGGTCCTCCGGCGTGCGCTCGGCGCACGCGACGGTCATTCGAACGCCCATAGTTCCCTCCTCCTCCGGCCGCGCCGCGCGACCGGCGCGGATCCTAGCACTCCGCGAGGTCAGGGCGGACGCACCCGGAAGCGAAGCGACGGCGTCGAAATCACGATCCGACGCGCCGCGGCGTCATTCGACGGTCAACGGCAACGTCCGGCTCGCGCGCCACCGCTGCCGGCGCGCCGCCTCCGGGCAACGGGGCTCCCCAACCGCGCTCCAGAGCCCGACCACCCACGGCTCAAGGCCGACCGCCGACGAAACGGGCGTCGTCGCACGCTCGCGCGCGCTTCGACGCCCGGGAAACTCGCTCGGCGCCTCGGTCGGCGCGCGGGAGCTCAGACCGCGCCCTTGCCCTTCAGGAACGGCGCGTACTTCTTGTCGGTGCCGAGGATGTGGTTGTTCAGCCAGTCGCGCAGGAAGTTCATCACCGCGGCCGACAGCTTGGTCTTGCCCGCCTTGATCTGCGCTTGGAACTCGAGCACTTGCTTGGCGAGCTTGTCGTGCTCCGCCTTGTGGCTCGCCGCCTCGGCGTAACCGTGCGTCGCGAAGAGCTTCTCCTCGTGCGCGAAGTGCGTGACCGTGTATTGCACCAACCCATCGAGGATCTTCGCGATCGCCTCGTTGCCTTGGCCGGCGAGCATCGCGTCCTGGAGGTTGTTGAGCATCTCGATCAGCTTCTTGTGCTGATTGTCGATCGAAGCGATTCCGGTCGCGTACTTGTCGGTCCACGTCATCAAGGCCATTGGGATCGTCCTTTCGTCTTCTCTGGGTTCACGGCGCAGCGGGCACGGAGCCGTGCTCGCCGCCGATTTCGTCCGCGCGCTCGACGCGCATCCGCGCACCGAGCGCGCGCAAGTCGTCGACGCTCTTCGAGAGCTCTTCGGCGGCCGTTCGCACGCGCGCGGCACTTCCGCCGGTCTCGTCCGCGGCCTGATTGGCGGCGGAGATGCTCTCGGCGACGCGCCGACTGCCGGAGGCGGCGACGCGCACGTTCGAGCTGATCTGCGTGGTCGACTGCGCTTGCTCCGCGAACGACTGCGACACGGTGTTGGAGATCGCGTGGAGCTTGCGGATCGTCCCGCCGATGCCGTCGATCGCGTGCACGCACTGCGAGGCGACCGTCTGGATCGCTTCGTTCTGCGCGTCGATCTTCTCGGTCGCGGTCGCGGCTTCCTGCGCGAGCCGCTTGACCTCCGCCGCGACGACGGCGAAGCCTCGGCCGACTTCGCCGGCGCGCTCGGCCTCGATCGTCGCGTTGAGCGCGAGCAACCGCGTCTGTCGCGCGATCTGCGAGATCAGCTTGACGACCGGCGCGATCTGCTGGGAGATCTTGGTCAGGTCGGCGACGGCGGCGTTCGTGCGCTCGACCTCGGCGACCGCTTCGTTGGCGAGCTGCGTCGATTCGTCGACTTGGCGCCCGACTTCGGCGGCGGAGCTCGAGAGCCCGTCGGTCGCGTCAGCGACGAACTCGAAGCTCATCGCGATCTGCTCGGCGGTGTCGGCGGCACCGGACGCGCGCTCGACGGTCGCGCCGGTGTTGCTCGCGACTTCCTCGGCGGCTTCGCGGACCCGAGCTGCGGCGGCGGCGACCGCGTCGATGACCGCGTCGAGCGCGCCATCGACTTCGGTGGGCGCCGCGGCGCGCGGCGTCAGCGTCTCGGGCGTCATGCGCACGCCTCGCGGCCGGTCGCGAGGCGCACGCGAGGCCGGACGATCGAGCCGAGTGACGGAGCGAACATGCGGCGATCTATCGGGTCGCGCCGACGCACGCTTGAGCACGCCGCGGGCGCGCGCGACGCTCCGCGCAGAGCGAGCGCGTGATCGCGCGCGCGTCGAACGAGCGGCGGGTCGCGCGCGAACTTCCCCACGCTCGGGCGAGGGCCGCGCGGGGGCCGCTGCGGCGCGTCAGGAATGCGACCAAGGGCGTACGCGCGGCGCGATTCGCGCCGCGCGAGCGCGGAGGTTTCGTCGGGCGACGCTCGACCGAATTCGAAGCGTCAGCCGGTGGTGCGAGCGCGGTTGGAGTGGCGGACGTGCGACGTCGACGCGGCGCGAGCTCGGCTCTGGGTCGCAACGGTCGGTTGGGGCGGAACGCAACCGAGCGCCGCGGTGCTCGCGCGCTACTCGAGCACCAGCCTGCCCTTCGCGATCACGAGCAGTCGCTCAGCCGCGAGGCGACAGCCTGCGCGCTCTGGGATCGCGTCCTCGGGCGCGATCCACTCGAAGCGCAAGGTCACGTCGTACCGGCCGGCCTTGGAAAAGTCGTAGCCGTGCAAGGTCGAGAGCCTGATCTCGAACTCCTCGCCCACCGCGAGCTCATGGGAAGAGACGGATCCCTGAGCACTCCAGGACATGGGGCCGGTCGGCGGCCGCTTCGGCGGCTCCGGCTCGATCGTCACGTCGTGCAAGTGCAGGCCTGAGTACCTCCACCAACGCAGCGGGATCGATTCGTCGCCGACGTTTCGAAGCGCGAGCCGCAGCGGGAGCTCGTTGCTCGCGCGATCCAGACCCTCACCGACGACCAACGTCGCCGCCAGTTTCCGCCTCGACGGCGGGCGCAACGCCGGCGTGATCCCGAGCGTGCCCGCAATCGCGTGCGCGACTTCCGGCTCGAGCAAGATCTCCTTGTGGTTGGAGCGCTTGGGTGCGGACTTGATTCGCTCGGCGTCGAGCCCTGCCGCGGTCAGCGCTGCAGCCACCTCCGACTCCTTCAAACGGCTGGACGGCGCGCACAGCAGGAAGAGCGAGTCGTCCAGTGCAACCGACGTGAGATGGATCGCGTCCGGATCGATCGTCGGCGGCAGCGGCGTCGTCCGCGGCGCGAGCGAGAGCGGTGCGCTCGCGCGAAGCCTCACGAGCTCGCGCTCGATGGCGACGGGACAGAATTGCGCCGCATCGCACGGGCTCCTCGGCCCGAGCAGCTCGTAGTCGACGCCGACCGTGACCACGTACTCGCCAACGACGTCGAGCCGCAGTCGCTTGTCCAATGAGAGGAAGTGTGTGCGGCTCGCGCCCGCCGGGAGCGACAGCGTCTCGGATCGAGTCGCGCGAGCTGGGACTCCGTCCGGCGGCGCCGCCTTCGGCACTGCGGGCACGAGCTCGAGCGACAGCGGCTCCATGCGCGACCCCTCGATCGGCCGGAACGCGAGCGCCGCCGCCTCGCGTCCGCGATTGCGAATCGTGAAGGTCGCGGAGACCGGCCAGCCGACCTCGAAGTGCTGCGCCGTGAGCTCGATCGCGGCCTCGAGCTCCACCGCGCGCCCGGTGTGCAGCCCGAGCGGGAGGTGCGAGAGCTCCGCGGCGGTGCGCGCTTCTCCCGCGTCGAGCTCGAACGCCCAGTGCGCGCGACCCGGGAGCTCGCCGGCCAGTGCGTGACTCCCGCCGTCGGGCGTGAGCTCGCGCCCGAGCCCGACCAGCCGCACCGACGACGCCGCGAACTCGAACTCCGAGTCCGGCGCGAAGCACAGCCAGAACCGGTCGTCGTACGTCGACACCGAGCTGATCGCGACGAAGCGACCGCCGCACCGCTCGCCGTCGACCGTCACCGCGAGCTCCGGCGCCTTCGACGGCTCGACGCGTTGCGTCGCTACGCCCCTGGCCGCGCTCGCGACGAGCACGAAACACCCCAGCACGCGGACGACGAGCAGCATGACCGAAGGATGCTACCCCTCGGCGAGCGCCGGTTGTCGAGTTCAACGCAGCGCCGGTGTCGGCGGAGTGGCGCGAGCGCTGGCTCCGGAGTCAGCTTCTGGAAGCGCTCCCACCGCGCGACGACGGACGTCGGGCGGAGCGGCGCGAGCCCCTGCGACCGATCGATCCACTCCAATGAGCTTCAAGCTGATTCACGTCGTGGCCGCGCGCCCGCTGGGCGGGCACCGGGTGTGGCTGCGCTTCGACGACGGCGTCGAGGCCGGGATCGACTTGAGCGACGAGCTCGACGGCGAGATCTTCGAGCCGTTGCGCGATCCGCGCACCTTCGCGGGCTTCTTCGTCGACGACACGCTCACCTGGCCCAACGGCGCCGACCTCGCGCCCGAGTTCCTGCACGACCGCGTGCTGGCCTCGCGGTAGGCGGCTGCCGCTCGCGGAGCACCGCGCCGACCCGAGAGCCCGCCCGACGGCAAGGTCTCAACGCTTCGGCGGGCGCCGATCGCGGGTGGGCCGTGACTCGCCGCCCTCGCCGAGCTTGGCGACGTCACCGAGCTCACCGACATCGCCGACGCGGCCAGCATCGATCGGCCGGCTCGACTCGTCGAGCGTCCGCAGCCGCAGGATCACCGTCAAGCCGATCGCCGCCAACCCGACCGTCACGAGCTGCACCGGCAGCGATCGATCCGCGAACACCAACGTCGCCGTCACCGCGACCAACATCGTCGCCGCCGCCGCCCACTTCACCTCGCGGCGCACCGCTCGCCGTTCCTCCCAATCGCGCAGCAACGGGCCGAACAGCTTCGAACCGCGCAGCTTCGCGTGCAGCCGCGGCGACGAGCGCACCAGGCACGCGCTCGTCAGCAACAGGAACGGCGTCATCGGCAACACCGGCAGCAGCGCGCCGGCGATCGCCAACGCGAAGAACAGGCCCGCGAGGATCAGATAGAGGGGGCGCACGGCGTCAGCTGCGGATTGTCCTGCGCACCGTACGCACAAGGAAGGGTTGTTCGTATTCCCCGTGGCGGAGGCGCCTACGACCGCCGCAGCGCGCCGAGCCGCAGGGTTGCGCAGTCCGAGTACGCACCGAGCGCGACATCCCCGCCCAACGGCTACGCACCAACTGCGCAGAGGTGCCTGGGCCGTTGCGCCGCTCGGCGTATCGGCGTTCCGACGGGTGCCGTCGACCATGTGCGCATCGCCCGCGGTCCCTCGCGGGCGCTCCATCGAATCGAGGAGGCGAACCATGGTTCAGACCGCGCAGAAGATTCAGGGTTGGCGTTGGGAGATGCGCGCCGCGAACGCCGAGCTCGTCCGCACGAAGGTCGAGGCCTTCGAAGCGAGCGACGAGCAGGCGGTGGTGCGGGTGATCGGTTGCGGTGTGTGTCACACCGACCTCGGTTACTTGTTCGATGGGGTTCGGACGCGCCACGCGTTGCCGCTCGCGCTCGGCCACGAGATCGCGGGCGAGGTCGTCGCCGCGGGTTCGCGCTACGCCCACCTCATCGGCAAAGCGGTGATCGTCCCTGCGGTCACGCCCTGCGGAACGTGCGAGGACTGCACCGAAGGCCGCGCGGCCGTCTGCAAGAAGCAGGTGATGCCCGGCAACGACGTCCAAGGCGGCTTCGCGAGCCACGTCGTCGTCCCCGCGCGCGGCCTGTGCGTCGTCGACGTGCCGGGCGCGCTCGAAGGGCGCGAGCTCGGCGCTTCCGGCGCGACGCTCGCCGAGCTCTCGGTGATCGCCGACGCCGTCAGCACTCCTTATCAAGCGATCTGTCGCTCCGGGCTCTCCGACGGCGACTTCGCGATCGTGATCGGGCTCGGTGGAGTCGGCGGGTACGCCGCACAGATCGCGCACTCGCTCGGCGCGACGGTCGTCGGCGTCGACGTCGATCCGGCGAAGCTCGAGACGATGGCTCGGCACGGCGTCGATCTCGCGGTCGATGCGAAGGCCGGTGAACAAGCCGCGGTCGAGGCGATCAAGAAGTTCGCGGCCGAGCGCGGCATCCGCTCGACCGGCTGGCGCATCTTCGAATGCAGCGGCTCGAAGGCCGGACAGGCGCTCGCGTGGCGACTGCTCGGCCCGGCGGGCTGGCTGTCGGTCGTCGGGTTCACGCTCGAGAAGTTCGAGCTGCGCCTCTCCAACCTGATGGCGTTCGACGCCGTCGCCGCGGGGAACTGGGGCTGCGTGCCCGAGCTCTACCCCGACGTGCTGAAGCTCGTGCTCGAAGGCCGCGTGCAGGTCAAGCCCTTCGTGCAGCAGTTCCCGATGGACCAAGTGTGGAGCGTCTTGAACGGCGTCCACGAGAAGAAGATCCGCCAACGTCCCGTGCTCGTCCCGTGAGGTCATCCATGGAAACCGGTCGTTCGTCGTTCGAGTTCAAGCACTTCGATCTCTGCCCCGAGGACGCGTCGTTCGAGGGCGTCCGTTACGAGAAGAAGCCGCTGCGCGATCGCGCAGGCAAGGTCGTCGACGGGCTCTTCACCATCTGGATCACGCTCGACAACCCGGGTCAGCTCAACTCCTACACCACCGAGATGATCCAGGGCGTGATCCACGCCTTCCGCCGCGCGTCGAACGCGCGCGACGCGGTCGCGGTCGTGTTCACGGGCTCGGGCGAGCGCTCGTTCTGCACCGGCGGCAACACCGCCGAGTACGCCGAGTACTACTCCGGCAAGCCGGACGAGTACCTGCGCTACATGCGCCTCTTCAACGACATGGTCACCGGCATCCTGCACTGCGACAAGCCGGTGGTCTGCCGCGTCAACGGCATGCGCATCGCCGGCGGCCAGGAGATCGGCATGGCGTGCGACTTCACGGTCGCGAGCGACATGGCGGTGTTCGGTCAGGCCGGTCCGAAGCACGGCTCCGCGCCGGACGGCGGCTCGACGGACTTCCTCCCGTTGTTCGTCGGCGCCGAGCGCGCGATGCAATCGTGCACGCTGTGCGAGACGTGGACCGCGTACCAAGCGCTCCAGTACGGTTTGATCACCGACGTCGCACCGGTGCTGAAGATCGGCGAGCGCTTCGTGCCGAACCCGTTGGTCGTCACCGAGCGTTGGATGGACGAGCAAGGGCGCGTCGTCCACGGCAAGCCGAAGCAAGGCGACGAGCTCGCGCGCGCGAAGGAGCTCGTCAAGACCGGCAAGCTCGACCTCGGCGAGCTCGACCGCAAGGTCGACGAGCTGGTCGCCAAGCTCGCCGCGACGATGCCGGGCTGCCTGCGCAAGACGGTCGAGTCGGTGCGCAAGCACAAGCTCGTCCACTGGGACAAGAACCGCGAGACCAACCGGTCGTGGCTCGGCCTGAACATGCTCGGCGAGGCCGCGCTCGGCTTCCGCGCCTTCCACGAAGGCCCGAAGAACAAGCGCGAAGTCGACTTCTTCGAGCTGCGTCGGCGACTCGCGCACGGCGACGGCTGGACCCCCGAGTTCATCGACGAGCTCGTCCCGCGCGAAGGCGCCGTCCACGGAGGCTGAGCCGTGGTCGAGACCCAACGAACCACCGTGCGGACCGAGCTCACCGACGCGGGCCGGGTCGCCGTGCTCACGCTCGACGCCGGCCGCGGCAACGTGATCGATTCGCAGGTGCTCGAGCACCTCGGGATCGCGCTCGCGCCGCTGTCGCGCGAGCCGTCGCTCGCCGCACTGGTGCTCGACCACGCCGGACCCGACTTCTCGTTCGGCGCCAGCGTGCCCGAGCACGCGCCCGACAAGGTGCGCGGGATGCTGCCGAAGCTGCACGCGATCGCGTTGCAGCTCTTGCGCTTCCCCGCGCCGACGTTCGCGTGCGTGCGCGGCCGTTGCCTCGGCGGCGGGCTCGAAGTCGCGCTCTGCGCGTCGCAGATCTACGCGTCGCGCACCGCCAACTTCGCGCAGCCCGAGCCCAAGCTCGGCGTGTTCGCGCCGCTCGGTTCGGTGCTGTTGCCGAAAGCGATCGGCCAGAACCGCGCGTGCGAGCTGCTGCTCTCCGGCCGCACCGTCAACGCCGAAGAAGCCGAGCGCATCGGCCTGGTCGCGCACGTCTCCGAGGATCCGCGCGCCGCGGCCCTCGCGTGGGTGCGCGAGCACCTGCTCCCGAAAAGCTCCGAAACCCTGCGCTACGCGTTGAGCGCGGCGCGGCACTCGACGTTCGCCGAGCTCCATCACGAGATCGCCGCGCTGGAGCGCATGTACCTCGACCGCCTCATGCGCACGCACGACGCGCAAGAGGGCATCCAATCCTTCCTGGAGAAGAGGACGCCGCAATGGAATCACGCTTGACGCCGCCGACCGCGATCGGAGCCCTGATCGCGCGCTGCGAGGAACTGATCGCCGACCTCGACCTCGGCAACGTCCGCGCGTGGCGCGCGGCGCACCCGGGGCGGGTCGTGATCGGTTACCTGCCGATCTACGCGCCGCGCGAGCTGGTGCACGCCGCCGGCGGACTCCCCGTCGGCATCGTGGGCGCGGGCGAGGAGCTCGAGATCGTGCGCGGCGACGCGTGCTTCCAGAGCTACATCTGTCACTTGCCGCGCTCGGTGATCGAGCTCGGTCTGTCGGGCAAGCTCGACTCGCTCGACGGCATGATCTTCCCGTCGACGTGCGACGTGATCCGCAACCTCTCGGGGATCTGGTCGCTGTCGTTCCCGAAGAAGTGGGTGCGCTACCTCGACCTGCCGCAGAACTTCGACGCCTCGATGGGCGGCGTGTTCTATCGCGGGATCCTCGAGGGGATGCTGCGCGAGCTCTGCGAGCTCTCCGGCGTCGACCCGAAGCACGCAGACCTGCGCGGCGCGATCCGCGCGTTCAATGCGAACCGTCGGGCGCTGCGCGAGCTCTACGCGCTGCGAGCCGCCGAGCCGTGGCGCGCGCCGACGTCCGAGGTCTACGTGCTCGTTCGCGCCGGCCTCCTCTTGCCGGTCGAAGAGCACACGACGATGGTCGAGCGCTACCTCGGCCTCGCGAAGGCCCGCGAAGCCCGTCCGCTCGACAACGCGCGCGTCGCCCTGCGCGGCGCGTTCTGCGAGCAGCCGCCGATCGAGCTCGTGAAGACGCTCGAGCGCGCAGGCTGCTACGTCGTCGACGACGACTTCCTGCCGATGCTGCGCTGGCCGGAACGCGACGTCGACGAGAGCGGTGATCCGCTCGACGCGTTGGTCGCCGCGTGGCTCGACACTCCGCTCGAAGCTCCGTCGCGCTACACGCGCTGCAACGCGGAGAAAGGCCAGGTCCTGATCGACACGGTGCGCTCGACGCGCGCCGAGGGCGTGATCTTCGCCGCGCCGAGCTTCTGCGATCCCGCGTTGCTCGATCGGCCGATGCTGCTCGGCGCGCTCGACCGCGCGAAGATCGTCCACACGTCCTTCAAGTACGCCGAGAATACCGGCCAGATGCAACCGATCCGCGAGCAAGCGGGCACGTTCGCCGACTCGATCAAACTGTGGGGTGAAGCATGACGAACTCGGTCGTGAAGGAGCCCTCGATGCTCCTGCAGAAGGACATGATCTCCGGCCACTACTCGAAGCTCGCACGGGCCGAGGAGACCGGGAACACGGTCGCGTACACGTTCGTGCCGGGCAATCTCACCGAGCTGATGCTCGCGTTCGACATGTTGCCGGTGCACCCGGAGATCAACGCGCTGCAGAACGGCATGCGCAAGCTCTCGGGCGAGTACATCGCCGAAGCCGAGCGCGCCGGCCACTCCGAGGACGTCTGCACGTACGTCAAGTGCGACATCGGCATGTCGCTCAAGGGCAACGTCGGGCCGACCGGCGAGAAGATGCCGCCGCCGAACTTGCTGCTGCTCTCGTACACCGGCTGCTTCACGTTCATGAAGTGGTTCGAGCTGTTGCGCGAGCGCTACGACTGCGCGACGACGATGCTGCACGTCCCCTATCAGGCCGAAGGGCACATCACCAAGGACGCGCGCGACTACGTCGTCAAGCAACTGCGCGAGGTGACGATCCCGGCGCTCGAGAAGGCGAGCGGCAAGCGCTACGACGAGGACCGCCTGAAGGAGTTCCTCGCGCGCTCCGCGAAGGCGGAAGACGATCTCGTCTGGGTGCTCGAATCCGCGAAGCACACGCCGTCGCCGATCGACGCGTACTTCGGCGGCGTGTACTACATCGGACCGCTCTTCACGGCGTTCCGCGGCACCGAAGCGGCCGTCGAGTACTACCGCGCGCTGCGCAAGGAAGTGCAATCGCGGATCGAGAACGGCGAAGGCCCGTTGACGCCCGAGGGCCAGATGCGCGACCAACGCTTCCGTCTGGTCGTCGAAGGCCCGCCCAATTGGACGCACTTCCGCGAGTTCTGGAAGATGTTCTACGACGAGGGCGCGGTCGTCGTCGCGAGCTCGTACACGAAGGTCGGCGGGCTGTACGACCGCGGCTTCCGTCACGATCCCGATCGGCCGCTGGAGTCGCTCGCCGAGTACTGCCTCGGCTGCTACACGAACCTCAACCTGCCGTCGCGAGTCGACTTGTTGGTCGACTACGTCAACGACTACCACGCCGACGGCTTCCTGGTGAACTCGGTCAAGAGCTGTGACTCCTTCTCGTCGGGTCAGCTCGTGATGCTGCGCGAGATCGAGAAGCGCACCGGTCTGCCGGGCGCGTTCATCGAGACCGACCTGGTCGACCCGCGGTACTTCTCCGCGGCGAACGTCAAGAACCGCCTCGAGTCCTACTTCCAGATGCTGTCGCAGAAGCGCGCGACGGCGAACGCATCATGAAGTGCTACACCGGCATCGATCTCGGCTCGACGACGACGAAAGCCGTCGTGCTCGACGCCGACGGGCACGTCCTCGGCCGCGGCATCACCAACTCGCGCTCGAACTACGACGTCGCTTGCGACGTCGCTCGCGCCGAGGCGTTGACCGACGCGCGCTTCAACCTCTTCGGGCACGAGCTCGGCGACAGCCCGCGTCTCGCCGAGCGCCGCGACGACTTCCTCGCGCTGCTGCGGCGCAACTTCCGTCTCGAGCAGTACCTCGTCCAGCTCGGCCAGCTCGGCGAGCGCTGCGTGATGCTCGCGGAGCGCATGGTGATGGAGGGCGCGCACATGCGCCCCGCCGACGCCGTGAAGAAGATCTTCGAGGACATGCACACCGAGGCGGCGAACCTGTTCGCGCCCGGCGCCAAGCTGCGCTCCGACTTCTTCCGCGACCTCGCGGGCTCGCGGTACGCCGCGCTCGCGAAGTACCTCGCGCGGCAGAAGAACCTCGACTTCGAGGCGCTGATCGGCATCTACGACAAGTCGATCATCCCGGTGGAGAACACGATCGGCGGGAGCTCGTTCCAGACGATGCTCGACGCCGCGGTGCGACGGACGCTGTCCGACGGACTGGTCAGCGGGATGGAATCGGAGCTCGAGCACGCGCTCAGCCGCACGCTCGCGACCAACCTGATCGAAGCGGTCAGCGTCGGCACCGGCTACGGCCGCGCGCGTTTGCCGTTCCCGAAGGAGCACATCCGCTCGGAGATCCTCTGCCACGGGCTCGGCGCGCACGCGACGTTTCCCGACACGCGGACGGTGCTCGACATCGGCGGACAGGACACCAAGGCGATCCAAGTCGACGAGCACGGCGTCGTCACCAGCTTCCAGATGAACGACCGCTGCGCGGCGGGTTGCGGCCGCTACCTCGGTTACATCGCGGAGGAGATGAACCTCGGACTGCACGAGCTCGGCCCGATGGCGATGCAAGCGAAGCGCACGGTGCGCATCAACTCGACTTGCACGGTGTTCGCCGGCGCGGAGCTGCGCGATCGACTCTCGAGCGGCCAACGCCGCGAGGACATCCTCGACGGCTTGCACCGCGCGATCATGCTGCGCGCGATGTCGTTGCTCGCCCGCTCGGGCGGCGTCGCGAACGAGTTCAGCTTCACCGGCGGCGTCGCGAAGAACCCGGCGGCGGTGCGCGCGCTGCGCGGGCTGGTCCAGGAGAGCTACGGCGACCGCACGATCAACATCTCGCCGGAATCGATCTACATGGGCGCGCTCGGAGCCGCGATCTTCGCGCTGCGCGAGCACACCCCGGGCAAGGAAGTCCTGTTGACGACGAGCGGAGGCACGCAATGGTCCTGAGCGCAGGTCTGGACGTCGGTTCGAACGCGGTCAAGGCCGTCGTCATCGAGGATTCGGGCGACTCGGCCCGCGTGCTCGGCCGCGGCAAGCTCAAGGTGCGCGGCGCGGACGTCTCCGACGTCGTGCGCGGCGCGTTCGAGAGCGCGCTGACCTCCGCCGGGCTCGCCGAAGGCGACCTCGACTACATCGCGACCACCGGCGAAGGCGAGAACGTCCCGTTCCGCACCGGGCACTTCTATTCGATGACGTGCCACTCGCGCGGCGGGCTCTTCCTCGTCGACGGCGCGACCGCGGCGCTCGACATCGGCGCGTTGCACGGCAAGGTCATCCGCATGGACGAGCGCGGCAAGGTGCTCGGCTATCGCATGACCAGTCAGTGCGCGTCGGGCTCCGGCCAGTTCCTCGAGAACATCAGCCGCTACCTCGGCATCACGCTCGAGGAGATCGGCCCGCTCTCGCAGCGCGCCGACAAGCCCGAGGTCGTGTCGAGCATCTGCGCCGTGCTCGCCGAGACCGACGTGATCAACATGGTCAGCCGCGGCATCTCCGCGCCGAACATCCTGAAGGGCATCCACCTCTCGATGGCCGGGCGCTTGCTCAAGCTCGTCCGCTCGGCGGGCGTCGACGGCAAGATCGCGATGACCGGCGGCCTCGCGGCCGACTCGGGGCTCGTCGCGGCGATGACCGAGCTCGCCAGCGACCAGGATTTCTCGATCGAGCTCGTCGCGCACCCCGATTCGATGTACGCGGGCGCGATCGGCGCGGGCCTCTGGGGCGCGTTCCGCCACAAGAAGCTCGCCATGCAGGCCAAGGGAGTCTGAGCGATGGCCCGCTGGCGCGCGGACTTCGCCGGCGAGGTCGCCGTCGTCACCGGCGGGGCCGCGGGCATCGGGCTCGCGATCGCCGACGCGCTCTCGAACGCGGGCGCGCGCGTGCACGTGCTCGACCGCCAGGCGGGGACGAGCAACGGCGGCGTGCGCTTCCACTGCGTCGACCTGCGCTCGACGCGCGAGGTCGAGGACGCGGTCGCCGCGATCGACGGCGAGGAAGGCCGCATCGACTTCCTGGTCAACAACGCGGGGCTGACGCGCGACGCGGTGCTCTGGAAGCTCGACGACTCGGCGTGGAAGGACGTGCTCGACGTCAACTTGACCGGCGCGTTCCGCTGCTTGCGCGCGGTCGTCCCCCACATGCGTCGCCGCAACGCCGGGCGCGTCGTGCAGATCGCCTCGATCAACGGACTGCGCGGCAAGTTCGGACAAGCGAACTACAGCGCGTCGAAGGCCGGACTGATCGGTCTGACGCGCACGGCGGCGCGCGAGCTCGGTCGCTTCGGCATCACCGTCAACGCGCTCGCGCCAGGCATGATCGAGACCAAGATGACCGCGACGCTGCCCGAAGAAGTGCGCGCGCGAGCCCTCCAAGAGACCGCGGTCGGCCACCTCGGATCGCCCGAGGACGTCGCCGCAGCGGTGCTGTTCCTGCTCTCCGACGCCGCGAAGCACGTCACCGGTCAGGTGCTGTGCGTCGACGGCGGCCAAATGGCCTGAGGAGCCGTCATGAAGACCATCATCGAGCCTTTCCGCATCAAGAGCGTCGAACCGATCCGCATGACCAACCGCGGCGAGCGCGAGATCGCGCTCGAGACCGCCGGTTGGAACCTGTTCGCGCTGCAGTCGCGCGACGTCGTCATCGACCTCTTGACCGACAGCGGCACCGGTGCGATGTCGTCGGAGCAGTGGGCCGCGATCATGCGCGGCGACGAGTCGTACGCGGGCGCCCCGAGCTTCGCGCGCTTCGAAGCGGCCGTCCGCGAGCTGACGGGCCTCGAGCAAGTGATCCCGACACACCAAGGGCGCGCGGCGGAGCACCTGCTCTTCCCCGTGCTCGCGAAGGCCGGCGAGATCGTGCCGAGCAACACGCACTTCGACACCACGCGCGCGAACATCGAGCTCGGCGGAGCGACCGCGCTCGACCTGCCGTGCGCCGCATCGCACGATCCCGCGCACATCGCGCCGTTCAAGGGCGACATCGACCTCGCGGCGCTCGAGCGGTGCCTGGTCGAGAACAAGGGCCGCGTGCCGTTGATCATGGTCACGGTGACCAACAACGCCGGCGGCGGCCAGCCCGTCAGTCTCGCCAACCTGCGCGGCGTGCGCGCGCTCGCCGATCGCTTCCGCGTCCCGTTCTTCCTCGACGCGTGCCGCTTCGCCGAGAACGCGTACTTGATCCAGCAACGCGAAGCGGGTCAGCGCAACCACTCGATCGCCGCGATCGCGCGGATGATGTTCGACCTGGTCGACGGTTGCACGATGAGCGCCAAGAAGGACGGGCTCGCCAACATCGGCGGCTTCATCGCGTGTCGCGA
>JADLBP010000245.1 GCA_020847695.1 Planctomycetota bacterium
GATCGAGCCCGCGCCGCCTGCGCGTGATGCACGAGGATGCCGAACAACCACGGCTCGAGCCGCCGCGTCGCGTCGAACGTCGCGGCTCGCTCGATCACGGTCAGGAACGTCGACTGCAGCACGTCCTCGGCGTCATCGCGCGAACGCATCAGATGGCGCGCGACGCGCAACAGCTCGGGTGCGGTGCGATCGAACACGACCGCCAGCGCGCTCGTGTCGCCGTGGCGACGGAAGCGCTCGAACGCCGATTCCAAGGTCTCACTCGACTCGTTCGTCATGGCGACGCGTTCTTCCGGGAACGCGCGCGAGTGTGACCGGAATTCGTGCGGACGGGATTACTTCTTCGCGCCGAGGACCTCGTCGACCACCGGCTGGATCGCATCCGCCCAGCGCCGATAGCCGTCTTGCGACAGGTGCAGGAGATCCGGCATGACCGCTTCGGGCAACGTGCCGTCGGCGTCGAGGAACGACTTGCCGATGTCGAGGTAGCGGACGTCGTCGCCGTCGGCGAGTCGAGCAATCAGCTCGTTCACGGCGACGTTGTTCATGCGCAGTTCGTCGGCCGGCGCCTTGCCGCGCGGGAAGATCGCGAGCAGCAGGATCTTCGCGTCGGGCATGCGCGCGCGGAACTGCTTCAGGATCGCCGCGACGCCGTCGGCGATCTTCGCCGGAGCTTCTTTGTTCCGGCCGGTGTTGTTCGTGCCGATCATCAGCACGATCAGTTCGGGCTTCAGCTTCGCGAACTGCCCCTCTTCGAGCCGCGCGAGCACGTCCTGCGTGCGATCGCCGCCGACGCCCATGTTCATCGCGTGGAACGACGCGTAGCGCTGCGCCCAGGCCTCGGCGCCCTCGCCTTCCCAACCCTGCGTGATCGAGTCGCCGACGAACAGCAGGCGCTCTTGTCCCGTGGCGGCCTCGCCGCGCGCCTTCAGCTCGGTACGTCGTTCGGGGTAGTTGGGCGTCGGCGCGGGCGTCGAGGCCTCGTGTTGAGGGATCACGCGGCGGTCGAGTTCCGAACGGCTGCAAGCAACGAGCACGCACAACGACGCGAGGACGAGGCTTCGCATGGGACGCTCCGGGTTCGCAGGAGCGCGGTCGCGCTCCGGGTTCGAAGGAGCGCGGACGATAGCAAGGGGCCACGTCCCGACCCGAAAAAGGTGGTGCCCGAGACCATTGGGGGGAATGGTCCCGGGCACCGAGGAATCTCGTGAGGGAGAGCCCCCACGACCAACGGACCGAGGTCCGTGAACTCGACGTGCGGACTTTGGGGGGGGCGTTCCGCACGCCGTTCAATCGGGCATCAACGGTCGTTGTCAGGGTCGTGTGCCGCGGGTCGTGGATTTGCTGCTGCCACGATTCCGCGACCCACTTTGTTTCACCGTTTCATCGCAGCCAGAGCGCGAATGCTGCTGGTGCCCCCACGTTCGTCGTCGTTCCTGTCATCGCATCGGCGCTCACTAGCTGCTCGGCGCCGCCGGTGCCAGTCGCCGTGAACAGCAGACGCCCGTGCGTTGAAAACGTCAGATCGTGCGCGCCCGCGATCGGCGCGCCCGCGACGACCGTCGTTTGCTGCGTCAGCGGATGCACCAAGGCGACCCAACACACGCCGGCCGGGAACTCCGCGGCGACGCCGATGCGCGTTCCAGCGCGATTCACCGTGACCGACGCCAGCGGCATCGAACTCGGCAGCGTCAGCACCGGCGCGAACACACCCGGCGTCGGCATCGAGAACCACAGCGAGGTCTGCGTCGGCGAACTCGCGCGCACGAGGAAATGCGTGCGAACGCCCGCAGGCGCTTGGATCGACGGCTTGCCGACGAGTCCGGTCGCGACGACGCTCGCCGCTCCCGCTCCGTCGACGCGCCAGAGATCGAGCGCGCCACCCGTGGCGACTTGGTCGTTCACGAACATCTGCTCGGTGCCGAGCGCCCACGTCGACGTCGCGTTGATCTGGCCCGCGTTCGGGAAGAACGGCACCGAAACGCCCGACGTCTGCGACACGTTGGTCAACTTCGGCGTCGGTCCCGCGAGATCGACTTGATAGAGGTCCGCCGCGACGTTGCCGGCGCGCGCGAAGAAGCGCGCGCGTGACGTACCGAACAACACGCCACTGACCGTGTCGATCGAGTGCTCGAAGTTCGCGTCGCTGGTGACGTGGATCTCCGTGGCGCCCGTTTGCGTCGCGCGCACGTAGAACTCGTGCCCGCCCGCGAGCTCTCGATCGAGCGCGATCAACGCGCCGTCCTCGGAAAGCGCGAGGAGCGGACCGCCGATCTCCTCGGGCAAGTAGTTCGGCGGCTGGATCGCCGCAGGCGCGTTCGTGATGTTCGTGACCGCGCCATTGTCGTCGACGACGTAGAGGTCGACGTTCTGCTCGTCGTCCCCCGCGAGGAACGCCAGCGTCGAACCATCGCCCGACACGGCGAACTCGTCGACGAGTTCCGGAGTCGCCGTCGTCCCCGACGGCGGGATCGCGACCGTCGCGAACGCGCCGCTGCCGTCGGCCGGTGCTCTCGCGAGCGCGTCGCCGAGGCTCGCGTACAACCACGTGCCTTTGAACGTCAGCGAATGCGGCGCGACGTCGACGTCGAGGGATCCGGTGATCTCGAGCGCTGCCACACCACCGGGGAACAGCGGGCCGTCGGCTCGCGCGAGCCAGCAGTCGCCGAGCCCGTCGACACCTTGGTTGTACTTGCGAGCGGCGATCGCGACGGTCTTGCCGTCGCGCGCCGACGCCACGATCGAATCGAACGGATCGAGCGCCGATCCCGGACCGACACCTGTGGCTTCGACGAGCACGCGCACGTCACCCGACCCGCGGATCGAGAAGAAGCCGTAGGTCGGCGTACCGGTGCGGCGGTAGTGGAACACGCGGACCGCGTTCGGTCCCGGCAACTCGAGGGCGGTGATCCCGGCGCCGACGTCGACGACTCGCGCGAAGCCGGGCCCGAACCGATCGAGCGTCGAGCGCTGCGCGAGCTGCATCGGCAGCAGGGTCAAGCCGCTCAGCACCGGCATCGGTGTCGGGTTCTTCGTGCCGAGGATCACGGTGCCGACCGACACCTGCGTCGTCGACGCTCCGGTCGCGATGACCGCTGTTTCCGGCCGCCCTTGACCCGGAACTTGACCGGGCCCGAGCTGCGCCGCGGCGAGCGGCGCAAGAGCCAACAAGGTGGCGAGGGTGATCGTGTTCTTGGTCATGGCTCGAGGTTTACCGCAGGATTCGTGCCGTACTGCTGATTCGTGGATTCGGACAGCTCGTTCGACGCAATCGGGTTCGCTGGATCGAACTGAATTCGACTCGACGCGGCCCTTCATGCGCACCCGCGCCGCGTCGACCGTCAGGAAAACACGAACTGCGGAACGTGTTGACTGGAATCGGATTACGAGTTCGACACCGGCACGGAGCCGCGTCCGAAAGAGCGCCCACGGACGACGCTCGAGGAAAGTTCGGTTCGACGAAACTGGCTGTGGCGGCGGTACTTCCGATCCGCGATCAAGACACTCGGGGTCTTGGATCAGGACGGTTTGCGCTGACGCGACGACGGCGAGCTTTGGGCGAGGTCGTACTTCTTCAGCTTCACGTAGAACGCCGCGCGCGAGATGTGCAGCCGGCGCGCGGCCTCTTCGCGGTTGCCGCCACAGTCCTTCAGCGCCAGCTCGATCGCTTCCTTCTCGATCTCGTCGATCGGCTTCACGCGGACCACGGCCTTGCCCTCGAGATCGGCCGGAGTCCGCGGCTTCAAGTCGAGGTCGGCCTCGTCGATGACGTCGCCGTTCGCGAGGTGGTACAGGCGCGCGATCTCGCTCTCGAGTTCGCGCACGTTGCCGGGCCAATCGTGTTGCACGAGACGACGCAACAGCGGCGGTGTCAGCGTGCGCTTGGTCGAGTAGCGCGCGTTCAGGCGGTCGAGGAAGATGCGCGCGAGCGGCGCCACGTCCTCGTTGCGTTCGCGCAGCGGCACCAGGGTCAGCGTCGCGCCGCGGATGCGGTAGTAGAGGTCCTCGCGGAACGCCGCGGACTTCACCATCTCTTCGAGGTTGCGGTGCGTCGCGCAGACCAGGCGCACGTCGACGGGGCGTGAGCGCGTCGAGCCGAGCGGGCGCACGGCCTTCTCTTGGAGCGCACGCAGGAGCTTCGCTTGCAGCGACGCCGGCATGTCGCCGATCTCGTCGAGGAACAACGTGCCGCCATCGGCCTGGACGAACAGGCCGTCGTGATCGTGGTCGGCTCCGGTGAACGCGCCCTTCGCGTAGCCGAAGAACTCGCTCTCGAGCAGCGTTTCGGGCACTGCGGAGCAGTTCTCCGCGACGAACGCTTTGCTCGCGCGCGGACTCGACGCGTGGATGCGGCGCGCGAGGACCTCCTTGCCGGTGCCGCTGTCGCCGCGGATCAGGATCGGCAGATCGCTCGCGGCCACGCGATCGGCGAGACGCAGCAACTGCCGCATCGCGTCGCTCTCGGCGACCATGCCCGACTCCACGGTCGGCTTGCCGTCGAGCGCGCGCCGTGCTTCACGCAACTCCTGTTCGCGCAAGCGCACGCGCTTCTCGAGGTCGGTGTTCAGCGACTCGACTTGTGCGCGGTGTTCGAGGTTGCCGATCGCGATCGCGGCCTGGCCCGCCAGCGCCTCGAGCAGGTCGATCGAGCGCGTCGAGAACATGCCCTCGCGGACCGGGTTGTCGACGTAGATCGCGCCTTCGATCCCAGCCTCGGTCTGGAACGGCACGCACAGCACCGAGCGCAGATCGAAGTCCTCGATCGAGCGCCGGCCTTGCAGACGCTGGTCGGCGCGCGCGTTCGCGGTCACGAGCGGGCGGCGTTGCTTGATCGCATCGAGCACGATCGAACGGCTGACCTCGTCCGCACCCGCGCCGACGTCGCCGGCTCGCGACTCGAACGCGACGTGCCCCGCGCGCAGCATCACGAGGTAGCCCCGGCGCGCGCCGGTCAGCGCCACCGCGTATTCGACCAAGCGCTCCAGCAGGCGGTCGCGGTCGGTCTCGCGCAGCACCGAGCGGTTGATCGCGACGAACGTCCGAAACACTTCGTCGGGAATGCCTTCGGTCGTCACGCGGCCCGCGGTGAGCGGATGTTCGGCAGTCGGTTCCTGGTCCATGTCGAGGACGTTCGCAAGCGGCTTGCCGAGCAGTTCGCGCCAGACGTCCTGCGCCGGGCGGTCGGCCACCGCGTCGGGGAGCAAGATCGAGCGCAGCGCGGGCCGCAGCTCGGCGGCGACGACGCCGGCACGCGACGGCGAGACCACCCGCAACGCTGACGCGAGCTCCGCGATCGCGATCGCCCGCTCGCGCACGAGCCCCATGCGGCGCGCCTCGTCGCGCGCGTCGAACAGCAGGCCGGCGGCCTCCTCGAGCGCATCCTGGGCCAGCGTCGCGCGCGCTTCCTCGATGGCGACCGCGGGCGCGAGGCGCGGGACGAACTCGCCGAGGCGCCGCAACGATTTGCGCGCGCCCGCGGGGTCGCCGGCTTGGCGCAACAGCCGCGCGCGCACGAGCTTCGCGCGCAACGTTCCGATGACGTCGGCGGCGGCTTCGAACTCGCGCTCGGCCGCGCCGACCTCGTGGCCCGCGAGCTCGTCGTCGCCGCGCAGCAGAGCAAGTTCGGCCCGGACGAGCGCCGCCTCGGCGCGCGTGCGCGGAGGTGCCGCGCTCACGTCGAGCGTGTCGAGCAGCGCGCCCGCGCGCATACCGTCGCCGAGGTGCAGCCACGTCGACGCGCGCCGGATGCGGCACAGTGCGGCCTCGGCAGGCTGCTGCAAGCGCTCGAAGATCGGCTCGGCGCGCTCGAGCGCGACCAGCGCTTCGTGGCACGAACCCGCGAGTTCGAGCACGGCGCCGAGGTTCGCGAGCGTGCCGGCCTCGCCGGCGACGTCGCCCATCGTGCGCCGCAACCGGGCCGCTTCCTCGAGCGCCGCGCGCGCGTCGTCGAGCCGCCCCAGATCGCGCAGCACGAGTCCGAGGTTGTTCGCGAGCGCAGCCTCTTCCCACGCGTGGCCGAGCCGCGCGCGTAAGGGTCGCGCCGCAAGCAGCGCGTGCTCGGCGTCGGTCAAGCGGCCTTCGCGCAAGAACAGCGTGGCGCGATTCGTCTGCGCGGTCGCGACGAGTTCGTCGTCCCCCACGCTCGTCGCCAATGCGAGCGCCTCGTCCAGCGCTTCGCGCGCACGGCCCGAGCGCCCTGCGCGCAGCGCCAAGGATCCGAGCAGGGTCAGCACGCGCGCACGCGTGGCCGGCCGCAATCCGCGGCGTTCGCGCAGCGTGGTCTCGAGCAGGCGGTGCGCGCCGCCGACGTCGCCGCGCAAGAAGCGCGCGAACGCGTGCGAGCGCTCGAGCTCCGCGCGCGCGTCGACGTCGAGCTTCGCACCCGGCTTCTTCGCCAACTCGATCGCGCGCTCGAAACGCTGTTCGGCCTCGGCGGCCCTGCCGCGCAGGATCTCGACGCCGCCGAGGCGGCGCCAACGATCGATCGCGACCAGCGCGGGAGCGGGCAGTTCGGTCAGTTCGGTGAGTCGGTCGTACGCGCGTTCGAGCGCGCCCATGCGCACGGCGGCCGCGGCCTCCCATTCGGCCATCGCTTCGCGGGCCCCGGCATCCTTCACGTGCAGACTTGCTTGTGCGCACGCGGCGAGCACGACACTCGCGGGTGTGGCACGAGCCACGGCGGCCTGCTCCGTCAGGAACCGCGCCAGTTCCTGTTCGCGACCGGCCAACGCAAGGCAGCGCAACCTCGTCCAAACGTCGAGCGCAAGCTCCTTCGCATCGAGCAGCCGAGCCGCGAGCCGCGGCGCATCGAGTCCCGCGAGCGCGGCGACGCCGATCGCGGGCGCCGCCAGCGCGAGCGCTCCATCGACCTGCCAACGCAACAACCGTCGCTTGGCGAGTTCGGGCAGCGCGGCGCGCTCTGCCGCATCGAGGACCGCCGTGCCCGCTCCGGGCGTGAGCGCTCCGCCGCACAAATGCGCGAGGGCGAGCACCGCGCACGCCGCGTCATCGAGGTCGACGACGCGTGCGCTCGCATCGGGAGCGCGCAGTGCCTCGAGGGCGAGCGCCGAGAAATCGAAGCGGCCCGCGGCCGCGTGGATCGCTCCGGACTCGAGCGCGGCGCGCAGCACCGCGTCGATTTGATCCGCATCGCAGCCGCCGACGGCCGTGATCGCGGTCGCGACGCGCAGCAGGCGATCGTGCGCGGCGCCTGCCAGCGTGACCCCTTCGAGCCGAGCGAAGTGAGCGGCGAGCGCGGGTGGATCGAGCGCTTCGAGCACGCGCGGATCGCGAAAGAGCTCGCGCAGAGCCGCGTCGTTCTTGCCTTCTGCCGGCCAAGGCGCGCCGAGCACGATCAGTGCGCACTGCCGATTCGCGGCGACGAGGCGCGCCAACGTGAGGACGGCCGCGATCGCTTCGCCGTCGACGATGTCTCCACTCTCGATGCGAGTGAGCACCGCGCCGCCGCGGGCTTGCGCGATGCGCTCGCGCGCCAGCGCCACGAGTCGGCCCGCGCGCGCGGGCGTCGTACCGGGCGCGGCGACGTCGTCGGCCTCGAGGTCGCGCGCACTGAACGCGACGCAAGCGACTCCCGCGCGCGCGGCGTTGAAGCGCAAGCGTTCCTCCGCGGCGCGCGCGTCGGCATCCGCGGCCACGACGCACCACAGCACGGCGCCCGGCGACTCGCCGCGCGCGGCCTCGCACGCCGGCTCCAGCGCGACTCCGCGCGCGCACGGCGGTTGCGGTCGCAGCAACGGAGCGAGCGCACGTGCGTCGAGCTCCACGTCGTGGAGTTCCGCGAGCAGTCCGGCCGCACTTTCCGGCCGATCGCGTGGATCGAGCGCGAGCAGGCGTTCGAGCAGCGCCGCGAACTCGGGGTCGATCGCCGCGAGGTCGAGCGCGAGCGCTTCGACGAACCCGACCGCCGGGAAGCGCTCGTAGACGCGCGCCGGCGCGAGGTCGGGAGCATTCGGCCCCGCCGCGAGCCACGTCACACCCAACGAGAACAGATCCGCGCGCGGATCGCGCTCGAGGCCGAGCAGGACTTCCGGCGCGATGAACGGCGGCGTCCCGCGCGTCGGTGCGTCGCGCGACGTGCCGACGGCGGCCGCGAAGCCGAAGTCGGTCAGCACGGCTTCGACGCGCGTCGGGCCGCGTCGCAGCAGGACGTTCTCGGGCTTGAGGTCGAGGTGCATCAACCCGAGGGCATGAAGGTGGGACAGCCCGCGCAGCAGATCGATCAGGACAGGTCGACGCTGCTGCGCCGGAAGCGTCGGCCCGGCCTCGGCCAGCGTGTCGCCTTCGACGAACTCGCGGACCAGCCAGCACGTCGAACCGTCGCGTCCATAGTCGAGGATCCGCGTGAGGTTCGGATGGGAGATGCCCGACAGCAGCGCGAACTCGGTCGCGAGAGCGGCTGCCGCCGTACCGTCGCCAAGCAGCACTTTGACCGTGACCGGCGGCGCGTCTGGATCTCTAAGTGCTTTTGCGCAATAGACCTGGAGCTGGGCGTCGGTTCGCAGGACGCGCACGATCGCGAACTTGCCGACCAAGGCGGCAGGCAGCGTCGGTTCTGGCGTCTTGGTCGAGGAAGTCACGGGCCCGATGCGCTCCATCCACTTCGCCCTGGCGATCGTCGGGCGAGTGGTCGCCGGACATTCGTCTCGAAAGCGGATCGACCGCGACCCCCGCCGCGGCCGTCCGGCATTTTCGTGACACCCCCAGCGCTACTTTCGCGCCTGGAGAAGCAGCTTACAACCGCGAAGTCAACGGCCCGACGCTTGCGTCCTGGCTCTGAAGCGAACCCAGATTCACCAGCAGCCGTCCGCCAGCAGCAGCCCACCGCGTCCGGACGACGTCCAAGGAGCGAAGACACCATGAGCGACATCTCGAAGTTCTCTCCCCTGTTCCTGCTCGCGGGCCTCGTCCTCGCGGCGCCTGCCGCGGCTCTCGCGAAGGGTGGCGACACACTCAAGGCCGAGACGCCGATGACGCGTCCGGTCGGCGCGCCGGACACGAACGCCGCGGGCAAGATCCGCGTCGAGCACGACACCGGCGACAACCGCGACAAGCTGAAGGTCGAGGCGCAGTACATCGACATCTCGCTGACGTTCGAAGCGTGGGTCGCCGACGGCGGCGGCACGCTGACGTTCATCGCGAACATGCCGATCAACGGCGTCGGTGAAGTCGAGGTCGAGTTCGACACCGAGGAAGGCCTGCCTCTCCCGTTCAGCGTCAGCGAAGTCGCGACGCTCGCGGGCCGCGCTCTCGAAGTGCGCTCAGGTGGCCAGACGTACCTCGCCGGCGTGATCCCGTCGATCGGCGGCGGCTCGGGCGGCGGCGGTGGCGGTGGAAGTGGCGGCAGCGGCGGCTCGAGCAGCGGTTCGAAGTGGGAGATCGGCAAGGCGCCGCTGATGCGCCCGAGCCCGGCTCCCGACTCCGACGCCAGCGGTTACGTCGAGACGCGCAAGCGCGCGAAGGACAACCACCAGAAGTTCAAGGTCGAAGCCGAGCACCTCGATCCGGCCGGCTCGTTCGCGGTGTTCGTCGAGGACGCGGTCGGCTCGGGCGTCTTCGCCAACGTCGGCGCGATGGGTCCGGAAGACAAGGTCGGCGAGTTCGAACTCGAACTCGAAACCGAGGACGGCGATCCCCTGCCGTTCGGCGTCACGAGCGTCGACGACCTCGCCGGTCGCGGTGTCCAGGTGCGCGATGCGACCGACGCGGTGCTGCTCGAGGGCGTCGTGCCGGGCGTCAGCTTCTCGCTGAAGGCGACCAAGGCCCAGACGTCGCTGACGGCCGTCACCACGGGCAAGGGCAAGCTGCGCCTGCGCAACGTGCCGAAGAAGGCCCAGCAGTTCTTCGAGCTGCAACTGAAGAAGGTCGGCAAGGGCGCGGTCGTCGAGGTCTTCGTGTTCGACCCGAACTCGTCGACGATGGTGCTCGCGCAGACGCTGACCGCGAACGGCGGCGGCAACACGAAGCTGAAGATCAACACCCGCAAGGGCCAGTCGCTGCCGCTGAACGCGCTGACGCTCAGCGAACTCGGCGGCCGCGCGATCGAGGTCCGCCTGCAGGGCACGGGCACCGTGCTGCTGACCGGCGTGATCCCGA
>JADLBP010000246.1 GCA_020847695.1 Planctomycetota bacterium
CAGATCGCGCCGAGCGCTTCGATCGAGCCGCCCGCTCCGCGCAACGGGAACTTGATCGACACGAACGTGCGCTCGACCCCGTCGAGCACCGCGGTCTCTTCGAAAGTCTGCGCCGTCCCGGCGGTGAGCACGCGCCGATCGTTCTCCTCGTAGAGAGCGCCGGCGTCGCCGAACAGGTCGCGCACCGAGCGTCCGACGAGCTCCTGCTCGGTGTGCCCGAGCGCCTGAGCGCAGCGGCGGTTCACCAGGCGGAAACGACCATCGAGGTCCTTGACCCAGATGATCGCCTGGGCGTGATCGATCAGCGTGCGCAGCACTCGGTGGCTGGCTCGCTCGCGCTCCTCCGCCGCGAGCCGGTCGGTGATGTCGCGGGAGATGCCGATGAGTCCGACGACCGCGCCGCGCGCGTCGCGCATCGGCGTCTTCGTCGCGAGGAAGGTCCGCGGCTCGCCGGCGATCGTCAGGTGCTCCTCGCACGTGCTCGGCTCGCCCGAGCGACACACGGCGAGATCGTGGGCACGGATCGCGGCGGCGCTGCGTTCGTCGAAGAACTCCTCGTCGCGCTTGCCGACGATTTCCGAAGGCGCGCGACCGACGAACTTCGACGCGGCGACGTTGACGAACGTGTACCGACCCGTGAGGTCCTTCGCGAAGATCGCGTCGGTCGTCCCGTCGGCGATCGAGCGCAGCATGGCCGAGGTCTCGTCGCGCTCGCGTCGAGCTGTCCGCTCCTCGGTGAGATCGTGGAGGAAGACCATCAACAGCCGCTCGCCCGAGACCGGGTCGGCGACGACCGCGCCGTCGTGGCGGATCACGCGCTCGCGGCCGCTCGGCTTGTGACGCAGCGTCAGGACCCAGTCGCGCACTGCTTCGCCACGGCGCAGGCGATTCGGCGGCCATTCCTCGAACGGCATCACGTGTCCAGCTTCGTCGACGAGCTCGAACTCGATCGGAATCACCCGGTGTCGGCGCCGCGCTTCCTCGGCGTCCGCGAAGCCGTGGATGCGCGCCGCGGCGTCGTTCCACTCCAGCGGCTCGAAAGTGGAGTCTCCGATGATCACGCCGTCGGCGAGGTTCGACACCGCCGCGCGCAGCCGAGCGAGGCCATCGACGGCGGAACGCCGAGGCTCGTCGCGCGCGACGAGCGGAGTCGAGGGCGCGGCGAGCTCCGTGCTCGCGGGGGCGGGCAATGCCGGTGCCGGGTCACGCTGCTGCTCGAACTCGCGCAGCATCGACGCGAGCTTGGCCGCGGTCGTTGCGTCGTCGCGCTCGTCGAGGGCCGCGCGCAGGGCCACGCGGTGGCGAGCGACGAACTCGACGAGCAACGTAGGGTCGTCCACGAGCTTCTCCCGGCCGGCGAACTGGGGGCGAGCGCGCACGACGCGCCGGCGAACGTCGTGAACGAGCGGGAAGCGAGCGACAGGGTAACCGCGGCGCACCGCTTCGCGACAGCTCGCATCGTGCGCGCCGCGCCCGAGGGCGCCCAGTCGGGCGAAGCGCAACGCGAGCTGCGCTCTCGATCGACGCCGAGTGCGGCGAAGTGCGAACCGCGGGGAGCACGATCGCGCGCGCTCGGCTCGATAGGATGCGAGGTGGACCACGCTGGTCCCAGGTTCCGCGGAGGGGAACGACGATGCGCGAGTTCATCGACGGTTCGACGGCGATCGTGCGCGGAGCGCTCGACGCGGGCTGCACGTTCTTCGCGGGCTATCCGATCACGCCGGCCTCGCCGATCCTGATGCATATCTTGCGTGAACTGCCGAAGGTCGGAGGCGTCGCGATCCAGGCCGAGGACGAGATCGCGTCGATCGGCATGTGCATCGGCGCGACGCTGTCGGGCTCGCGCGCGATGACCGCGACCAGCGGCCCGGGCCTGAGCCTCTACAGCGAGAACATCGGCCTCGCGATCATGGGCGAAGTGCCACTGGTGATCGTCGACGTGCAGCGCCTCGGTCCCGCGACCGGCGGAGCGACGACGGTCGGCCAGGGCGACGTGCAGTTCGTGCGCTGGGGGACCGGCGGCGGGTATCCGGTGATCGCGCTCGCCCCGTCGACGGTCGCGGAGTGCTATTCGCTGACGCGCCGCGCGTTCGACCTCGCCGAGCGCTTCCGGTGTCCGGTGTTCGTGCTGACCGACAAGGAGCTCGACATGACGTCGGTCACGGTCGAGATCGAGAGCTACGAGCGTCCGCCGGTGCGCGCGCGCGCGGTGCTGTCCGCGTCGGTCGCGGCCGGCGCGCCCAGTTCGAGCGGCGCCGTCGGCGCGCCTGCGACCGCGATCGCGAACCCGCCGCCGTATCGTTACGAGCCCGCCGACGGCGTGCCGCCGCTCGCGCAGTACGGTGGGGACGTGCTCGTGCGCTTCACCGGCTCGACGCACGACGAACGCGCGCTGATCACCAAGGCTCCGAGCAAGGTCGCGGCGTTGAACGAGCACCTGCGAGCGAAGATCGAGCAGCACGCGGACGAGATCGAGCTCGTCGAGCTCGATCAGGACAGCGGCGCGCGCACGCTGTTCGTGTCGTACGGTGTCACCGCCGGCGCGATGCTCGAAGCGGTGTCGCGCCTGCGCTCGGCCGGACGCGCGGTGTCGGCGATCGTCGTCAAGAGCCTGTGGCCGGTGCCGGAGCGCGCGTTGCGCACCGCGCTGCTCGACGTCGACCGCGTCGTCGTCGGCGAGCTCAACCACGGTCAGTATCGGCGCGAGGTCGAGCGCTTGGCGCAAGGGCTCGAGGTCCGCGGCGTGAACCGCGTCGACGGCGAGCTGATCACCCCGGAACAGTTCATGGAGGCCGCGCGATGACCCTCGGCACCACCGTCACGCCGCTGTCGTCGTATCGCAACGACACGCCGTACCCGTTCTGCCCCGGTTGCGGGCACGGACCGATCCTCGATCACCTCAACGCGGCGCTGGTCAAGCTCGCGCTCGATCCACGCCAGATCGTGTTGGTCAGCGACATCGGCTGCTCGGGCCTCTCCGATCAGTACTTCGCGACCAGCGCGTTCCACGGCCTGCACGGACGCAGCATCACGTACGCGACCGGCATCAAGCTCGCGCGTCCCGACTTGAAAGTGATCGTCGTCATGGGCGACGGCGGCACCGGCATCGGCGGAGCACACCTGTTGAGCGCGGCGCGGCGCAACATCGGCGTCACCGTGCTCGTGTTCAACAACTTCAACTTCGGCATGACCGGCGGCCAGCACTCGACGACGACACCGCCGGGAGCGGTGACCAGCACGACGCCGGGCGGCAACCTCGAGCGACCGCTCGACATCTGCGCGACCGTCGCGGCCAACGGCGCGGGCTTCGTCTGGCGCGG
>JADLBP010000247.1 GCA_020847695.1 Planctomycetota bacterium
CCTCGAGGCGCTCGCGGAGCTCGCGCGGGAAGACGAGCTCGCCTCCCCCGCGCTCGCTCATTCGTGCCGCAGCGCTTCGACCGGGTCCATGTTCGCCGCGCGCCACGCCGGGTAGATGCCGAACACGACGCCGACGCCGGCGGAGATCAGGAACGCGAGGATCGGAGCGCTCGGCGTGATCACCGTCGGCATGTCGGCGAAGTGCTCGACGATCAGCGGCACGATCAAGCCGAGCGCGACGCCGAGCAAGCCACCGCCGACCGACAGCACCACCGTCTCGACCAGGAACTGCGTGACGATGTGACGGCGCTTGGCGCCGAGCGCGCGGCGGATGCCGATCTCGCGCGTGCGCTCGGTCACCGTCGCGAGCATCACGTTCATGATGCCGATGCCGCCGACCAAGAGGCTGATCGACGCGATCGAGCCGAGCACCAGGTTGAAGATGCGCTTGGTCTTCTCCGCGAGCAGCAGCTGCTCCAGCGGCACGACGACTTCGTAGTCCTTCTGCGTGTGGTAGCGCGAGAGCATCTCGCGCGCCGCCGCCGCCACCGTCGGGACCGAGTCCGGCTGATCGACTTCGATCACGACCTCGTGGAGCTCGACCTCCTCCATCTCGCGCGAGCCGGAGCGCATCTTGACCTGCAAGTTGCCGTACCACTTGCGGCCGGTCTCGAGCGGGATGAAGACCTCGGCTTGCGTCTGCTCGCCGGCGCCGGGCGCGTCGCTGCGCTGGCGCGTGCGCGGCATCAGCGTGCCGACGACCGTGTAGTAGTCGGCTCCGACCTTGACGGTCTGGCCGAGCGGCGCCTCGACCGGGAACAGGTAGCGCGCGACCTCGTCGGAGAGCACGCAGACGTTTGCGATGCCGCGCTCGTCCTGATCGGTGATCCAGCGGCCTTCGAGCACCTGGCGGCCGGTGACGTCGCGGTACACCGGCGGGCAGGCGAGCACGCGCGGGTTCATCGCGCGCGAGCCGCGGCGCACTTCCTCGTAGATCTCGCGCACCGGCACGACGCGACCGACGCCGGGGAACGTCGCGGACACGCGCTCGTAGTCGGAGTCGGTCAGGCCGTACGAGTTGACGCGCGTCTGTTGGTTGGAGGCGAAGTCCTCGCGGGGCTTGACGCTGCGCAGGATCACGTTCTGGCTGCCGAGCAACCGGATCTCGGCCTGCGCCTTCTCGCTCGCGCCTTCGCCGATCGCGAGCATCGCGATCACGCTCGAGGTGCCGAACAGCACGCCGAGCGTCGTCAGCGCGCTGCGCAGCTTGTGCAGCAAGAGGCTCGAGACGCCGAGCCGGACGGTGCGCCAGAGGCTCGCGCGCTTCATGCTTGCACCTTGCGGTTCTCGTAGACCGACTCGATCTTGCCGTCCTTCAGGCGCAACACGCGCTCGGCGCGCGCGGCGACGTCGGGCTCGTGCGTGACGAGCACGATCGTCTTGCCTTCGGCGTGGAGCTCGTCGAACAGCGCGAGGATCTCGAGCGCCGTCTGCGAATCGAGGTTGCCGGTCGCTTCGTCGGCGAGGATCAGCGCGGGGTCGTTGACGAGGGCGCGCGCGATCGCGACGCGCTGCTGCTGGCCGCCCGAGAGCTCGGTCGGCCGGTGCTCGAGCCGCTTGCCGAGCCCGACGCGGTCGGCGAGGCGCCGCGCGCGCTGCTCGCCGTCGGCGGGCGGATCGTCCTGGTAGAAGAGCGGCACCAGGATGTTCTCGAGCACGTCGAGCTGCGGGATCAGGTTGTAGGACTGGAAGACGAAGCCGAGCTCGCGGCTGCGCACGTCGGAGAGCGCGTCGTCGTCGAGCTGGCTGGTCGGCGTGCCGCGCACGCGGTACTGGCCTTCGGACGGACGATCGAGGCAGCCGAGGATGTTGAGCAACGTCGACTTGCCGGAGCCGGAGCTCCCCATCACCGCCCAGTACTCGCCGCGCTTGAACACGAACGAGAAGTCGTCGAGCGCGCGCACCTCGGCGCTGCCCATGCGATAGACGCGCGAGACGTGCTCGAGCTCGGCGACGATCTCGCCGGAGTGCGTGTCAGCCACGTTCAGTTCCCGCCGCCGTCCTTCGGCGCGCCTTCTTCGCCGCCCGAGCTCTCGCCGGAGCCTTCGCCGGAGCGCCGGCCGCGTCGGCCGCTGCCCGGCGGACGGTCGCCAGCGGGACGCTCACCGCCCGACGGACGCTCGCCGTTCCACTGCGGACGCTCCCCGCCGCCGCTCGCGTCGCCATCCGCGCCACCGCGTCGCGGACCGCCGCGCCGCGGCGCGCCGTCCGTGCTCGGAGCGCCTGGGCCGCCGGCATCCGCGCCGGGCGCGCCGCGCTCGGTCGCCGCCGCGGGAGCGCCGCTCGACGCGCCCGGCATTCCGAGACCCGCGGCCGCTTCCGCCGAAGCGCCTTCTTCGCCTTCCTTGTTCTCGGGCGCCTCGATCTTGAAGTCGCTCGGCACCGAGAGCAGCACGCGCTCGCCTGCGGTCACGCCCCTCACGATCTCGACCCACTTGTCGTTGAAGCGACCGGTCTCGATCGTCCTGACCTCGTACTTCGTGCCCTGCGCGACGAAGCAGACGCTCTCGCCCTTGTGACGGAACACGGCGGTCACCGGCACGTAGGTCGCATCCGCGAGCTCGTCGCAGAAGATCTCGATCGAGCACGACATGCCCGGTCGCATCTCGGACGTCGCGCCGCTGACCTCGACGTCGCAGCGATAGAGCCGCAGGTTCGGGTTCGCCCACCAACTGTTCTGGTCGGGCAGCACGGCGACGGTCTTCACCTTGCCCTTGAAGATCTGGCCGGGCAGAGCGTCGATCCGCACGTCGACCGCCATCCCGACCTCGACTTGCTTCAGCACCGACTCGTGCAGCGAGGCCTGCGCGATCATGCCGCCGGCGGTCGGGATCGTGACCACCTCCTGGCGCTCGCGCACGCTGGTCCCTTCGGCGATCGGCTGCGAGTTGCCGAAGCGGCCGCCTTCTTCCTGCTTCGCGTAGACGACCATGCCGGCCTTCGGCGCGATCAACTTCGCCTTCTCGATCTGGCGCACGAGCTTGGAGAGCTTCTCCTGCTCGAGCTTGAGCTTCGCCTCGTTGGTCTCGAGCGCCGACGTGCGATCGACCAGCCGGGCCTCGGCCTGCAGCTTGACCCGGTCGAGCTCGCGTTCGGCCTCGCGCAGCGCGGCCTCGAGCTTCTGGATCTCGCGCGGGAACTCGTAGTCGATCAGCAGCTTGAGCTCGCGCTCGGCTTGCTCCAGCAGGATCTGCGAGCGCTTCTCGGCGAGGCGATCGGCCTCGAGCTCGGTGTTGGTCAAGAAGCCCTTCTCGGCGAGCTTCTGCGACCACTCGAACTGCTCCTGCGCGCGCGCCGACTCCTCGGTCTTCAGCGTGATCTCCTCGCGCGCGGCCTGCTCCTTCACGAGCATGTCGCCGTCGCGGTACTTCTTCAGGTCCTGGTGCGCGAACTCGAGCGTCTGTTCCGCGTTCGCGATGTCGCTCTCGTTCTGGCTCTTCTGGATCTCGAGGTTCTGGCGTGCCTCGACCATCGCGGCCTCGGCGTTGCGCACCGAGATCTCCTGCGACACGCGCTTGTCGACCAGGCTGGTCGCATCGAGCTCGCAGAGCAGCGTGCCCGCTTCGACGTGCGTGCCCTCGGGGATCAGGTAGAGGATCGTCGACGAGCCTTCGATCTCGCTCTTCAGGCTGACGACGTCCGAGGCCTTCAGGTTGCCTCGTTCGACCACGGTGATCGCGAGCGACCCCTTGCGCACCTCGGCGCCTTCGATCGTCTCGTCGGGGCCGCCGCCGAGCGCGTCGCAGGAAACCGCGCCGCAGAGCAGCACGGCGGAAGCGAACGTGGACCAGCGGATGGAACAATTGCTCATGGCTCACTCCTAACGAGGCGCTGCTCGAGCTCGGGCTCGATCTGGATGCCTTGGTCTTCGACGCGCACGAGCTCGAGGTCGCGCCACAGCGCCAGCTTGGCGAGCTGGAAGTCGATCAGGGCTTGGGTCGCTGCGTTCTGCGCTTCGAGCAGCGCTTCCTGGGCCTCGAGCAAGTCACGCGTCGCGGCGCGACCTGCGTCGAGGTTCAGACGCGTGCTCTCGACCCGGCGCTCGGCGAGCGCGACGGCGTTCTTCTGGATGCGCCACGCCTCGAGGTTCGTGCGCGTGTCGCCGAGCTCCTGACGGAGGTCCGCTTGGATCGTGTCGCCGAGCTCGTCGACGTCGCGCCGGCGCTGCTCGCGCGCGATCAGCGACTCGCGATACGCGTTGCGCTCCGCGATGCGATCGATCGGCAGGTCGAGGTCGAGCCCGACCTCCCACTGGACGTCCTCCAGGTCGAAATCGAGCGGCCTACCGTCGTCGGATCGCACGTTCGCGGAGGTCGCGAGGCCGAGCCCCGCTCGCAACGCGTCCGCGGCGACCGCGAGCTTGCGCTCCGCGTCGTCGCGGCGGTCGACCGCGGTCCGATAGTCGAGGCGCTGCTCCAACGCGAGCGCGAGCACGAGGTCTTCCTCGTACGCGAGCTCGCCCGGATCGGATTCGGAGAGCTCGACGAGCTCGCCGCCGTCGAGCGCGATCTCGAGCGAGATCGGCAGCCCGAGGAAGACCTTGAAGTCGTCGCGCGAGGACTGCAGCGACTGGCGCGCGTCGATCAAGCGGTTGCGCGAGCGCAACTCGTCCTGCCGCGCCTGGTCGACGTGGATGTCGGAGAGCCGGCCGGCCTGCGCCAACGCTTCGTTGCGCTCGCGCAAGAGCTGCAGGTTCGCGTAGTTGCTCTCTTCGTTCGCGACGGTGTCCGCCTGTTGCAGCAGGCGGTAGAAGCGGCCCGCGACGTCGATCGCGAAGCGTCGGCGGAAACGCTCGTAGTCGCGCACCGCGTAGACGACGTTGCGCTCCGCCTGCGTCAGAGGCTCCTCGACGATGCTCGCGCCCGCGCCTCGCATGAGCGGTTGGGTCAGCGCGAACGAGAGGCCGCTGGTCAGGTCCCAGCCGTCGCCGCGCGCGAGGTCGCGCGTCAGGGTCAGCCCGAGGTCGCTGATCACCTTCGCGCCGGTGCCGAGCGCCCGCGTCAGGCCTCCGGACGCGCCGAGCGACGCCGAATCCGCGGACCCGGTGCCCGACAGCAGCCCGGAGAGCCCCGCGCCGTACTGGGTGTCGAACGCCCAACGCTCGAGCGTCAGATCGAGCGCCGACAGGTACAGGCTCTCACGCTGGTCCTGGAACTCACGGCTGTTCTCCGCGGCGATGTCGAGGCACTGGGTGAGCGAGAGCGGCCCGACGGTCTGCAGCTCGCCGTCGAGCACGCGCTGTCGCAGGCTGCCCGGCTGCGGCTCGATCGAGAACGGCCGCTCGACGAACCCGAGCGCCTCGCGACGCTGCGTCAGGATCGTGTAGGCCGCCTGGTCGGCGTCCGCGCGGTACTCCTCGGGCGTCCGGCACGCCGCGAAGGCGCCCAGAGCGGCCGCCAGCAACCCGATCGACAGTTCGAAAGCCCGACGCCGGGGGCGCCGCGTACCTGGCCGAGCGAGGCGCGTGGTCATGCGGGGTGCGATGCGCGGAAGAGGGTCCGACGAGCGGCCGAAGAGGATACGCCGGGGGCGCACCTCGAACCACCCCGGCCCCGGCGGGTGCCGCAGCGCTCGCCCTTTTCACTCGCTCTTCACATGCGCCAACGGCGTCGGCGACTCGCCGACGTCCGGCGCCAGGCTCTCGAGCTCGCGTTCGTAGTCGCCCGTTTCGATGCGACGCGCGACCAGGCCGCCTGCCTGCCAACGGTAGAGCTGGAGCTCGTCGCCGACGAACCGCGCCGACCAAGCGTGGGTGCCGTCGGCGCGGACGCTGGACACCTCGCGCTCGAGGCTCCACGACTCCAGGCACTCCCCGCCCGTTGCGTCGTCCTCCGCGGAAAGCGCGACCGCTTCGAAGCGCGTGTCGGTCGAGAGCGGCTCGAGCGCGCGCGTCAGAGGGTCGAAGACGCGCTGCAGCCCGTCGCAGAGCTCGCCGCGGCGCGCGAGCTCGAGGTGCGCGAGCGGCAACAGGCATTCGGCGTCGACGTGGACGTCCTCGCGCTCGCGCTCGCTCGACCAATCGACGACCCGCAGCGTGGTCGCGTCGAGGCCGAGCTCGGCGAGCACGGTGCGGCCGCGGCCCGAGGAGAGCTCGCGCCAGACCAGCTTCGCGCCGTCCGCGCCGAAACGCTCGACGTGGAGCACGCGCACGTTCTCGGTCGCGAAGAAGAGGTCCCACTCGAGCAGCGTGTCCGACCCCACCGCGGTGCGGGTCAGCTTCGCCAAGCCGACGTGCTGCGGCGAGCCTTCGACCGGGGTATCGAGCTCGAGCGCGAAGCACTCCGAACGCACCTCGACATCGGCAGACGAACGCTCGCCCGCTCCCGCCGAGACGGCGAGCGCGAGGACCCCGGCCGCGAACAGGACATGGGCGCGCAAAGACTTCGACTCCCCGCCCCTAGTTCGGAGAGGCGGGCGTCGGGCTTGAGCGGCGGCTGGCACCCGTCCCAACCGGGCGCGAAACCGACCGCGCGAGCGCGACCCCGGCGCCGAACAGCCCGGCGAGGAGCGCCCAGACCGGCCAGACGACCCCGCCGAGGCGCTGGGACAGGTCGACCCAGGCGAGGTGGCGGAAGCCCTCCTCGCGGGCGTGGCCGGGCTGGACCACCTTCTCGGAGTCGAGGCCGAAGAGCTCGCGCGGCGTGTAGAACTCGTTCCCCTCGCGGACCTTGTGCGCGAGGATCCGCCAGTGCGCGAACGGCGCAGCGAAGCGCAGGTCCCACTGCAACGCGACGAAGCGGGCCTCGTCGCGCTCGCGCTCGTCCTTCCCCGCGATGTCGGGCCACGCTTCGCGAGCACATTGCGCGGCGAGGTCGAGGTGCGTCATCGTGTCGACCGCGACGCCGCCCCAGGTCGCCGCGGAGCCGAAGGCGAACAGCCCCGCGAGCGCGAGCAGAGCCGGCCGCGACGCGGAACGCCACGCGCGCTCGAGCACCGGCGCGACGCCGATCCACGCGAGCGCGACCGCGGGCAGCACGTACCGCGGCCCGAACGTGTACGCGCCGTGCCACGCTTGCGTCGGGACCACCGGCGCGAAGACCGCGATCACGACCAGCAGCACGCAGAGCGCGACGCGACGCTCGAGGCTCCGCCAACCGACGATCGCGATCACGACTCCGGTCGCGAACCAGAGCACGCCCTTGCCAGGCGAGATCACGAGCCCCGCGAGCCCCGAGTACCACGGGTACGAGAAGAACGTGCCGGCCTCGAGCATCGGACCGTACCCGGTCTCGAACAGCCGCCCGAAGCGCGCCTGGTTCGCGCCGCAGAAGAGCGCCGCGCCGCCGCACAACGCCGCGACGAACGCCTGCGTCGAGAGCGCGACCGCACGCCCGGCGCGCGCTCGCTCGACGAGGATGCAGAGCACGAACACCAGCACCGCGGGGGCGAGCGCGACGCGCGTCAACACCACCCACGCCGCCGCGGCGCCGCAGAGGACCGCGTCGAGCACGCGCTCGCTCCGGCGCCACGCGAGCCAGCGCTCGAACGCGAGCACGAACGCCCAGGTCGCCTGCACGTCGTTCAACGACGCACGCGCCTGCGGCCAGAGGTACGTCGTCACGCCGAGCATCGCCGCCGCGACCGCGGATGAGCCGCGCGACGCACCGAGCCGGCGCGCGGCGAGGAACACCAGCGCGCACGTCCACGCGCCGAGCAACGGGTTACGCAGTCCGACGAACAGGTGCTCGAAGTACTCGCTGCGCGCGAAGCCGTACGCGATGTCCGCGGCGTGCCGCTCCTGGATCGCCGGCCACACCTTCGCCGCGAGCACACCGACGCCGTAGAACGGCACCGCGAGCAACGCTTGGCCGACGCCGAACCACGAGTACACTCGCCCGTCGACGCCGCGCACGACGTCGAACGCGAGCGTTTCGATCGCCCGCGCCTCCGGCGTCTCGCCGAGCGCGAACGTCTGCTCGCGCGCCAGCGACCGCGTCGTCTGGAACTCGACTTCGGCGTCCGGGTTGTCGGGCAAGCCGACCGCGGTCGCGAGGTACAGCGCGGCGAGGCAGAGGAAGAGAGCCCAGGCCGAGCGACGGTCGAGCGCGCGCTCGCCCGCGTCGGTCGCGTCGCGTGTCGCGCTCACGGCGCCTTCAGCGCGGCGACCCGGCGCTCGAGCTCGGCCGCGAGCTCGGCGGTCTTCTCCGGCTTGATCGCGGCGAGGTCCTGCTCCTCGCGCGGATCGCGCAGCCGGTCGTAGAGCCGGAGTTCGGGCGTCGTCGACCCCGCGGGCGTCACCGAGAGCAACGTCCACTCCGCGGTGCGCAGCGCGGCCGCGCGATGGTCGAGGTCGAGCGACAGCGCCGGTCGCGACTCGAACGGACGGACGACGTACGTGTCGAACCGCGGCAGCAGCGACCGACCGCCCGCGGGCGGACGCGTGTCCTCGCTGCCGAGCCCGAGGAACCACTCGCGAACCGTCGGCGCGACGTCGGTGAGCTCGACCTGCTCGGAGAGCAACCGCGAGCCGGTCAGCGAGCCGGGATGGCGGAAGAACAGCGGCACGCGCACGCGCTCGACGCCGATCCACGCGCCGCGGCGTGCTTCGGCGCGAGCTCGCTCGTACAGATCGACGCCGCTGGTGCCCGCGAAGACCAGCAGCGTGCGGTCGAAGAACTCGCCGGAACCGTCGACGTTGCGCCACGCGGAGACGAAGTTGCGCAGCAGCCCGGCGGTCGCCGCGACCTCGCCGTCGTACAGGTCGACCAACCGATCGCGATCGGCGGGCGCGAGCTCGAGCTCGCCGCGCTCGAGCTTCTCCAGCGTCGACAGCGAGCCGTCGATCGAGCCCGCGTAGCGCGGATCGACGAAGCGGCGCGCGAAGTCGATCGCGCCGCCGGCCTCGCCCTCGCGAGGCGGCAGCGCCGGCGGCTCGAACGGCGCGTCCGGGCCGTCGAGGTGCACCCAGAAGAAGACGTGCGGCGCCGCGCCCCGATCGAGCTTCGCGAGCGCCTGCGCCGCGGCGTCCAGCGTCTCGGCATCGCTTGCGCGAGCCTCGAACGTCGCGAAGCCGCGCGCGAGCACCGCGGTGTCGCCGAGCGAGCGAGAGCTGACGAACGCTCGAGACTGGAAGCCCTGCTTCGCGAGCGCCTCGGCGAGCGTCGGCACGTTCGGCCGCGCGTCGACGACGACGGAGGGGAATCCGGTGTGCAGTGCGAGCAGCGACTCGCGCGCTCTCGGCGAGGGCGCGAACGCCGCGGCGAGCGCGACGCCCTGCTCGCAGAGATCGTCGACGGCGAGCGCTTGCCCGTCGTTCTTGAGCGCGGTCTCGAGCGGCCACGCGGTCGTCGGACGCAGGTAGAGATAGGTTCCCGAGACGTGATCGGCGCGCAGGCCGGCGACGGTGACCAACAGCAGGTGCTGCGGCGGCGTGCCGGGCCGGGGCGGGAGCTCGCCGCCGCAGCTCGCGCCGACCAGCGCGAGCGAAACCCAAACGAACGCGACGCGAGCGAGAGCCGCGCGAACCAACGAGAGCCGACGAACGGTCATGGCGTGACCAAGCATACTAGCGCGCCCAGACCGGCAGGCCCGGTTCGATGTGCCACAGGCGCCGGACCCAGAGCTCGAAGCACACGCAGACGAGCAAAGCCATCACGAGGTTCAGGATCAAGCCCACGCGCACCATCGTGGCCATCGGAACCCGCCGCGTCGAGTACGCGAGCGCGTTCGGCGGCGTCGACACCGGCAGCATGAAACCGCCCGAGCTCGCGATCGCGACCGGCGCCATGATCGTCAGCGGATTCCAACCGGCCGCGACCGCCGCCTGCGCGAAGACCGGCACGAACACGTTCGCGGTCGCGGTGTTCGACGTGATCTCCGAGAGGAAGATCACGACGACGACCAGGACGGCGACGACCTGCCATTCGCTCGCCCCCGCGAACAGCGGCGCGAGCGCCCCGCCGATCACGAGGTCGAGCTGGGACTGGCGGAACGCCTCGGCGAGCGAGAAGCCGCCGCCGATCAACAACAGGACGTCCCAGGGCACGCGCTTCGCGACGCTCCAGTCGAGCAGGTGCACCCCGCGCTTGCGATCGACCGGCACCAGGAAGCAGAGCACCGCCATCGTCAGCGCGACCGTCGCGTCGGTGACGTCGCGTCGGTGCGCGGCGAAGTCACCCGGCTCGCCGCCGGTCAGCAGGTACAGCCCGCGCGACCAACCGGGCACGCGCACGAAGCCGAGATCGAGGTCCCCGCGGGTCATCCAGAGCACGGCGGTCAGCGCGAACACCGCCGCCATCCAACGCTCGCCGCGCCCCGCCGGTCCGAGCGCCGCGCGCTCCGCCGCGATCGCCTCGCGCGCGCCCAGCGCGACGCCGCGCACCCGGAGCACCCCGCGGGTCAGGAGCCACCAAGCGACCAGCGACAACACGATCACCATCGGCAGCCAACCGAGCACCCACGCGCCGAAGTCGATCGGCGGCGCGCTCGGGAACATCCGCGCGTAGTGCCCGAGGAACACCTGGTTCGGCGCGGTGCCGACCGGCGTGCCCATGCCGCCGAACGTCGCGCCGTACGCGATCGCGAGGATCAACGCGACGGGGAAGTCGCGCGCGGCGCGCGCATCGCCGCGCGGCTCGACTCGACCCGCGACCGACAGCCCGATCGGCAGCATCAGCAACGCCGTCGCCGTGTTGTTCATCCAGAGCGACAGGCAGACGGTCGCGCCGAGGAAGCCGAGCACCAGTCGATCGGGGTGCGGCCCGACGAACGACAGGATCGCGAGCGCCATCCGCTTGTGCACGCCCCACCGCTCGAGCCCGAGCGCGAGCAGGAACGCGCCGAGGAAGAGCATCACGAGGTCGTCCATGTACGGCGGAGCGACCGTCTCCGCCGGGAGCGCGCCGAGCAGCGGCAGCAACGCGACCGGCAACAGCGACGCCGCGGCGAGCGGGATCGCCTCGGTGATCCAGTAGGTCGCGGTCAGCGCCGCGACCGCCGCGACGCGGCGCTGCACGGGCTCGAGCTCGACGCCGGGCGCGAAGAGCAACACCACCGCGAGCAGCGGCCCGAGCACCAGACCGAGTCGCTTGACGAACCGCGGCGACGATTCGACGGTCTCGGGCGCGTCGGAACCAACGCTGTCGCGTTCGCCCGACATCGGCGGCTCAGCCGACCTCGCCCGCGAGCCACGCCGCGTACTTCGGCGCGACCGCTTCCGGTCGCAGCGCGATGCACTCGGGCACCTCGTAGGGATGCAGCTCGACCAACGCGCGTTCGAGCTCCGGATAGCGCGCGGCCGTCGTCTTGACGACCAGCAGCACCTCGCGCGCTTCTTCGACCGCGCCGCGCCAGCGATAGATGCTGGTGACCCCGTCGACGACGTTGACGCACGCCGCGATGCGCCGGCCGACGAGCTCGCGGGCGAGCCCGGTCGCGGCCTCCCGATCCGGCGCCGTCACCAACACCACGCGCACTTCGTTCGCGAGCTCGGAAGCGTCCGCCATGCTGCGCATGGTAGCCGCGGACGAGTGCGGGAGAAGCGCGCGCGCCCCGCACTGCGGCGGTTGTTCCGCGTGCGCGGCACGCCTAGAATCGCGCGCTCTCGACTCCCCCACGGCCCCAACACCCGCGGCATCCTCCACATGGGTTGGCCCGAAAAAGCGGTTCTCGCGGTCCTGCCGCACGTCCCCAAGTTCGCGCTGCGGCGCGTCGCTTCGCGATACATCGCCGGTGAGCGGCTCGAAGAGGCGATCGCGCGCTTGCAGGCGCTCTCCGCGCGCGGACACGCCGGCATCATCGACATCCTCGGCGAGGACGTCACCGGCGAAGCGCAAGCGAGCGAGGTCATCCGCGAGTACCAGCACGCCGCCGACGCGGTCGCGAAGGCGAAGCTCGACTGCTACGTGTCGGTCAAGCCGACGCACTGCGGACTGCGCACCTCGGAGAAGCTCGCGCTCGATCAGTACCGCTCGCTCTGCAAGCACTGCAAGGCACTCGGACTCTTCGTGCGCGTCGAGATGGAGGACAACACGACCACCGACGCGACGCTGCGGATCTTCGAAGCGCTGCGCGGCGAGTTCGACAACGTCGGGCTCGTGCTGCAATCGCGCTTGAAGCGCACGCCGGACGACATCGCGAAGCTGAAGCCCGGCCCGCTGCAAGTGCGGATGGTCAAGGGCATCTACCTCGAGCCCGCGGCGATCGCGCACACCGAGCCCGAGCCGATCCGCGCGGCGTACGTCGCGTGCTGCGACCAGCTCTTCGCGCGCGGCGCCAACCTCTCGTTCGCGACGCACGACGAAGGCATGGGACACGAGCTCGTCAAGCTCGTCTCGAAGCACCGACGGCCGAAGGCGGACTACGAATTCCAGGTGCTGCTCGGCGTGCAGGAATCGGTCTGGGCTCGCTGGCTCGCCGCCGGCCACCGCGTGCGCGTCTACGTGCCGTTCGGGCCGCAGTGGCAGCCCTACTCGCTGCGGCGGATGCGCAAGAACCCCGAGCTCGTGCGCCACGTGCTGCGGCAGACGTTCGGGCTCTCCTGAGCCGCGCCGCGCGTCACTTGCCGAGCGCGAGCCGGCGCGCGAGCACTTCCGAGAGCACGCCGGTCTTCAGGATCTTGTCGGCGGTCGCCTGGAAGTCGTACGCGACGCGATACCACGTCACCTGACGCTCCTCGAGCACCGCGTAGCACGCGCGGTTGTCGCCGTCGCGCGGCTGCCCGACCGAGCCGACGTTGATGAAGCACTTCTTGTCTTCCGGGAGCTGCAGCGTCAATCGCTCGGCGCCGCCGAGCCCGTGGAAGCGCAACTCCTCGTCGTGCAGCCCCGGATGGTGCGTGTGCCCGCCGACCGCGATGCCCTCGAACGACTGGAACACCGCGCGGAGCTTGTCGGGGTTCAGGAAACCGTCGGTCGAGAGCACGTACTCGCGCACCGGATCGCGCGGGCTGCCGTGCACGAACAGGAAGCGGCCTTCGGTATGAGAGAGCGGCAGGCCCTTCAACCAGCTCCAACGCGCCTTCTTCTCGCCCGAGCTGTACCACGACGGCTGCATGCGCTCCTTCGTGTAGTCGATCGCGCCGCGGGCGTGCGGGTTGAAGTCGGAAGCGTCGCGGAAGAGCGCTTCGTCGTGATTGCCCATCAAGCAGAGCTCGGCGTGGCCGCGCACGAGATCGACGCAGAACTCGGGCTCGGGCCCGTAGCCGACGACGTCGCCGAGGCAGTAGATCTTCGCGAGCCCCTGTTCGCGGATGTGCGCGAACACCGCCTCCAACGCCTCGCGGTTGGAATGCAGATCGGAGATGAGCGCGACCTTCATGACCTCGCCGCGTGGACTCCGAGCTGCTCGAGCGCGCCGGCGATCAGTTTCGCGCGCGCGTCGGCGAGCGGGCCGGCGAGCGTCGCGCCGGAAGCCTTGGCGTGGCCGCCGCCGCCGAAGCGCCGTGCGAGTTGGTTGACGTCGAAGTCGGTCTTGGAGCGCGCCGAGAGCTTGGTCGAGCCGTCTTTCTGCTCGCGCAGGAAGAGCACGACCTCGACCGCGCGCACCGCGCGCAGGATGTCGAGCACTTCGTCGGTGTCGGCGAGGTCCTCTTCGCCCGCGGCAGCGCGCGGCAGGTCGACGACCGCGAGCTTGCCGTCGGCGAAGTACTCGAGGCGCGAGAGCGCGCGTCCGATCCCGCGCGGCTCCGAGCGCGGCGCGCGCTGGTAGATCGAGTCGAAGATGCGCGAGGGCTCGCAGCCGGCGGTGACGAGCTCGCTCGCGATCCCCAACGTCTCGGCGTCGGTGTTCGAGTACTTGAACCAGCCGGTGTCGGTGACGATCGCGGTGAACACGCCGAGCGCCGCGACGCGGTCGAGCTCGACGCCGAGCGCGCGGCCGATCCGGTGCACCAAGACGCCGGTCGCCGCCGCGCGCGAATCGACGAACGCGGCTTGCCACCACGGCGTGCCGTGGAAGAGGTGGTGGTCGACGATCACCTTCTTCGACGGGTGCGCGGCGAGCACCTTCTCCAGCGGACCGGTCCGCGAGAGCTCGCAGAAGTCGAGGAACACCTCGACATCGTGCACCGGCAGATCGCCGCCGCTCCACGTCCGGAAGCGCACTTCGCGCGACAGGTACTCGTAACGCTCCTCGACCGGATCCGGATTGACGATCCAGACCTCCTTGCCGAGCTTCTCGAGCACGCGCGCGAGCGCCGCCTGCGA